>NZ_JAMYUM010000001.1:620000-621964 GCF_040322975.1 Mesorhizobium sp. M0074
CCAGCCGGCAGCCGCCGCCGCCAGCCAGATCTATGGCGCCAAGGTCGAAAGCGAGATGAGCTTGAAGACCGTCGATTTCCCGATCGAGACGGCGGCCTTCGACGAAAAGAGCGACCTTTCTGCCGACGAGGTGGAAAAGGTCGTGCGCCAGGCCGGCACCGATCTGAGCGACGGCGCTGTCCAGGTCGCTTCGCTGCATTATGTCGACCCACAGCGATTCGGTGACGGCTTCGCCGAAAGCATGGCTGGCTCCTATGACGTCAAGATCGTCCCGGAAAACGTCTCGGTGTCGCCGCGCGCCGCCATCGACGACCAGGCGCCGGCTTTCGCCGAGGAAATCATCCCCTTCACCAAGGATCTCGACATTGCCGAGGCCTTCGCTGATTCGGGCTATACCGGCGAGGATGCCACCGGAATGGCCGAGGCGATCGCCAAATTGCTGAATGCCACGGCCCTCAAGGCAGGAACCGTGCTGCGCGTTGGGCTCGAGGTCCATGGCGACGCCGCCAAGATCGTTCGCACCAGCGTGTACGACAGGACCCAGCACATCGTCACCATCGCGCTCGACGACCACGACCAGTACGTGCCGGCGCAGGAGCCGGAGCCAAATCCCGAATTGCTGACGGCGTTCGACGATTCGCCTGCGCCCATAGTGCGCGGCAATCTGCCGAACGTCTATGACGGCATCTACCGCACCGCCTATTCCTACGGCATGTCGAAGGCGATGACGCAGCGGCTGATCAAGTTGCTGGCATCCGGTGTCGACTTCCAGTCGCGCCTCAATCCCACGGATCGTATCGAGGTGCTGTTCTCGCAGCCCGATGGCGACGACCAGGCGTCTGACGAATCCGAGCTGCTTTACGTCTCCGCGACTTTCGGCGGCACGACGCGAAATTTCTACCGTTTCCAGATGCAGGACGGCAGCACCGACTATTTCGACGAAAACGGCAGCAGCGCCGAGCAGTTTCTGCTGCGCAATCCCTTGCCCAATGGCCGGTTTACGTCCGGGTTCGGTGCCAGGCGCCACCCCATTTTGGGGTATGTGAAAATGCATACCGGCACCGACTGGGCGGCTCCCGTGGGGTCGCCGATCATTGCCGCGGGCAACGGCGTCGTCGAAAAGGCCGGCTGGGCCGGCGGCTATGGCAAGCAGATCATCTTGCGTCACGCCAATGGCTACGAGACGTCCTACAATCACCAGAGCGCCTTTGCCAAAGGCATCGAGCCGGGTGTTCGCGTTCGCCAGGGTCAGGTTATCGGCTATCTCGGCTCAACCGGCCTCTCCACCGGTCCGCATCTTCATTACGAACTGATCGTCAACGGCACAAAGGTCGATTCGATGCGCGTCCGCCTACCGGTCGGCAAGACGCTGAAGGGCGACGACCTCGTCGCCTTCAAGCGCGAGCGCGAACGCATCGACGACCTGCTCAAGCAGGAAGACAGCAATCAGTTGAAGGTCGCGAGCGCCAAGATCGAAGGCTGAGCCGACGTTTTTCGGCGTCAGCCGTGCTGATTCGCCGTGTCGCGCGCCCATGGCAGCCGCTCGCCGGAAACCGTCGTCCACGCGGTGATTGCCGAAAACAGGCAAAGCAGCGCGGTCACCGCGGCAACGGCGGCGAATGCCGCGTCGCTGGCGGCAAGTCGTGCCGCATCGAGGCCGGGCGCCAGGCCGGCTGGCGGCGGTTCGCCGAAACCCGGAATGCCGGAGCCGGCAGCGGTGCCGAGCACGCCAGCATAGACCCAGGCCGCCAGCGATCCCATCGCCGCCACGGCAATCAGGCCGCCGATGCGCGAGACGGCGTTGTTGATGCCCGAGGCCGCACCCGTATCCTTGTCCTCGACCCCCCGGAATAACGCCCTGGCACACCGACAATCAACCCCCCGCCAACCCCAACCCCACAAAGGCAGGTCAATAATAAAAAATATAAGCACCGACGCAACCCGAAGTTGTGAGTTCCGGTGTG
>NZ_JAMYUM010000002.1:0-428389 GCF_040322975.1 Mesorhizobium sp. M0074
CAAGCCGTCGAAAACTGCTTTCCCGGCCTTCAAAAAAGCCCCATTAACTCACCAACCAGGATTTCGCTTCCCGTGCAAAGCCCTCTTTGTGGGAGAAGGTGTCGCCGAAGGCGACGGATGAGGGGTGTTCCAGGAAACACCAACGTCTCATTCCGTCCAGCACCCCTCAACCGTCTCGGCGCTTCGCGCCGATCCACCTTCTCCCACAGGGGGAGAAGGAAAGATCGCGTTCGTTCACCCTTTCGCTGCCTCTTCGATCTTGGCGATGTCGATCTTGGTCATCTGCATCATCGCCTGCATCACGCGGCCGGCCTTTTCCGTGTCGGGGTCCAGCAGCAGCTTCGGCAACTGCTCGGGAACGACCTGCCAGGAAAGGCCGAATTTGTCCTTCAGCCAGCTGCACTGGCTGGGCTGGCCACCGCCCGCGATGAGCCTGTCCCAGAAATAGTCGACCTCTTCCTGCGTCTTGCAGTCGATGGAGAGCGAGACTGCCTGGGTGAACTTGAATTGCGGGCCGCCGTTGAGCGCCTGGAACTGAACGCCGTCGAGCTCGAATGAGACCATCAGCACCTTGCCCTCATTATCGCCGCTGCCCTTGGGCCAGCGCATCACGCTCAGCACCTTCGAATTCTTGAAGATGGAGATGTAATGGTTCATGGCCTCCTCGGCCTGGTCGTCGAACCACAGGCAGGGGGTGATCTTTTGCATTCTCTTGCTCCTCGGGCTGGTTTTGGCTTGTTTCACTCGCAAAACGGCCGGCTGGCAATTGATGCCCGGTCCCGCCGTCTGCTCAAGGACGCTCGAGCAAAACACGATCCGACAGCACTTCTGACTTTTTTACGGCCTGGACCGGCTGCGTCTTTGGCTGGCCGCTCGTTCCGCACCCTGGCGCAGCGCAAAATTGTGGCCAGACCAGAGTGTGCCGTCTATAAGGCCTGCGGCTCAATTCCGGTTTTCCGCACCTTTGGGCGCGACGCAGACAGCAAGGACAGTTCAATGCCCGCCTACCGTTCCCGCACCACCACCCATGGCCGCAACATGGCCGGCGCCCGCGGCCTGTGGCGCGCTACCGGCATGAAGGATTCGGATTTCGGCAAGCCGATCATTGCCGTGGTCAATTCCTTCACCCAATTCGTGCCGGGCCATGTCCATTTGAAGGATCTCGGCCAGCTGGTTGCCCGCGAGATCGAAAAAGCCGGCGGCGTCGCCAAGGAGTTCAACACCATTGCCGTCGATGACGGCATCGCCATGGGCCATGACGGCATGCTCTATTCGCTGCCGTCACGCGAATTGATCGCCGACTCGGTCGAATACATGGTCAACGCGCACTGCGCCGACGCGATGGTCTGCATCTCGAATTGCGACAAGATCACGCCCGGCATGCTGATGGCGTCGCTGCGCCTCAACATCCCGACCGTCTTCGTCTCCGGCGGGCCGATGGAGGCCGGCAAGGTGGTGCTCGCCGGCAAGAGCCAGGCGCTTGATCTGGTCGACGCCATGGTCGCGGCCGCCGACGACAAGGTGTCCGACGAGGACGTCAGGACCATCGAACGCTCGGCCTGTCCGACCTGCGGTTCCTGCTCCGGCATGTTCACCGCCAATTCGATGAACTGCCTGACCGAGGCGCTCGGCCTGTCCTTGCCCGGCAATGGTTCGACGCTAGCGACGCATGCCGACCGCAAGCGCCTGTTCGTCGAGGCCGGCCACCTGATCGTCGATCTTGCCCAGCGCTATTACGAGCAGGACGACGACACCGCGCTGCCGCGCAGCATCGCCTCGAAGGGCGCCTTCGAGAACTCCATGACACTCGACATTGCCATGGGCGGTTCGACCAACACCGTGCTGCACATCCTTGCTGCGGCACATGAGGGCGAGGTCGACTTCACCATGGAGGACATCGACCGGCTGTCGCGGCGGGTGCCAGTGCTGTGCAAGGTGGCCCCGGCCAAGGCAGACGTCCATATGGAGGATGTCCACCGCGCCGGCGGCATCATGGCCATCCTCGGCCAGTTGGATAGCGCCGGGCTGATCAACCGCGACCTGCCGACGGTGCACACCGCAAGCCTTGGCGAAGCGCTCGATCATTGGGATATTTCGCGCACCACCAGCCAGAATGTCCGCGATTTCTTCCTGGCGGCACCCGGCGGCGTGCCGACGCAAGTCGCGTTCAGCCAGGACCGCCGCTGGGACGATCTCGATCTCGACCGCGAGAAGGGCGTCATCCGCTCGGCCGAACATCCTTTCTCCAGGGATGGCGGCCTTGCCGTGCTGAAAGGCAATCTGGCACTCGATGGCTGCATCGTGAAGACGGCGGGCGTCGATGAATCGATCCTGAAATTCACCGGTCCGGCAAGAGTGTTCGAAAGCCAGGACGCCAGCGTCAAGGCGATCCTGTCGAACGAGATCAAGGCCGGCGATGTCGTCGTCATCCGCTATGAAGGGCCACGCGGCGGACCCGGAATGCAGGAAATGCTCTACCCGACCAGCTATTTGAAGTCGAAAGGCCTCGGCAAAGCCTGCGCACTGATCACCGACGGTCGTTTTTCCGGCGGCACCTCCGGCCTGTCGATCGGCCATGTCTCGCCGGAAGCCGCGGAAGGCGGTCTGATCGGGCTGGTCAGGGAAGGCGACACGATCGAGATCGATATCCCCAACCGCACCATCAGGCTTGCTGTCGACGACGCCGAACTCATCGCCCGTCGCGCCGCGATGGAGGCCAGGGCAACGGCTGCCTGGAAGCCCGAAGAAAAGCGCAAGCGCAAGGTGACGACGGCCTTGCGCGCCTATGCGGCGATGGCGACAAGTGCCGCCAAGGGGGCGGTGCGGTACGTGCCGGAATAGAGGCTTTTCCTTCTCCCCTTGTGGGAGAAGGTGGATTGGCGCGCAGCGCCAAGACGGTTGAGGGGTGCTGGACGGAGTGTCGTCGGCGCCAAGCTGGAACACCCCTCATCCGGCCGCTTCGCGGCTACCTTCTCCCACAAGGGAGAAGGGAAGGGGCGCGCCTGAAGGTTCCGCCTTGCGGCAGCACGCTGCATGGAAAGAAACGGCTTTTTTGAACGAGGTGGCGCTAGATGGATTTTGACCTTGTGGTGCGCGGCGGGACGCTGCCCGACGGCAGGATCGCGGATATCGGCATCGTCGGCGAAACGATCGCAGCGATAGAGCCCGAGCTGAACGTCAGCGCCGGCACGGCGATCGATGCCCATGGCAATCTGGTCTCGCCGCCCTTCGTCGATCCGCATTTCCATATGGACGCCACGCTTTCGCTCGGCATTCCGCGCATCAATGTCTCGGGCACGCTGCTCGAAGGCATCTCGCTTTGGGGCGAGTTGAAGCCGCTTCTGACCCACGAAGCGGTGCGCGACCGTGCGCTCGCCTATTGCGACTGGGCGGTGTCGATGGGCCTGCTCGCCATCCGCACCCATGTCGATGTTTGCGACGACCGCCTGCTGGCGGTCGAGGCGCTGCTCGACGTGAAGAAGACGGTTGGCCCCTATATCGACCTGCAGCTGGTCGCCTTCCCGCAGGACGGGTTTTACCGCTCGCCGACGGCGCGCGACAACACCATCCGGGCGCTCGACATAGGCGTCGATGTCGTCGGCGGCATTCCGCATTTCGAGCGCACAATGGCCGACGGCACGCGCTCCGTCACCGAGCTCTGCGAAATCGCGGCGAAGCGCGGCCTGATGGTCGACTTGCATTGCGACGAGACGGACGATCCGCTGTCGCGCCACATCGAGCAGCTTGCCTATGAGACGCAGCGGCTCGGGTTGCAGGGCAGAGTGGCCGGCTCGCACCTGACATCGATGCATTCGATGGATAATTACTACGTTTCGAAGCTATTGCCGCTGATTGCCGAGGCCGGCGTTTCGGCGATCCCCAATCCGCTGATCAACATCATGCTGCAGGGCCGCCACGACAGCTTTCCCAAGCGCCGCGGACTGACGCGAGTCAAGGAGATGCTGGCGCAAGGCATCCGCGTCGGCTGGGGCCAGGATTGCGTGCTCGACCCCTGGTATTCGCTGGGCACCGCAGACATGCTCGACGTCGCCTTCATGGGCCTGCATGTCGCGCAGATGTCGAGCCCGGCCGAGATGGCGCGCTGCTTCGACATGGTCACCAACGTCAATGCCGCCATCATGGGCCTCGACCACCTTGGCGTGGCGGTCGGCAAGCGCGCCAGCCTGGTCGTTCTCGATGCCGGCAACCCAGTCGAGGCGCTGCGGCTGCGCCCAGAGCGTCTCTGCGTCATCGCCAGGGGCAAGGTGGTGGCCGAGCGCAGCCGGCAGGACACGCGGCTTTCGATCGCCGGAAGGCCGGGCACGGTGAACCGGCGCCACGCTTAAAGCGCGTCGCGTTTGAACGGACCCACGCGACGCGCTTTAAGGTCTTGTTTTTAAGCGTGTCGTTATCGCAAAACCGCTGCACACTTTTGCGCGACATGCATCAGTCCAGCCGATTTCCGGCGCTGGTCTTACCGAATTCTCGATTTTCGCCTCGTCATGGCCGCAGCTTGCGACTACGACGCGGGTCACCGTACCCCACGGCGAGGAACCGGTAACGGAATGGCGCAGCCCGCAGCCCAGTACTCAACGATCATGAACGTGCTGCTGGCCGGCATCCTGCTGATGCTCGCCGGCGACTTCCTGTTTGCGCTGAACGACGCGATGGGCAAGTGGCTGGTCGCCAGTTTTTCCGTCGGCCAGGTCGTGCTGATCCGCTCGATCGGCGCGTTTTTCATACTCGGGCCGATGATTGCACATCAGGGTGCGGCCAAGCTGTTTCGCATGGAGCGGCCGGAGCTGCAGCTGCTGCGCGTGGTGATGACGACGCTCGACACGGCGCTGTTCTACGCGGCGGTCGTCTATCTGCCGCTCGCCGATGTGATGAGCTTTTACATGGCCGGGCCGATCTATGTGGCGGCGCTGTCGCATTTCCTGCTCGGCGAAAGGGTCGGCTGGCGCCGCTGGGCGGCGATCCTGGTCGGCTTCTGCGGCGTGCTGATCATGCTGAAGCCATCCTCGGCCGCGTTCTCGCTGTCCTCGATGTTCGCGCTCGCCGGCAGCATTTCATTTGCCTTCGCTATCATCCTCAACCGGCGGCTGCGCGGCACCAGCGACACTTCGCTGGTCACCTGGCAGAGCATCGGCACGCTGCTGGTCGGCGCTGCGTTGACCATAGGCAGTTGGAAGACGCCGTCATCGCTCGATTTCGGCGCCATGCTGCTTCTCGGCGTCGTCTCCTGCGGCGCGCACCTGATGATCACCCGGGCGTTGAAGCTTGCCCCTGCCTCGACCTTGGCGCCGCTGCATTACAGCCTGCTGTTGTGGGCAGTGGTCTTCGGCCTGGCCTTCTTCGGCGATGTGCCTGGGCCGCGCATCCTGGTCGGCTCGGCCATCGTCGTGCTGGCCGGCCTGTTCATCTTCCACCGCCAGAAGGTGGTCGACACGGTACCGCCCGAAAACGTGCCAAAGGGCGTGAACTAACCCCGGCGCATCGCCGCAAGATGCCGCGAAAATTCCGGCGTCTCCATCAGCGCCTTGCAGCGCGCAAACCGGCCGTCGGCATAGGCGCGAAAGTCGTCGGCCGGATTTTTGTTGGCAAGCTGGATCAGTCCCCACAGCGTCCACAGCAGGTCGCACATCGCCTTATAAATGACGATGCGGGCGCGCTCCGCCGGTCTCGGCTCGCCGCCGAAATAGGCCAGCGTCATCTCCTCGTCCTGCGCGGCGTCGAATTGCCCTTCGACGCTGAGGTCGCCGATATCCCAGAGCGGATCGTTCATGCCGGAATATTCCCAGTCGACGATCCACATCCTGTCCCCAGTATCGAGAAAGTTTTCGCATAGCGGGTCGCAGTGGCAGGCGACGATCGGCAGAGGTTGAGCCGCAAGTGCTGAGCGCACTGCCTCCGCCTCGCGGACCACATCGTGGTAGCCGGCAGGCAGGGCGACGTCCTTGGTCGACAGCACTTTCAGATAATCGTCGATCATCGCAAACAGCTCGAAGCGGAAGGGGAACACCGCGCCGGATGTGTGCAGTTTGCGAAAGGCCTTGCCGGCGCGTGCCGGACTGCCCGGCCGAGTCTTGAACTTTTCCGGTGACATCGTCTCGGCACCGGCAACGAAGCGGGTCACCAACACGCCGGTCTCGGCATCGACATGCAGCACATCGGGACTGACGCCGGCCTTCGCCGCTTCCCGCGCCGCCACTGCCTCGTTGGCGCGGTTGATGTATTCCTCGGTACCCTTGCCGGGGATACGCAGGCAGAAATCTCCCGCTCTGAAGACGAGATTGGTGAGGCCGCCAAGCCGTTCCAGCGGCCCCTCGTAGCCGGCCAGCACCGGAATAGCCGCAAGTGCGGCGCGCGCCCGGTCGTCCGCCATGGATTTCGCTCCTTTCCCCGTGTTATTGGGACGACGACGGTTCCACAGTTTTCGCCGTTTGGCTATGATCGCGTTGCGGATCGATACCAGGCGACGGAAAGCGATGACGGACAGCAATCAGCAGAGCGCACTCGCCGCAGCCTATGCGGCGAAGCGGCCGGAAGACGTCGCGGCGCTCTACGACAGTTGGGCAGGCACCTATGACGCCGACATGTCGGCGGCTGGCTATCGCCATCCCACCATCTGCCTTGCCTTGCTGGCCCGCCATCTGCCGCGCGGCGCCGCACCTCTCCTCGATGCCGGGGCAGGCACCGGGCTTATCGGCGAATGGCTTGCCATCACCGGTTATCCGCAGGTCGAGGCGCTCGACATCTCGGAAGGCATGCTGGCCCAGGCGGCGCGCAAGGGCGTCTATTCGGCGCTTCACTGCCTGGCGCTTGGCGGACCGCTGCCGTTCGTGGACGATGCCTATGCCGGGATCATCTCCGCCGGCGTCTTCACTTCGGGCCATGTCGGAGCCGAGGGGCTGGACGAGCTGATCCGCATCTGCCGGCCGGGTGGGGTGATCGTGCTGACGGTGAAGAACACGCTGTGGGATGCCGGGTTTGCCGCGCGGATCGCCGAGCTCGAGGCGCAAGCCACCGTCACGCGCGCCGAAGAGACGCTGCCCTATGTTTCGATGCCAGGCGAGGCCGATACCGTGCCGAGCCGGGGGCTGGTGCTCATCGTGAACTGAGGCTGAAACCGGAAGGCTCTACGCCTTCACCTTTGCTCCTGCCGGATCGTAAAGCGGCTCGAGGTGTATCTTAGCCGGCGTCCGTTCCATTGCCACCACCAGCTCGTAGTTGCCGGAAGTGAGGAAATCATCGTTGACGCCATCGGCATTGCGCACATAGCCGTAGCCGATGTTCTTGCCGATGGTGTAGCCATAGCCGCCGCTGGTGAGATAACCGACCGCCTCGCCGTTGCGCAGGATGGTCTCGCGCCCGAGCAGGACGATGTCCGGATCGTCGACCGTGAAGCCGGCAAAACGTTTCCTGGGCGGCGAACCGTCGACCTTCTCCAAGGCCCGCCGGCCGAGGAAATCGGTGTTTTTTCTGAGCTTCACCGCCCAGCCGAGGCCGGCCTCCTGCGGCGTGTCGTTGGGCGTGATGTCGGAGCCCCAGGCGCGGTAGCCTTTTTCCAGCCGCAGTGATTCCAGCGCCCGGTAGCCGACCGGGCGGATGTCGTAGGTCTCGCCCGCCGCCATCAGCGCATCGAAAACCTCGCCCGTCGCCGCGATCGGCGCATGCAATTCCCAGCCGAGCTCACCGACATAGGTGACGCGCAGTGCCCGCACGATGTGGCCGGCAATGGCGATCTCGCGAACATGGCCGAACGGGAAAGCTGTATTCGACACATCCGCGTCGGTCACATCGGACAGCACGTCGCGGGCGCGCGGCCCCATCAGCGACAGCGTGCCAAAATCCTCCGTGACGTCGGTCAGCGTCACGTCGAACTCCCTGCCGATATGATCGGCAATCCAGGAGAAATCATGCGTGCGGAACCCGGTGCCGGTGACGATGTAGAATTTCTCCTCACCGAGCCGCGCCACGGTCAAATCGGCCGCGATGCCGCCGCGCGTGTTGAGGAGCTGCGTGTAGGTCAGCCGGCCGACCGGTTTGGCGACGTCATTGGCGCAGATCCAGTCCAGCGCCTTCAGCGCGTCCGCGCCCGTCATTTCGTATTTGGCGAAGGATGACTGGTCGAAGATGCCGATCTTTTCGCGCACGTGGCGGTGTTCGTCGCCGACCGGCGAAAACCAGTTCTGCCGGCCCATCGAATAGACGTCTTTAGGCTCGAACCCTTCCGGCGCGAACCAGTTCGGCCGCTCCCAGCCGAGCTTCGAGCCGAACACGGCGCGATGTTCTTTCAGCCGTTCATAGAGTGGAGAAACGATGCGCGGCCGGCCGCTGACATATTCCTCATGCGGAAAGCCGATCGTGTAGTGCTTGCCATAGGCTTCAAGCGTGCGGTCGCGGACCCATTGCCGGTCGCGGTGCAGATTGGAGAAGCGGCGGATGTCGACCACCCACAGATCGAGCGGCGCCTCGCCGTCGACCACCCATTGCGCCAGCACCCAGCCGGCGCCGCCGCCGGATGCAATGCCGAAGGCGTTGAAACCGGCGCCGACGAACATATTCGGGCATTCCGGCGCCACGCCGAGGATGAAATTGCCGTCCGGCGTGAAGCTCTCCGGTCCATTGATCATCTGCTTGACGCCGACATTGGCGAGCGCCGGGACACGCTCGATCGCCTGGCCCATATGCTGCTCGAAATGATCGTAATCATCGTCGAACAGCCGGAACTCCCAATCGTCCGGCACATCACCACCGGGCAGATCGGTCGTCCAGGCCTGCGGGTTCGGCTCATAGCCTCCCATCACCAACCCGCCGACCTCCTCCTTGAAATAGGTGCGGCGGTCGGGGTCGCGGATCGTCGGCGCGTCACCCGCCAAGCCGTCGATCCTTTCGGTGATGATGTATTGGTGCTTCACGGGCTGCAGCGGCACGTTGATGCCGGCCAGCGCACCCACCTGCCGCGCCCATTGCCCGGCGCAGTTCACCACCTTGTCGCAGGCGATATCGCCCTTGTTCGTCCTTACCTTGACGATCCGGCCGTTCGTCATTTCGAAGCCGGTGACCCGCACCTCCTCGAACAATTTTGCGCCATGCATGCGCGCGCCCTTGGCCAGCGACTGGGTGATGTCGGAAGGGCTTGCCTGACCGTCGCTCGGCAGCCAGGAAGCGCCGACGAGGTCGCCGGTTTCCAGCAGCGGCCACATTTCCTTGACCTCGGCCGGCGACAGCAGATGCATGTCCATGCCGAAGCTCTTTGCCGTCGTCGCCAGCCTCTTATACTCGGTCCAGCGGTCGGCATTGGTGGCGAGGCGCAGGCAGCCTGTCATCTTCCAGCCGGTGGCCAGGCCGGTTTCGGCTTCCAGCCCCTTGTAGAGATCGACCGAATATTTGAGCACGCGCGTGATCGACGCCGACGAGCGTAGCTGGCCGACCAGCCCGGCAGCATGCCAGGTCGAACCCGAGGTCAGTTTGCCCTGTTCGAGCAGCACGATTTCGGCCTTGTGGTCGCGCGCCAGATGATAGGCCGTCGAACAGCCGATGATGCCACCGCCGATGACGACGATCGCGGCCTGAGCGGGCAAGGTCATGTCCGCGTCCCGTATTTTGTCCTGTAGTTTTCCAGGGCGGCTTCGAGCCGCGCCAGGTTTTCGTCGGCGTAGGCGGCGTAGTCGACACCGGGCGCGTCGAGGTAAAGCTCGGAAACCATGCCCCACATCGCCTCACGCAGCAGCGACGCGCATTGCATGGCGGCGTGCGAGCGCCGTATCGCCGGGTCCGGCTCCTTCATGAAATAGGCGGTGAGGAAGGCGAAGGACTCCTCGTCGCTCATGCCTGCATTCGACGCCGCGCCGGCAAGGTCGAACATCGCGGTGTTGAAGCCTGCATATTCGAAATCGATGAGCCACAGCCTGTGACCGTCGTCGATTATGTTAGCCGGCAAGAGGTCATTATGGCCGAAGACGATCGGCAGCAGCTTTTGCGCGCGCTCGAGCTCGTCCGCCAGCGTCAGCAGGCGCGGCAGTTCGCCCAGCTTGCGGCTGCGGCCTTCCTCCAGCGTGCGCGCATAGTCGCGAATGACATGGAATACCCAGAACATGAAGCCGGCGCCGGAGACATGACCGGGCATCTCCCGGTGGAAACCGCGCAGCAACGCGGCAACGCGGCCGAGATCGGCGCGCACGTCCTGCGCGACATAGGCCTTGGCGCCGAGATACTCCGTCACCATGACGCCGGGTCCAGTGTAGTGGACGGCCGGAGCGAAGCCTGCCGCGTGCGCTGCCCGCGCCGTCATCATCTCGCGCTCGCGAAAGACATGGTGGAACGGATAGTCCTGGCCGAGCCGCACGACGTGCCGCCCGGCCGCGTCCTTGACCAGATAATTGGCATTGCTCAGCCCGCCCGGCAGCGGCGCGATGTCGATGCTGCCCGTCCAGCAAGGCAGCGCACGGATGCGGTCTTCGACAGTCACGATCTCGTCCAACATTGGGTCAATCTTCCACGCATGTCACGGCTGGCCAGCGATGACAATCGGACGGAGGAATGGAGGCAACGCGAAGATCTCGTCGGTGCAGATCTCGGGATCGGTATCCCGCACCGCACCGACGAGCCCCTTTGTGCCGGGTTCTTCGACGCCGGCATCCGCCCCCGCGGATCCTGAATTTCGGTACCCTTGCACCCGACGATCTCCCGGGCGTTCGGGCAAGCGATTTTTCGTGCGGCTCAGCCGTCGTCCTCCGTTCCGAGCCTGTCACAGCGATAATGTCGCGCCACGCTGGAGGCGTTGTCAACGCGAAATTGTGGTATTTTCTGGTTTTTTGCCCGAATTTTGCTAAATTCCTTGGAGTTAGTGGCATTTATGCCGTAGAAGCGGTCAGCGGTGCAACAATCCGACCGGATGGAACCGATGGTCCACTCGAAGCGGCATGGCGAAATCCTGCGCCTCCTCAGGGAGGAAGGCACCGTGACCATTGCGAGCCTGGCCGACCGGCTGGGCGTCTCGCTGGAGACAGTACGCCGCGACGTCAAGCCACTGACCAGCGACGGTTCCATCCTCAAGATGCACGGCGCCGTCGGCCTGCCGTCGATTGCCGGCGAAGCGCCGTTCGAGCGGCGCATGCGCGAGAACGCCGATGCCAAGCGGGCAATAGCGCGCATGGTCGCCGCCACCATCCGCGACGGCGAATCGATCATGCTCGACACCGGCACCACCACGTCTTTCCTGGCCCGGGAACTGCTCGGCCACCGGCGGCTGACGGTCGTCACCAACTCCTCCGACATCGCCCGCACATTGGCCACCGTCAACGGCAATAAGGTCTACATGGCCGGCGGCGAGCTGCGCAGCGATTCCGGTGCTGCCTTTGGCGTCTCTGCCATCGAATTCGTCAGCCGCTTTTCCGTCAGCCATGCAGTGATATCGACCGGTGCGGTCGATGCCGTCACCGGCGTCATGGACTATGATCTGGAAGAGGCCGAATTCGCCCGCATGGTGCTGTCGCGCGGCCAGCGTTCGCTTGTCGTCACCGACCATAGCAAATTCGGCCGCCAGGGCCTTGTTCAGGTCTGCGGCTTCGGCGGCTTTTCCGAACTCGCGACCGACCGTCCGCCGCCGCACGACATCGCCGCCGCCCTTGCCCAGGCCGGCGCACGGCTCAGCATTGCCGATGGCGGAAGCGAGGGCTGAGCTCTATCGTGAGCTCTATCGGGAGATCTGCGCCAGCACCCACTTCCCAGCGCCGCCTCTGCCGTGTTTAGTCCGGCCATGGCTTTCACCATCCGCCAATTGCAGTTCTTCATCGCCGTCGCCGAGCAGGGCACAGTGTCGGGCGCCGCCCAGAACCTGTCGATCTCGCAATCCTCGGTCACCGAGGCGATCAAGGAGCTGGAGCACGATCTCGGCGTCGAGCTGTTCGAGCGCCACCCGCGCGGCTTGAACATCACCCACAAAGGCCACCAGTTCCTGCGCCATGCGAGAAAGATCCTGGCCGACGTTTCCGATGCGCGCCGCGCCTTCTTCGGCGAACAGGCCGCGGCAAGCGGGCGGCTGCAACTTGGCGTCACCTCGCTGGTCGCCGGCTATGTGCTTTCCGATCTTCTTGCCCGCTACCGCCGCGCCTATCCGGGTGTCGAGGTCTCGGCGATCGAGGACAATGGCGACTATCTCGAGCACCTGTTAATTGGCGGCAAGCTCGACATTGCCGTCATGGTCACCTCGAACCTGCGCGACCGCACGGCACTGCAGTCCGAAATCCTCGAAGTCTCGGCCTACCGGCTATGGCTGCCGCTCGGCCATCCCTTGGCCGGTGCCGACATCATCGGCATCGGCGACATCGCCTCGGAACCGCTGATCATGCTGACCGTCGACGAGATCGAGGAGAATACCGGAAAGCTGCTGACGGCAATCGGCGCCAAGCCGCATGTCGCCTTCCGCACCCGCTCGGTCGAAGCGGTGCGCAGCCTCGTCGCTACCGGCGCCGGCGTGGCGCTGCTGCCCGACCTCGTCTACCGGCCATGGTCGCTGGAAGGCGACCGCATCGAATCTCGCGATATTTCGGGGTCGTTACCAGTCGTCCAGGTCGGCATGGTCTGGCGGCGCGGCTCCGGCCTGCCGCAGGCGGCTCGTGACTTCATCGGACTTGCCCAGTCGCAGCGCATGGTGCGCCAACGGCCTGAGAAGATCGGCCGCTGATATATCGGAAAAACCGATATCGGCTTTCTGATAAATGAATTTGCGAAACCGGAAATTTCGCAGCACTTTTCGGTCAGGGAACAAAGCTGCCGTTAGAGCGACGTGCGTCCAATTGGACGCACATAGTACGCTCTAAGACTTTTAGTTTTCGCATCGGACTTTCCGAAAATCGATTCCGATTTTCGGGCCGATGCGAGGAGCACGGCCCTTCAGAGCCGCGCATCCAACGTTTTGGAACGGGCGCATGATCTTCTTCCGAAACCCGAAACCGGTTTCGAGGTCATGCAAAAATGGGAGATCGACGATGAATTCATTGCTGAAATCATGCACTGCCTTGACGGTCGCGCTGAGCTTCTCCGGCCAGGCCATCGCCCAGGTCAAGGAGCTCGGCAAAGGCGAAGGCGAGGTCACTATCGTCGCCTGGCCGGGCTATATCGAGCGCGGCGAAACCGACAAGGGCTATGATTGGGTCACGTCCTTCGAGAAGGAAACCGGCTGCAAGGTCAACGTCAAGACCGCCAACACCTCCGACGAGATGGTCTCGCTGATGAACGAGGGCGGTTTCGACCTGGTCACCGCCTCGGGCGATGCCTCGCTGCGTCTGGTCGCCGGCAAGCGCGTCCAGCCGATCAACACCGACCTCATCCCGAGCTGGAAGACGGTCGACGACCGGCTGAAGGATGCGCCCTGGTTCACCGTCGGCGGAGTCCATTACGGCGTCCCCTATCAGTGGGGGCCGAACGTGCTGATGTACAACACCGAAGTGTTCAAGGAGGCGCCGAAGAGCTGGAACGTGGTCTTCGAGGAATTGAAGCTTCCCGACGGCAAGTCGAACAAGGGCCGCGTCCAGGCCTATGACGGGCCGATCCACATCGCCGACGCCGCCAATTACCTGATGGCTCACAAGCCGGAGCTCGGCATCAAGGATCCGTACGAACTGACCGAGGATCAGTACAAGGCGGCGCTCGACCTGTTGCGGGTCCAGCGTACGCTGGTCGGACGCTATTGGCACGACGCCGCCATCCAGGTCGACGATTTCCAGAACGAAGGCGTCGTCGCCTCCGGTTCTTGGCCCTACCAGGTCAACACGCTGATCGCGGCCAAGAAGCCGGTCGCCTCGACTATCCCCGAGGAGGGCGTCACCGGCTGGGCCGATACCACGATGATGGAGGCCGATGCTGCCCACCCGAACTGCGCCTACATGTGGATGGAGCATTCGCTGTCGCCAAAAGTGCAGGGCGACGTCTCCGCCTGGTTCGGCTCGCTGCCGGTGGTGCCCGCCGCCTGCAAGGGCAACGAACTGCTCGGCGAAGAAGGCTGCAAGACCAACGGGTACGACAATTTCGACAAGATCAAGTTCTGGAAGACGCCGGTCTCGAAATGCGCCACCCAGAACGACCAGTGCGTGCCCTATTACCGCTGGGTGTCGGACTATATCGGCGTCATCGGCGGGCGGTGAGTTCGCCTCACCTACGAAGCTCGGCGCTGCCCCTCACCCTTACCCTCTCCCCGTGAAGAACGGGGGTCGCCAGCGTTGGAGCGCCTCCCTTCTCCCCGTCCACTATACGAGGAGAAGGTGCCGGCAGGCGGATGAGAGGCAGCGCTACCGCCTGAAATTTGATGAGCCTGACAGATCAGGACAGCCCCATGACCTCCGCCGTTTCCTTCCAAAACGTCTCTCGCCATTTCGGCAGCGTGCGTGCCGTCGACGCGGTCGATCTCGACATCGTGCCGGGCGAGTTCTTCGCTATGCTCGGGCCTTCCGGCTCGGGCAAGACGACGTGCCTGCGCCTCATCGCCGGTTTCGAGCAGCCGACGGCGGGCTCGATCGCGATCTTCGGCGAACGCGCCGAGGGCGTGCCGCCCTATCGCCGCAACGTCAACACCGTGTTCCAGGATTATGCGCTGTTCCCGCATCTCAACGTGCTCGACAACGTCGCCTATGGGCTGATGGTCAAGGGCGTCGGCAGACCGGAGCGGCAAAAGGCGGCGGAAGAAGCGCTGGCGCTGGTGCGGCTTCCCGGCTACGGCGCCCGTCGCCCTGGCCAGCTTTCCGGCGGCCAGCGCCAGCGCGTCGCGCTCGCCCGTGCGCTGGTCAACCAGCCCAAGGTGCTGTTGCTCGACGAGCCGCTCGGCGCCCTCGACCTCAAGCTTCGCGAAAACATGCAGGAGGAGTTGAAATCGCTGCAGAAGGCGCTCGGCATCACCTTCGTGTTCGTCACCCACGACCAGGGCGAAGCGCTGTCGATGGCCGACCGCGTCGCCGTCTTCAATGACGGCAAGATTATGCAGATCGGCACGCCGGAAGACATCTACCAGCGTCCCAAGACCCGCTTCGTCGCCGATTTCGTCGGCTCGTCCAACGTGCTGCCGCCGGATTTCGTCCAGCGCTATGCCGGCCAGCATCGCTGGGGCAGCCTGCGGCCCGAATCCATCCGTATTGGCCGGGCCAACGGCGAAGGGGTTGCCGCCCGCCTGGTCTCGACCAACTATCTCGGCGCCACGACAAGACTGGCGCTCGATGCAGAGGGCTTGCGGCTGCATGCCATCGTGCCGGCGGGTGCTGCCTTGCCCCGGGAAGGCGAGGCGGTGGTGCTCACCTTCAACCGCGAGCATTTGCATCTGATGGACGAGCTAGGATGAGCCTGGACGCTGCCATGCCGCGGGCCACGGCCCCCGCCATCCTGCCGGGTAGTGGCGGCGTACGCGGCGGGCTCTCCGATCTCTTCTGGCGCCGGCCGCAATTCTTGCTGCTCCTGATGCTGCTACCCCCGGTTCTTTGGCTCGGCATCGTCTATATCGGCTCGCTGTTTGCGCTGCTTTTGCAGAGCTTCTTTTCGATCGATGAGTTCTCCGGCCTCATTAACCGCGAGTTCACGCTGAAGACTTATGGCGACCTGCTGCAGGCCGCCAATCTCGACATCATCCTGCGCACGGTGACGATGGCGGCGCTGGTGACGCTGGCTGCGGCGATCATCGCCTTTCCCATCGCCTATTACGCGGCGCGCTATGCGCGCGGCCGTTGGAAGGCGCTGTTTTATCTCGGCGTCATGCTGCCGCTGTGGTCGAGCTACCTGGTCAAGATCTATGCCTGGAAGCTGATCCTGGCCAAGGAAGGCATCCTGACATGGCTGCTGGCCAAATTGCATCTTCTCTGGCTGCTTGATGCCTGGCTATCGCTGCCGATCGTCGGCGGCAACTCATTGTCGGTCTCCTCAACCGGCACCTTCATCGTCTTCGTCTATGTCTGGCTGCCATTCATGATCCTGCCGGTGCAGGCCGCACTCGAGCGCGTGCCGGGCAATTTGGTCGAGGCTTCGTCCGATCTCGGCGCCTCGCCCGGCCAGACCTTCGGCAACGTGCTGTTCCCACTGGCGCTGCCCGGCATCGTTGCCGGCTCGATCTTCACCTTCTCGCTGACGCTCGGCGACTACATCATTCCTCAGATCATCGGCACCTCGCGGCTGTTCATCGGCCAGGCCGTCTATTCGCAGCAAGGCACCGCCGGCAACATCCCGCTCGCCGCCGCCTTTACCGTGGTGCCCATCGTTATCATGGGCTTCTATCTCTGGGGCGCCAAGCGCATGGGGGCTTTCGATGCGCTCTGACCGTGGCCCATCCGCGCCGATCGGCCTGAAGCTCGCTGCCACCGGCGGCCTGCTCTTTCTGCACCTGCCGATCCTGCTGATCTTCGTCTATGCCTTCACCACCGAGGAGAAGAGCTTCGTCTGGCCGCCGCCGGGCTTGACCACGCAATGGTTCGCCGTCACCTGGAACCGCCCCGACGTCTGGCAGGCGCTGTCATTGTCTGTGCGGGTCGCGGCGATCTCGACTGCCATCGCTCTGATCCTCGGCACGCTATGCGCAGCCGCCGTGTCCCGCACAAAATTCTTCGGCCGCGAAACCATCTCGCTGCTGGTCATCCTGCCGATCGCGCTGCCCGGCATCATCACCGGCATCGCGCTGCGCTCGGCCTTCGCGCTGGCCGAAATCCCGTTCTCGTTCTGGACGATCGTGCTCGGCCACGCCACTTTCTGCGTGGTCGTCGTCTACAACAATGCGGTCGCCCGTTTCCGCCGCACGTCCGGCTCGATGATCGAGGCGTCGATGGATCTCGGCGCCGATGGTTTCCAGACCTTTCGGCATGTCGTGCTGCCCAACATCGCAACCGCGCTGCTGGCCGGCGGCATGCTTGCCTTTGCGCTGTCCTTCGACGAGGTCATCGTCACCACCTTCACCGCCGGCCAGCAGCAGACGGTGCCGATCTGGATGCTCGAAGAATTGATCCGTCCGCGCCAGCGTCCGGTCACCAATGTCGTGGCGATGGTGGTAGTGCTGGTGACGCTGCTCCCCATCCTCGCTGCCTATTACCTGACCCGCGACGGCGACCAGATCGCCGGTTCGGGCAAATGATCTCGTTCATAAGGGAGAGACTTCCATGGACACGCAGATGCTGATCGGCTCGAAATTCGAAAAAGGCACCGAGACCGAGGAGCCGATCCTCAACCCGAAGACCGGGGCGACCATCCTCAATCTGCCTGAGGCCAGCCCAGCGCAGATCGAGGCGGCCGTGCTTGCTGCCGAAAAAGCCTTCGTCACCTGGTCCCGCACAACACCGGCGCAGCGCGCCGGCTATCTCCTGAAGATCGCCGATCGCATCGAGGCTGCTGCACAGGATTTCGCGGCGCTCGAGGCGCTGAACTGTGGCAAGCCGATCAATGCCGTGCTCAATGACGAGATCCCGGCGATCGTCGACTGCTACCGCTTCTTTGCCGGCGCGGTCCGCTCGATGCCCGGCCAGGTCGCAGGCGAATACATTCCCGGCCACACCTCGATGGTCCGCCGCGACGCCATCGGCGTTGTCGCGTCGATCGCGCCGTGGAACTATCCGCTGATGATGATGGCCTGGAAGCTGGCGCCGGCGATTGCCGGCGGCAACACCGTCGTCTTCAAGCCGTCGGAACAGACGCCGCTGACCGCGCTGAAGCTGGCGAAAATCCTTGCCGAGATCCTGCCGGAAGGCGTCGTCAACGTCGTGCTCGGTCGCGGCGACAGCGTCGGCAACACGCTGATCAACCACCCGAAGGTCAACATGATCTCGATCACCGGCGACGTCGCCACCGGCAAGAAGGTGCTGCAGGCTGCCGCCAAATCGGTCAAGCGCACGCATCTCGAGCTCGGCGGCAAGGCGCCGGTCATCGTCTTCGACGACGCCGATCTCGGCGCGGTGGTCAACGGCCTGCGCGCCTTCGGCTATTACAATGCCGGCCAGGACTGCACCGCCGCCTGCCGCATCTACGCTGGCAAGAAGATCTACGACAAGCTCGTCGCCGACCTCTCCGCTGCCGTCTCGACCATCAAGTATGATCGTCCTGACGATACCGAAAACGAGATCGGCCCGCTGATCTCGCGTCGCCAGCGCGACCGCGTCTCGAGCTTCGTCGAGCGCGCCTCTGAGCTCAAGCACATCGAGATCACCACGGGCGGCAAGCCGGGCGAGGGCTCCGGCTTCTTCTACCAGCCGACCGTCGTCGCCGGCGCGCTGCAGGAGGACGAGATCGTGCGCCGCGAAGTGTTCGGTCCGGTGGTCTCGGTCACCCGCTTTTCCGAAGTCGACGAAGCGGTGGACTGGGCCAATGACTCTGACTATGGCCTGGCGTCGTCGGTGTGGACCAAGGATGTTTCGCGCGCCATGGCGACGGCGGCCCGGCTGCAATATGGCTGCACCTGGATCAATACCCATTTCATGCTGACCAACGAGATGCCGCATGGCGGGTTGAAACAATCCGGCTACGGCAAGGACATGTCGCTCTACGCGCTGGAGGACTATACGGCCGTCCGCCACGTCATGGTCGCTCACGGGTAGCGCCCGCGAGGAGACGCCTATTCTTCCGCCTCCTCCGCCTCGCCTCCGGCCGGCGCCACCAGCAGCACAGCGGCGCCTAGGAGCGCGGCGATAAAGGAGCCAGCGAGGATGCCGACCTTGACCGCGTCCTGCAGGGCGGCGTCGCTGGCGAAGGCGAGCAGGCCGATGAACAGGCTCATGGTAAAACCGATGCCACAGAGCAGCGAAATGCCGACCATGTGCAGCCAGCCGGCATTGGCCGGCAGATCGGCGAAGCCAAGCCGGATGGCAAGCGCGGAAGACCCGAACACGCCGACCAGCTTGCCCAAGACGAGGCCGGCGGCGACGCCGAGCGTCAGCGGCTCGGCCAGGGCGGCAGCGCTGAGACCGGCGAGCGAGACGCCGGCGTTGGCAAAGCCGAAAATCGGGATGACGAAAAAGGCGACGACTTTGTGCAGGCCGTGTTCGAGCCGGTGCAGCGGCGAATGGTCGAGATCATGGCCGCTGCCCGGCGATATCTTCAGCGGTATGGTGAGGGCCAGCGCGACGCCGGCGAGCGTCGCATGGACGCCCGATTTGAGCACCAAAACCCACAGAACGATGCCGAGCAAGATGTACGGCAGCAGCGTCAGCACCCGCATGCGGTTGAGCACCACCAGCAGCGCGATCACGGCGAAGGCGGCGCCGAGATAGGCGAGCGAGAGGCCGCTGGTATAGAACACCGCGATGATGAGCACCGCGCCGAGATCGTCGATGATGGCGAGCGCGGTGAGGAATATCTTCAGCGAGCCCGGGACGCGCCTGCCGAGCAGCGACAGCACGCCGAGCGCAAAGGCGATATCGGTGGCGGTTGGGATCGCCCAGCCAGACAGAGCGGCTGGATTGTTGTGGTTGATGGCGACGTAGACCAGTGCCGGCGCTGCCATGCCGCCGGCGGCGGCGATGCCGGGCAGCACGCGGCGCGGCCAGGTCGACAGCTGGCCGTCAAGCATTTCGCGCTTGATCTCGAGGCCGACCAGCAGGAAGAACACCGCCATCAGGCCGTCATTGATCCAGTGCGAGACGCTGAGCGGTCCGAGATAGGCATGGAGGGCGGAGAAATAAGCCTCGCCCAGCGGCGAATTGGCGACGATCAGGGCCAAGGCCGCCGCAGCCATCAGGACGAGGCCGCCGGCCGCCTCGCTGTCGAGGAATTCGCGCAGCATGGAGACCAGCCGCTTTTCGTCCTGCATGTCGCCTCCGTCGTATCAGTAGCAAGGTCCGACACCGCCAAGCGATGATGCGCAAACAGCGCTGGCCGGGCAAGCCTGTAATGAGAGCCCTTTAGCGCGGCGCGCGCTTGGCGAGGATGCGTTGCAGCGTGCGGCGATGCATGTTCAGGCGGCGTGCGGTTTCCGAGACGTTGCGGTCGCACATTTCGTAGACGCGCTGGATGTGTTCCCAGCGCACGCGATCGGCCGACATCGGATTTTCTGGCGGCGCTGCGCGTTCGCCCGCGGTGCGGGTCAGGGCGGCAAAAATATCGTCGGCATCGGCCGGCTTCGACAGATAGTCGATGGCGCCGAGCTTTACCGCCGTCACCGCAGTGGCGATGTTGCCGTAGCCGGTGAGGATGATGGCGCGGGCATCGTCGCGCTTCTCGCGAATCGCGGCGACGACGTCGAGGCCGTTGCCGTCGGCCAGCCGCATGTCGACCACCGCATAGGCCGGCGGATTGGCGCGCGCTTTGGCAACCGCCTCCTCGACGCTCTCCGCCGTCTCGACCACGAAACCCCTGGTTTCCATGGCGCGGGCAAGCCGCGTCAGGAACGGCTTGTCGTCGTCTACGATCAGCAGCGAGGTATCCTCGCCTTCGACCATTGCGCCAATCGTTTCGTCAGTACTCATCGTGCTGAAAATCCTGCTGCCTGATTTTTACGCAAATATAGTTTCGCAACGCTATTGTCCAATTTAGGCCGTGTCGAACATGGTGGCCGAAGCCTGCTCGGGATTGAGGAAGACGCTGCGCGGCCACGATATCTGCACGATAGCGCCCTCGCCGGGCTCGCTTGAATTGCGGAAATCGAGCGTCGCGCCGGAGCGTTCGAGCAAGGTCTTGGCGATGAATAGGCCGAGGCCGAGGCCGCCGCCGGCTTCGGTGCCTTGTCGTGTCGACATATAGGGTTCGCCGATACGGTCGATGATCTCCGGTGGAAAGCCCGGCCCGTCGTCGATGATCGAGAAGCTGACGGCGGCTTCATTCCAGTTCCAGCGCACTGTCACGCTGTTGCGGGCGAAGTCGACCGCGTTCTCGACCAGATTGCCGAGGCCGTAAATGACGCCGGGATTGCGCCGGCCCACCGGTTCCGGGCCGATGCGCTCGCCCGGCCGAAGCTTGATCGAAATGCCGAAATCGCGGTGCGGCGCCGTCACCTCCTCGACCAGCGAGGTCAGCGGCAGGCGCGAGAGGTGCACCTCGCTCTCGGAGGACAGGCTGGTCAGGCGCTTCAGGATTTCGCGGCAGCGCTCGCTCTGCGAACGCAGCAGCCTCACGTCCTCGCCGTATTTCGGATCTTCGCCAAGCGCCTTCTCCATTTCCTTGGCGACAAGCGTGATGGTGGCGAGCGGTGTGCCGAGCTCGTGCGCGGCGGCCGCGGCGAGGCCGTCGAGGGCAGAGAGATGCTGCTCTCGCTGCAACACCAATTCCGTGGCGGCAAGCGCGTTGGCAAGCAGCCGCGCCTCCTCGGCCACCCGGAAGGCATAGATCGCGGTAAAGGCGATGGAGCAGAACACCGCCATCCACATGCCTGCGACATAGATGACCGGCATCGCCAATGGCGCGCCCTCATGCCATGGCAGCGGCAGGTGGTAAAAGACCAGCAGCGTCGCCGCCACGATCACCAGCGCGCCGAGCATGGCGGTCAGCCGCAGCGGCAGCGACGTCGCCGAGACGACGACGGGCACGGTCATCAACAGCGAAAACGGATTGGTGAGTCCGCCGGTCATGTAGAGCAGGCCGGCAAGCTGCAGGCTGTCGAAGGTCAGGATGGCGAAGGCCGAGAACGGGGTAAGCCGATGCGCCGCCGGATAGCGGAAGGTCAGCAAAAGGTTCATCCAGGCCGAACAGGCGATCAGCGCAAAACACATGCTGACCGGCAGCGGAAATTTCAGCCCGTAAGCGACGACAAGCACGGTCAGGCTCTGGCCGACGATGGCAAGCCAGCGCAACCTGATCAGCGTGTTGAGGCGCAGCCGCTGACTTTGCTGGAAGTCGGGTGCGTGCAGGATGTTTATCATGGCCAGTGATTATAGAGGGGAAACAGCCGGAGGTCTTTTCCGAAAAACCGCCGAAGCCGGCCCTCGGTTCGGGATGACAATCTGGAAGCATCAGGTACCGCGCGGCTTGGCGCGGCTGGTGGCGGCGGCGAGAAGCGGGTTCTCCGGCCAGACATGCCTGGGATAGCGGCCGCGCATCTCTGCCCGCACATCGGCCCAGGAGCCGCGCCAGAAGCCGGGTAGGTCGCGCGTCGTCTGGATCGGCCGGTGAGCCGGCGACAGCAATTCGAGCGTCAGCGGCACAGTGCCGTTGGCGATCGCCGGATGCCGGTCGAAGCCGAACAGTTCCTGCACGCGGATCGCCAGCACCGGCCATTCGCCGCCATAGCGGATCGGCAGCCGGCTGCCCGACGGCGCGTCGAAATGGGTCGGCGCCAATGTGTCGATCTTGCGCTGCAATTCGTGCGGCACCAGCGTCATCAGGCCTTGCGAAAGCACGCTGGGATCGATTGCCGCAAAGGATGCCGCGCCGGAAAGGAACGGCAGCAGCCAGTCGTCGAGGCGCTCGACGAGCGCGGCATCGGAGACATCGGGCCATGGCGCGCCGAGGCCGCGATGCAGCCAGCCGAGCCGCTGCCGCAACGTCTCCGCCTCCCTGTTCCACGGCAACAGGGACAGGCCGTGTTCGCGCAAGGCGTCGAGGATGGCGCGATCCGCGTCGGCACCGGTCGGCGCCGGCAGCATGCGTTCGGACAGCGTGATGGCGCCGAGGCGAACCGTTTCGCGCACCCGCACCGCGCGCCTGTCGCGGTCGAAGCTCACCTCGCGGCGGGTCTCGGTCTTTTCCGCCAGCGCAGTGCGGATGTCGGCCTCATCGATGGCTGCTGCTGCGGTGATGCGGGCGTTCTGCGCCTTGCCCTGCAGGTCGGCGACGACGAGCCAGGTCTCGCCGGCCAGCGGATCGGAGGCGTCGAGCATGGCGCCCGAGCCGTTGGCAAGCACGAAGCGGCCACGCTCGCCGCGCGCTTTGGCGACCCGATCCGGCCAGGCATGGATGAGGAGAGCGCCGGCTGTGCTGCCCTCCCTCTTGAGGGGGTCGGAAGGACGAGCGAGCCCCGTGGCTCGCCCCGGCGCGTCGATCCGCGTAGCGGATCGGGGTGGGGTCGGTTCGGGCACGCCATCGACGACCCCGCCCCGTCTCCCTCGTCTCGCTGCGCTCGGCTCGCTCGCCGACCCTCCCCTCGAGGGGGAGGGTGAAGCCTGCTTTGCCAGCCTCTCAGCCAGCTGCCGGGCGGCGGTGGCGCGCGGCGATCTTTCGGCGCGAAAGCGCAGCAGCCGCCGTTCGAGATCGGCACCATCGCCGCCAAGGCCACGCTCGGTCAACAATACGGCGAGCATCGCCGCCTCGAGCGCCTCTCCGGTTCTTGCCGCCTCGGCGACCATGTGGGCGAGCCGCACCGGTAGCGCCAGCCTGCGCATCGCGGCACCGGCATCCGTCAGGCGTCCTGCCGCATCGACAGCATCGAGCGCACGTAGCAGTACCCTCGCCTCGGTGAGCGCCGGAGCCGGCGGGGGGTCGAGGAAGGACAGGCTGGTCGGATCGGCGACGCCGAACGCCGCGCTATCGAGCAACAGGCCGGAAAGATCGGCCTCGAGGATTTCCGGCGGCGTGAAGGCCGGCAGGGCCGCTGTCTGCTCGGCCCGCCACAACCGGATGGCGACGCCCGGCTGCGTGCGCCCGGCACGGCCGGCGCGCTGGTCGGCGGAAGCGCGGGAAGCACGTACCGTCTCCAGCCGCGTCAGGCCGCTCGCCGGCTCATAGCGCGGCAGCCGCGACAGGCCGGAATCGATGACGACGCGCACACCGTCGATGGTGATGGAGGTTTCGGCGATCGACGTCGCCAGCACGACCTTGCGGCGGCCGAGCGGCGCCGGCTTAATCGCCGCGTCCTGCGCCTTGTTGTCGAGCATACCATAGAGCGGCACGATGTCGGTATCGGCGCCGACCTTGCCCGCCAGCCGCTCGGCGGTGCGCTCGATCTCGCGCTGGCCGGGCAGGAAAGCGAGCACGCTGCCCTCCTCCCCGGCAAGCGCCGAGCGGATCGCCTTGGCCATGGCGTCCTCGATGGTGACGCCGGCCGGCCGCTCGTCATAGCGGATGTCAACCGGGAAGGCGCGGCCTGCGCTCTCGATCACCGGCGCGCCGGACAGCAATTTTGCGACACGCGCGCCGTCGAGCGTTGCCGACATCACCAGCAATCTGAGTTCGGGCCTCAGCGCACCCTGCACGTCGAGCGCCAGCGCCAACCCGAAATCGCCGTCGAGCGAGCGTTCGTGGAACTCGTCGAATAGCACCGCCGCGACACCAGGCAGTTCCGGGTCGTCGAGGATCATGCGGGACAGCACGCCTTCGGTGACGACGAGAATCCTGGTCTTTGCGGAACTGCGGTTTTCCATGCGCATGGCATAGCCGACGGTTTCGCCGGGCTCTTGGCCGAGCAATTCGGCCATGCGGCGGGCGGCAGCGCGGGCGGCGAGGCGGCGCGGCTCGAGCAGGATGATCTTTCCGGCGCCGAGCCATTCAGCGTCGAGCAGCGCCAGTGGAACCAGCGTCGTCTTGCCGGCACCGGGCGGCGCCACCAGCACGGCGCTGTTACCATGGCTCAGCGTTTCATTGAGCGCCGGCAAGACAACGGAGACCGGCAGGTCCGGCAAGGGTTTTGTCGTCATTGTGCTATGCTGTGCAGCCAGTTGGCAACGACCGCATATCAGCGGTGGCGGTCGCGGCGCAACCTCGGCGCCGACTCAAAGCCTGGTCCGCGAAAACGGGTTCCAGCGCACCGTGCCGAGCCGCACCTCCTCGCGCACCGTCGTCAGCAGGCCGGAACCGCCGACCACGGCCAAGCCGACCAGCGACAGAAAATCCGGATATTCCCTGAAGAACAGCGCACCTAGAACCACCGCCCAGACGATCTGCGAGTAATGCGTCGGCGCGATGCGGTTGGCCGGCGCGTATTTGACCGCCAGCAGATGCAGCAGCTGGCCGCCGGCGGTAAAGGCGCCGGCCAGCACCAGCCAGGCCCATTGCCTGCCATCCGGCAGCGAGAACGAGGTAGCCGCCGCACCGACGCCGTTGAAGAGCAGGCCGTAGCCGATCAGCACGCCGAGCATCGTTGTGCGCTTTTCCTGCGCGGCGAGCGAACGCATCAGGATGACATTGGTGGCGGCCAGGAAGGCGATGATGAACGCCGCCAGATGGCCAAGCTGCAACTCGCGAAAACCAGGCCTGACGACCAGCATGACCCCGGCAAAGCCGGCGACGACCGCCAGCCATCGCCATGGGCCGACCTTTTCCTTGAGGACCAGCGTGGCCAGGATAGTGACGAACAGCGGCGCCAGAAAGATGAGCGCATAGACTTCCGCCAGCGGGATGGTGGTGAAGGCATAGACGCTCAGCACGCCCGAGGCGATGCCGGCCCAAGCCCGGGCCTGTACCGCCCAGGGCCGGTTGGTGCGCCAGAAATCGAGCCAGCGCTCGCCTGCCGGCCTGGCAAAGAGCAGAAAGCAGCCGGCGAACAATGTCGAGAAGAAGCCGATCTCGAAGACGTTGAACTGCCCGCCCAGGCTTTTGACAACCGCGTCGCTGCACGAATAGCTTGCATAGGCGATGAGCGCGAGCAGAATTCCGTTGGGCACGTTTTTCCATTTCCGGGAGAGATGAGAGTGAAGATATTGGCGCTTGGCGCGCATTCGGACGACATCGAGATCTTCATGTTCGGTACGATGGCGGCCTATGCCGCGCAAGGCGCAGAACTCTTTTTTGCCATAGCCACGGATGGCACCCGGGGCGGCTACGGCGATCCGTCAGCGCTGGCCCGCACGCGCCGCAAGGAGGCGACGGCGGCGGCCGGCCTGCTTGGCGTGACGCCGCGCTTCCTCGACTTTCCCGATGGCGGGCTGGTCGCGGATGCCGCGCTGATCGGGGCGCTCAAAGCACTGATCGGCGAGATAGGGCCGGATCTGGTGACAACGCATGCGCCGAACGACTATCATGGCGACCACCGCGCGCTGTCGGATGGCGTGCGCATCGCAGCGTCATTCTCGGTGCCGGTGCTACATGCCGACACGTTCGGCGGCACCGGGTTTTCGCCAACGCACTACGTCGATACCTCCAGGCATTTCGATCTCAAGGCGGAGGCGATCCGGGCGCACCAGTCGCAGGATCCCGAGCGTTTCGTCGACGCGGCGCGCACGCAGAACGCCTTTCGCGCCGGCCAGTGCAACGGCCCAGCCGGATCGTTCGCCGAGGCCTTCCGCTTCGAGCCAGTCTTCCCCTTCGCCGATATCCGCGCGCTGCTGCCGCCGGCCCCAGTGATCCGTCCGGTGGCCGTCAGCAACAAGACGGTGACCTAGGCAGGTCGCCGCAACTTCTCACGTTGCTTTCCTATCCAGCATGCTGCGATGCAGCAACGAATTCGCTTGCCTTGTTTAGTAAAAATTGCATCACTAAACAAATTACTAAACATCCGGTGCGCCGCCGCGTCGTTGTGTTTGGGCCCCCGAGGTGGGGTTTAGCGGGCTCTTGAAACCGTCATCCGGACGCGTTTCGCAAATGGGAGGAAGGCATGAAATCGACCTTGAAATTGGCGTTGGGACTGGCATCGACACTCTTTGCGTCGACAGCCGTTTCGAATGTCGCGCAGGCAGAAGATCTGACGCTTTGCTGGGCAGCCTGGGACCCGGCCAACGCGCTTGTGGAATTGTCCAAGGACTTCACCAAGGAAACCGGCATCGGCATGAAATTCGAATTCGTGCCGTGGACCAACTATGCCGATCGCTTTCTCAACGAGCTGAATTCGCACGGCAAGCTGTGCGACCTCATCATCGGCGACAGCCAGTGGATCGGCGGTGCCGCCGAGAACGGCCATTACGTCAAGCTGAACGACTTCTTCGACAAGGAGAAGATCAGCATGGACGATTTCGTGCCGGCGACCGTCGTCGGCTATTCGGAATGGCCGAAGAACTCGCCGAATTACTGGGCGCTGCCGGCCATGGGTGACGTCGTCGGTTGGACTTACCGCAAGGACTGGTTCTCCAAGCCGGAGCTGCAGAAGGAATTCAAGGAAAAGTACGGCTGGGATCTCGGCCCGCCGACGACCTTCGACCAATTGAAGCAGATCGCCGAATTCTTCCAGAAGCGCGACATCGACGGCAAGACCGTCTATGGCGCGTCGATCTACACCGAGCGCGGCTCGGAAGGCATCACCATGGGCGCCATGGACGTGCTCTACAGCTTCGGCTTCCAGTACGAAAACCCGAAAAAGCCCTACGAGATGGAAGGCTTCGTCAACTCCGATAAATCGGTGAAGGGCCTGGAGTTCTACAAAGCCCTCTACGATTGCTGCACCCCTCCCGGCGCCTCGAACAGCTACATGGGCGAAGGCGTCGATGCCTTCAAATCGGGCCAGGTGGCGATGCACATGAACTTCGCCTTCACCTGGCCAGGCCTGCAGAAGGACGAGAATGTCGGCGGCGACAAGATCGGCTATTTCGTCAATCCGAAAGGTCCGGACGGGGACCAGTTCGCCCAGCTCGGCGGCCAAGGCATCTCGGTGGTCTCCTATTCCGACAAGCAGGAAGCCGCGCTCAAATACATCAAATGGTTCGCCAACAAGGACGTGCAGTCCAAATGGTGGTCGCTCGGCGGCTATTCCTGCCTCAACGCGGTCGTCAAGGACCCGGCCTTCCCGGCCAGCCAGCCCTACGCGCAGACCTTCCTCGACTCGATGGCCATCGTGAAGGACTTCTGGGCCGAGCCGAGCTATGCCCCGCTGTTGCAGGCATCGCAGAAGCGCTTCCACGACTATGTCGTTGCCGGGCAAGGCTCGGCCAAGGATGCACTCGACGGCCTCGTCAAGGACTGGACCGAGGTCTTCCAGGACGATGGCAAGATGTAAACGGCTCCTCCCGAGCCCATGACCGAACCGTCCCGTGCCACTTGGCACGGGACACAGTTCAGATAAATTCCATTGTCGAGACGAGCCAAGTGACCGAAGCAGGACTGACCATGCTCAATCGGACGGCGGACAGCGTTGCCCGGGCTACGCCCGAGCCGTTGGCCCGCAAGGTCCGGGGCATCAGCGACAAGGGCCTCGCCTGGCTGTTCATCTCGCCGACGATCCTGTTGCTTTTAGCTATCAACATCTTTCCGCTGTTCTGGGCAATCTATCTGTCCTTCACCAATTTTCGCGCCAATCGGCCCAACGAGGTTGTGAAGAACCTTGGGCTGGCAAACTACAAGCGCATCCTCGCCGACCAGGACATCTGGATCGCCATGCAGACGACGGCGCATTTCGTGTTCTGGACCATCCTGCTGCAGACGCTGATCGGCTTCACGCTGGCTTGGCTGATCGACCGCAAGTTTCGCGGCCACGCCTTCTGGACGACAATCATCCTGGTGCCGATGATGCTGTCGCCGGCGGTGGTCGGTAATTTCTGGCGCTTCCTCTACGAGCCGCAGATCGGGCTGTTCGCCTACGCCGTTTCGTTCGTCACCGGCATTCCGGCAACCGAAATCAGCATGCTCTCCAACGTGTCACTGGCGCCATGGTCGATCATCATCGTCGACACCTGGATGTGGACGCCTTACGTGATGCTGATCTGCCTCGCCGGCCTGCGCTCGATCCCCGAATACATCTACGAAGCGGCCGAGGTCGACCGCGCCTCCAACTGGCGGCAGTTCTGGTCGATCACGCTGCCGATGGCGCTGCCCTTCATCATGCTGGCGGTGCTGTTTCGCGGCATCGAGAACTTCAAGATGTTCGACATGGTCAATTTGCTCACCGGCGGCGGGCCGGGATCAACCACCGAAGTGGCCTCGATCACGCTGAAGCGGCAGGCCTTCGAAAGCTGGCGGACGGGCTATTCCTCGGCCTTCGCCATCATCCTGTTCGTCGCAGTGTTTGGCCTCGCAAACATCTACGTCAAGGCGCTCAACAAGGTGAAGCAGAGATGAGCCTGACGTCAGCCCATTCCGTTGTCGCGCCGTCGGCCACGTCGAAGCGCGTCGCCGGCACGATCATCGTCGCCTACGCGCTGATCTCGATCGTGCCGCTGCTGTGGATCTTCGCCACCAGCTTCAAGACGCCGCCGGATTCGATCGCCTATCCGCCGAAGATTCTGTTCCAGCCCAGCCTCGAGGGCTACTGCAACCTGTTCTCGACCCGGACTCGGCAAACACCGGAATACATCAACTCGCTGGGACCGGCGACGGGCCTGTGCGACGAGACGGTGCGCAAGCGCAACATGGTGATCGCCGGCCCGTCCAACTTCATGCCGCGCTTCGTCAATTCGCTGATCATCGCGTTCGGCTCGACGTTTTGCGCGGTGTTCCTCGGCACGCTGTCGGCCTATGGTTTTTCGCGCTTCAAGGTGCCGCTCGCCGACGACCTTCTGTTCTTCATCCTGTCGACGCGGATGATGCCGCCGATCGCCGTCGCCATCCCGATCTACCTGATGTACCGGGAGCTTGGCCTGTCGGACACGGCTCTCGGCATGATCCTGCTTTATACGGCGGTCAACGTGTCCTTGGCGGTGTGGCTGCTAAAAGGCTTCATCGACGAGATCCCGCGCGAATATGAAGAAGCGGCGATGATCGACGGCTACACCAGGCTGCAGGCGTTCTGGCGCACGGTACTGCCGCAGGCGACCACCGGTATTGCCGCAACCGCCATCTTCTGCCTGATCTTTGCCTGGAACGAATATGCCTTCGCTGCGCTACTGACCTCGGGCACGGCGCAGACCGCGCCGCCCTTCATCCCGACCATCATCGGCGAAGGCGGTCAGGACTGGCCGGCGGTCGCGGCCGGCACGACGATCTTCCTGGTGCCGATCCTGGTCTTCACCATCCTGCTTCGCAAGCAATTGCTGCGCGGCATCACCTTTGGCGCGGTGCGTAAATGAGCATGACCGCAAAACGCAAATCGCGCTGGCCCGTCTGGGCCAGGCGCGGGCTGATGGAAAACGTCGCCACCGCGATCATCGCCATCGGCTTCCTGATGCTGTTCCAGCCCTTCGCACTGGTGCTCTACACCTATTCCTTCATCACCATGCTTGCGGGCACGGCGATGTTCATCATCGTCTCGAAATTTCCGGAGTAGACGATGGCCGAGATCAGGGTCGAACATCTGAGGAAGGCATTCGGCGATTTCGTCGCCGTGCAGGATTCCAACTTCGTCGTCGAGGAGGGCGAATTCTTCGTCATGCTGGGGCCGTCCGGCTGCGGCAAGACGACGACGTTGCGCATGATCGCCGGGCTCGAACTGCCGACCGGCGGCAAGATCCTGCTTGGCGGCGAGGACGTCACCATGCGGCGTGCCCGCGAGCGCGACATCGCCTTCGTCTTCCAGCTGTTCGCGCTCTATCCGCACATGAATGTGCGGAAGAACATCGGCTTTCCACTGCTGGCGCAAGGCATGCCAGGCGCTGAAATCCGGAGCCGAGTGGAGGAGACGGCGAAGCTTTTGCGGATCGACCATCTGCTCAACAAATCGGTCTCCGGGCTTGCCGGCGGCGATCGCCAGCGCGTGGCGCTCGGCCGCGCCATCGTACGGCGGCCAAAATGTTTCCTGATGGATGAGCCGCTCGGCACGCTCGACACCGAATTCCGCGACCTGATGGTCCATGAATTGCGAGAACTGCACAACCGCATCCACGCCACCACCGTCTATGTCACGCATGACCAGATGGAAGCGATGTCGATGGCCGACAAGATCGCGGTGATGAACCACGGCGTCATCGAGCAGTTCGGCACGCCGCGCGAGATCTACGACCGGCCGGCGACGATGTTCGTCGCCGACTTCATCGGCTCGCCGCCGATGAATTTCCTCGGCTTCGGCGGCGGGCTTTCAAAGGGCGCCAGGGAAATTGTTGTGCAAGGCGCGAAGGTGGCCGTGCCGGAGATCCGCGAGGACGTCGCGCCGGCCGATATGGCGCTTGGCATCCGACCGGAGCACATCCGCTTCGACGACGCTTCGAAGCTGCGCGGTGCTATTTATGGCACGGAATATCTCGGCACCACTCAGATCGTGGCGGTGGAGACAGCAGACGGCATCATCAAGGCCAGGGTGCCGGCCGAAATCCGGCTCAATCCGGGCGATCATGTGGGCCTGGCGCTGAGCAGCGCGCGGCTGTCGCTGTTCGCAAAAGGATCCGGCCGTGCGGTGCGCACCGAAATCCATGACTCGGCCTCCCAGGGGAGAGCACATCATGGCTGACGTTCACATCAAAAGCGTGACCAAGGCTTTTGGCGAGCATGTCGCCGTCCACAATCTCGACCTGCATATCGCCGACGGGGAATTCGTCGTGCTGCTCGGGCCGACCGGCGCCGGCAAGACGACGACGCTCAGGCTGATCGCCGGGCTGGAGCGTCCGGAAGCGGGCTCGATCCATATTGCCGGCCACGACACGACGACGCTGTCGCCGGCCGAGCGGGACACCGCTTTCGTGTTCCAGCAATATTCGCTCTATCCGCATCTGTCGGTTTACGACAACCTCGCCTTTCCGCTGCGCTCGCCAGCACGGAAAATGCCGGAGGATCAGATCCGCCGCCGCGTCGAGGACGTGGCCAAGATGGTGCGCATCCACCACAAGCTGAATAATCGCTCGACCAAACTCTCTGGCGGCGAGATGCAGCGCGTCGCCATCGGCCGCGCTTTGGTGCGCAAGCCGTCGATCTACCTGATGGACGAGCCGCTGTCGTCGCTCGACGCCAAGCTGCGCGCCGATCTCAGGCTCGAGCTGAAGCGCATCCAGGCGGAACTCGGCGCCACAATGCTCTACGTCACGCACGACCAGATCGAAGCGATGACCATGGCCGACCGCATCGGCATTCTCGCCGACGGCGTGCTGGTGCAGATCGGTTCCCCGCGCACGATCTATTCTGAGCCGGCAAACCTTCACGTCGCCGCAAGGCTCGGCCAACCGGCAATCAATTTGTTGCCGGTCGGACTGCTGCCGGATGGTGGCGCGCCGGCGGGAACAAAGACGATCGGTGCTCGTACCGAACATCTTTCGATCGAGAAGGCGGCGAACGGCCATGCCGACGGCGTCGTCGATTGGGTCGAGCATCTCGGCGACCAGAACCATCTGCATGTGACGGTGGGGACCAGGAAGCTGGTGACGCTAACCGACCCCGACACCGACCTGGCGCAGGGCGACAAGATCATGATCCGCTATCGCTCGCCGCTGTATTTCGGCCCCGATGGGCGACGGCTGATGTGAGCGCTGCGCGAGTGTTTTCCTGGCACCTTTCAACCGGCAATTTCGGGCACCGGACTGGACCAATTCGATGAAGCATTTTTTCAATCGCAGGGATACGATCGTAACTGAGGCCCTGGACGGCTTCCTCGGTACGACCGGCGCCGGCGATCTCGCTCGCCTCGACGGCTATCCCGAGATCAAGGTCATTCTCCGCGCGGACTGGGATAAGACCAAGGTCGCGGTCATTTCCGGCGGCGGGGCCGGGCACGAACCTGCCCATGCCGGCTTTGTCGGCATTGGCATGCTGACGGCGGCGGTTTCGGGCGATATCTTTGCTTCGCCGAGCGTGGAAGCGGTATTGGCCGCCATCCGCGCGGTGACCGGTCCCACCGGGTGCCTGCTGATCGTCAAGAACTATACCGGCGATCGCCTCAACTTCGGCTTGGCCGCCGAGAAGGCGCGCGCCGAAGGCTTCCGCGTCGAGATGGTGATCGTCGCGGACGACATTGCCCTGCCTGATATTGCCCAGCCGCGTGGCGTTGCCGGCACCTTGTTCGTGCACAAGATCGCCGGCCACCTGTCGGAAGCCGGCATTGACCTGGCGACGGTTGCCGCTGCGGCGCGGGCAGCGGCGGCGGATATCGTTTCGCTCGGCATATCGCTGTCATCCTGCTCGATCCCCGGTCAGAGCCATGAAGAAAGATTCGGGGCGGACGATGCCGAACTCGGCCTCGGCATCCATGGCGAACCGGGCGTTGAGCGGATTGCGGTGCAAAGTGCCGAAAGGCTGGTTGCGATCATGTCGGAGCGCCTTGCCGCGCGGCTCGATCCGGTCAGCGACTACGCCTTGCTGATCAATAATCTCGGTTCGGTGCCACCGCTGGAAATGTTGCTTGTCGCCAATGCGGTACTGGCTTCACCGCTGGCACAAAAGGTGACGCTGACAATCGGGCCCGGGCAGCTTATGACCGCGCTCAACATGAACGGCTTTTCCCTGTCGCTGATCCGGCTCGATGCATCGCGCGAAGCGGCGTTGCGGGCGCCGGTAGGCCCTCACGCCTGGCTGCCGGCAAGAGCCGTTCGCCAAGCCAGCGTCGTGCCGATGGCCAAAGCCGCCGGCCCGAACAACGCGTCGAAAGCCAGCCAGGACGCACGCACCGACCGGTTGGTTGTCGCGGTCTGCGACCGGCTGATCTCGCTTGAAGGCGCGTTGAACGGACTGGATGCCAAGGCGGGAGACGGTGACACCGGATCGACTGTGGCGGCCGGTGCGCGCAGCGTGCTTGGCCGCATTGCGACACTGCCGCTCGCTGACCCTGCCGCAACGCTCGCCGCCGTCGGCGATATCCTGAGCGCCAGCATGGGCGGCTCTAGCGGCGTGCTGTTGTCGATCTTCTTCACCGCCGCCGCGCTGGCGCTGGAGTCTGGCGAAACGCTTCCCAAGGCGCTTCTCGCCGGCCTCGATCGGATGTCCTTCTATGGTGGAGCGAGGGTCGGCGATCGCACGATGATCGATGCCCTGGAACCCGCCTTGAGGGCGCTGGACAGGGGGAGTCTGGAAGATGCGGCGGTCGCGGCGCAACGCGGAGCCGAGGCCACCGCTGCCATGCGCAAGGCCAAGGCCGGGCGGTCCGCCTATATTGGCAGCCAGCTCGACGGCGTGGTCGACCCCGGCGCCTTTGCCGTCGCCGAGGTCTTCACTGCCCTCGCTGCGTTGCTCGAACCCGCTTGACTGGGGAAAAGAATGCTTCAATTGCCGGATATGCAATTTTCTCGTACTGCCGGCAGCGCAGGGGCCAGGAGCATGGGTGATATGGCGGCAGCGGATATTTCCAGGCTGATCGAGGCGGCGGCAAACACGATCGCCGCACATGCCGAAGAGCTGACCAGTCTCGACCAGGCCATCGGCGACGGCGACCATGGGCTCAACATGAAACGCGGCTTCGAGGCAGTGCGGGCCGAGGCCGGCGCGTTTGCGGCAAAGCCGTTGCCCGAGGCGCTGAAGGCGATCGGCACCAAACTGGTGATGACCGTCGGCGGAGCCTCCGGTCCCTTGTTCGGCACGCTGTTCATGGCGCTCGGCAAGGAGATTTCCGCCGCGCCGGGTCGCGCCGACCTGGCGGCGGCCTTCGGCAAGGCGATCGAAGCGGTTGCCGCCAGAGGCAAGTCGCAGGCCGGGCAAAAAACCATGCTCGATGTGCTGCAGCCGGTGCATGAGGCCCTGCTGCACGGAAAGACGGCAGCGGACATCGTCGAGATCGCCGACAACGCGGCCGACGCGACCGTGCCGATGAAGGCACTGCGTGGGCGCGCCTCATTCCTTGGCGACCGTTCGATCGGTCATATGGATGCCGGCGCACGCTCGACTGCGCTTCTGGTGCGGGCCGTAGCCGAGGCAATCGAGAGGCGCGCATGAGCAATGTCGGCATCGTCATCGTATCGCATTCGCCGCTGGTCGCCGAAGGCACCGCCGACATGGTGCGGCAGATGGTCGGCAACGAAGTGCCGCTTGCATGGTGCGGCGGAGACGGCCATGGCGGGCTGGGAACCAATGTCGAGGCGATCATGGGCGCCATCGACAAGGCCTGGTCGGAGGCGGGGGTCGCGATTCTCGTCGATCTCGGCGGTGCCGAGACCAATAGCGAGATGGCGGTCGAGATGATCGGCGAACCACGCGCCCAGAAGATCATCGTCTGCAATGCGCCGATCGTCGAAGGCGCGGTGATGGCGGCGACCGAGGCTTCCGGCGGCGCCTCGCTCAGGGAAGTGGTGGCGACGGCGCACGAATTGTCGCCGTCGTGAACGAACGGGAATTTTGACAAGCATGTCCGCAGCAGCCGAAGCCAGCGTCCTGATCACCCATGAGGTGGGACTGCATGCGCGTCCTTCGGTGAAGTTCACCAAGCTTGCCAAGACGTTTTCGGCCGACGTCGAGATTGCGCTCGCCGCCAACGGGCCATGGTTCGACGCCAAGAGCATCGTCAAGGTGATGGCGGCGAAAGCGCCGAAAGGCACTGTCCTGCATATCAGAGCCAAAGGGGACGGCGCCGGCGAGGCGGTCGGCGCCCTGGTCGAGCTGGTGCGGCGCGATTTCGACGAAGGCAAGGACCATGCCCGAACCGCTTAGGCTGCAGGGCATTTCGGCATCGGCCGGCTATGCCGAGGGGCCGTTGTTCGATCTGGACCAGGCTGCTGTGCGTTATGTCCGCAAGGCGACTGCCGCGGACGAGAAGGCGGCGCTTGAGGCCGCCATCTCCATTGCCGCAGGCCGGCTCGCGACATTGATCGAAACCAGCGACAGCGAGGCGGCCGGGATCCTCGAATTCCAGCTCGCCATGCTGGAGGACGACGCGCTGACCGGCCCGGCCTTTGCGCGAATTGCCGAGGGCATGGCTGCTGATGTGGCTTGGCGAAAAGCGCTCGACGCCGAGATAGCCGGCTATGAAACATCCGAGCAGGACTATTTCCGGGCGCGCGCGGCCGACATGCGCGACATACGCGACCAGGTGCTACGCGCGCTTGCCGGGGGCGGCGACATTGCCGCGCCGGCAGGTGCGATCTTCTACGGCGAGGATATCGCACCGACGCGCTTCCTCGAAACCGACTGGAGTGCCGGCGGCGGCATAGCACTTACGGCCGGAAGTGCCGCAAGTCATGTCGCAATGCTGGCACGCTCACGCGGCGTGCCAATGGTGGTGGGGTTGGGGCTCGTAGCGCGTGGGGTAGCCGGGCCCGGTGCTTCGCCGGCTCACCTTGCCGGAATCGCACTGCTCGATGCCGAACATGGCGGCATCGTGTTGGCGCCTTCGAAAACGGAGATCGAGGCATTCCGGCGATCGTCGTCGTCTTTCGCGGCGCATCGCGACAATGCGGCAGCCTATTTGACAAGGCCGGCAGCAACGAAGACCGGCATAGCGGTCCACGTGCAGGTGAATATTGCCGATCCGTCCGATGTCGACCGCATCGATGCTGCGGCGTGCGACGGTGTCGGGCTGATGCGGACCGAATTCCTGTTCGGCAAGACGCTGCCGGACGAGGAGACGCAATATCGCGCCTACCGTAGAGTGCTGGAATGGGCAGGCGACAGGCCGGTGACGATCCGTACTGTCGATGCGGGCGGCGATAAACCTGTGCCGGGCCTGACCGTCGAGGAAGGTAATCCATTCCTTGGCCTGCGCGGGATCAGGCTGTCGCTGATGCGTCCGGAGGTCTTTCGTGTGCAGATCCGCGCCTTGCTACGTGCCGCCATGCACGGCAATCTGAAGGTGATGTTCCCGATGATCGCCGTTCCGGAAGAGTATGAACACGCCACCGCGCTGTTCGCTGAGGAGCAGGCTGACCTTTTGGCGCGCGGCATCGCGCACAAAATGCCGCCGCTTGGCATCATGGTCGAGGTGCCGTCGGTGGCCATCGCACCGGAGGCATTCGCCAAGGCCGCCTTCTTCTCGATCGGCTCGAATGATTTGACCCAATACGTGATGGCCGCCGCGCGCGACAATGCGTCGGTCGCACATCTGAATTCCGTCAGGCACCCAGCCGTGCTCCGGCTGATCGCCTCGGTTGCCGCCTTCGGCCGCGAGCATAATATCCCGGTCAGCCTGTGTGGCGATGCCGGCGGCGACCCCGCCTTGATCCCGGCGCTGCTCGAAACCGGCCTGCGTGACCTCTCCGTCGCTCCCGCCCAACTCGCGATGGCCAAGGCGGCCATCGCGGACGTTTCGATCTAGGCCCCGGTATGGCAGACAAGGCGTCGCAATCCGGCCCCGAAGAGGCGATCCGCGCCTACAAGACGATCCTGTCGCAGGTGATCGACCAGCGCCCGTCCGGCATGCGCCAGCGCCTCGCTGATGCGCTGGGCAAGCATCGCAGCTTCGTCACGCAGATTTCCAGCCCGGCCTATTCGACGCCGATCCCGTCGAAGCATTTGCCGGCTATCTTCTCCGTCTGCCATTTCAGCCCGGCCGAACGCGATCATTTCCTTGAGGCCTACCATCGGGCGCATCCGGGAAAGATGTCGCTGGCCGCAGGCTTGCGCAAGACACGCCATGTCTCGCTGATCGTTCCCGATTTCGGCGACGACAAGCAGAACGCGGCGCTCGACCGGGCGGTCAACGATTTCATCCAGAAGATCACCAGCATCGCCGGCAAGGGCAGCTGACGCTGGGCTATTTCGGGAGGACGGCCATGAAGAAATTTTTGAATTCGGTCGATACGGTGCTGACCGAGAGCCTCGACGGCTTCGTTGCCGCGCATGCCGATATCCTGGCGCTTGGCGAGGAACACAAATTTGTCCGCCGCAAGCTGCTCACACCGGGCAAGGTGGCGCTGATCTCCGGCGGCGGCTCGGGTCACGAGCCGCTACATGGCGGGTTCGTCGGGCACGGCATGCTGGATGCGGCCTGCCCCGGCCAGGTATTCACCTCGCCAACGCCTGACCAGATGATGGCGGCGGCCGAAGTCGTCAATACGGGCGCCGGCTGCCTGTTCATCGTCAAGAACTACGAGGGCGACGTGATGAATTTCGACATGGCCGCTGAAATGTCGGAAGGCGTGATGCAAATCGTGACCAATGACGACGTTGCGGTCGAAAACTCGTCCTACACCACCGGCCGGCGCGGCGTCGCCGGCACGCTGGTGGTCGAGAAAATCGTCGGCGCGGCGGCCGAACAAGGCATGGCACTGGAGCCGTTGAAGGCGCTCGGCGAGCGCGTCAACGGCGCGACGCGCTCGATGGGCGTGGCGCTGACCAGTTGCACCGTGCCGGCGGCGGGCAAGCCGACCTTCAATATCGGCGATGGCGAGATGGAGTTCGGGGTCGGCATCCACGGCGAGCCTGGGAGGCGGCGCGACACATTGAAAAGCGCCGATGCTATCGCCGAGGAGATCTGTACCGCAATCCTGGGTGACCTGGGCGACGGTGCCAGAGGCCAGGCGCTACTCTTCGTCAACGGCTTTGGCGGCACACCGTTGATGGAGCTTTATCTGATGTACAACAGCGCCCGCAAAATCTTCGAGAAGCACGGCGTGACGGTGACCCGGTCGCTGGTCGGGTCCTATGTGACCTCGCTCGACATGGCCGGCTGTTCGATCACGCTGAGCATGCTCGACGACGAGGCGGCTGTTTGGTGGGATGCACCGGTACATACGGCCGCGCTGCGCTGGGGCATGTAGCGGCGGAGAATGCCCCAGAAATAGTCGGTGACAAGACCGGTATCGGCAACGCCGCGCATCGCCAGACAGTTGCCCTCCTCACCCTGCGTAAGATAAAGAATCTGCGGGTTTGGGGAGTTCGAGCATGCGTTACAATTGGGATCGGGCGCCGACGGGTTTCGAGCGCCATGGAAAGGTGCTGGCAGCCGCCTTGCTGATCGTCGGCGGGGTCGGACTTATGCTCGCTGCCCTCCCGCTTTAGGGACAACAAACTCGGGTAGCGGACTACGTCTCAGCGCGTTGCCTCAGTGCGCCTGGCCAGTCACGGCGATGAAACGGCGGTCGCGCCCTTCAAATCCCTGGCTGAAGCGCTGCACGAGCACCGCAAGCACGCCCGGTTTTCCATCCGGGGTGAATGCGTAAGATTCCGACAGGCTGTAGGAAGTCGGGCAATTCCTCGAACCGGGCACCGCCTTGTCCTCATGCAGCAGCTTGATCGGCTTGCCGTCCTGACCCTGCAGCGTCAGGCGAAAGCCGAGCGCCTTGCCGGTCGTTTCGCCTTGCTGCGTCGCGTCGAAACTCGCTGAACAATCCGCCGTGCTGTCGGCACGGATCTGCTCGAGCTGGATGGTGCCAAGCTCGTCATAGGCCGGCGAAAGCCATTTTTGCGAAACCTGCTCGAGGCGCGCAATGTCATTGTAGGCGACCATGTCGTCGGGAAAGGTGAACCTGTCCAAGGCAGTCCGCTCGCCGCGCGGCGCGATGGCATATTTGGCCAGCAAGGGCGCCGCCAGTTCGGCGGCCTGTGCCCTCGCCTGCGCAAGCGTCAATGTCGAATCCTCCGTCTCGTCGGCGATGACGATCGGCTTGCCGCCGACGAACTCATCGGTCCGCGTGTCGATGATCTCGATCTCCGACCAGCCCGAATCCGAAGCACCGGCATCGAGCGTGCCGTACTGTTCGAAGGCGAAGTAGTTGCCGTCTGGCGAAAAGCCGATGACGCGCCGGGCCGCCGCGTCGCCTGCCTGAGCAGCTGAAGCGAGCACCACCGCCAGCGTCGCAACCGCGGCAAACCCAAGCTCATATCGCAATTTCATCGCGCCCTGCCCCTAATGCCGAAAATTCGAACGATACCGGCCCCCAGACCACCATGACCCGCACTTGCGGCCAAGTTAGAACGACAGCAAACGAAACGCACAAATACATGGTTACACAAACCAGCATACGCTATTTCAAGGACAGCAAACATTCCTGGGGAGGAAGCTGGATGGCGTCACGCTACCACGAGGTCTATGACGGCTGGAAACGCGACCCGGAAAAATTCTGGGCCGATGCCGCCGGCGCAATCGACTGGTTCTCGCCCTTCGAGACGGTGTTCGACGCCAATGCCGGCGTCTATGGCAGGTGGTTCGTTGGCGCCTCGTGCAACACCTGCTTCAATGCCGTCGATCGTCATGTGGCGGGCGGCCGTGCCGACCAGATCGCGTTGATCCATGACAGCGCGATTTCGGGCACAATCAGGAAATTCACGTATGCCGAGTTGAAGCGCGAGGTGGTCGCGCTGACCTCGGTGCTCAAGAATCGTGGCATCCAAAAAGGCGATCGCGTCATCATCTACATGCCGATGGTACCGGAAGCAGCCTTCGCAATGCTTGCCTGTGCGCGGATCGGCGCCGTGCATTCGGTGGTCTTCGGCGGCTTTGCCTCGCATGAGCTCGCCACCCGCATCGACGACGCCAAGCCGAAGCTGATCATCTCCGCTTCCTGCGGCCTGGAGCCAGGGCGCGTCGTTGCCTATAAGCCGCTGCTCGACAAGGCGATCGAGATGTCGCGGCACAAGCCGGAAAGCTGCCTTATCCTGCAGCGCGACCAACTGCGCTGCGAACTCAGGGAAAACCACGATATCGACTATGCCGACGCCGTGGCGCGGGAGCGGGCCGCGGGTGCCAATGTCGACTGTGTTCCGGTGCTTGCCACCGATCCGCTCTACATCATCTACACGTCGGGCACGACCGGCCAGCCGAAGGGAATCGTGCGCGACAATGGCGGCCATATGGTCGCGCTGAAATGGTCGATGGAAAACGAGTTCGGCGTCAAGCCGGGCGAAGTGTTCTGGGCGGCTTCCGATGTCGGCTGGGTGGTCGGCCATTCCTATATCGTCTACGGCCCGCTGCTGCATGGCTGCACAACGATCCTGTTCGAGGGCAAGCCGGTCGGCACGCCCGATGCCGGCACCTATTGGCGTGTGATCGCCGAGCATGGCGTCGTCGCGCTGTTCACCGCGCCAACCGCCTTTCGCGCCATCAAGGGACAGGACCCGAGGGGCGAATTCGTCCCGAAATACGACCTGTCCAAATTCCGGACGCTGTTCCTCGCCGGCGAGCGCGCCGATCCGGAAACCATCAAATGGGCGGAGCAGAAATTGACCGTGCCGGTGATCGACCATTGGTGGCAGACCGAGACCGGCTCGCCGATGACCATCAACCCCGCCGGACTGGGCCTGCTGCCGGTCAAATACGGCTCGCCCGGCGTGCCGATGCCCGGTTATGACATCCGCGTGCTCGACGATGCCGGGCATGAGGTCAAGCGTGGCACGCTTGGCAACGTCGTGGTCAAATTGCCGTTGCCCCCCGGCTGCCTGCCGACGCTGTGGAATGCCGACGAGCGGTTTCGCCAAGCCTATCTCGACGAGTTCCCCGGCTTCTACAAAACCGCGGATGCCGGCATGATGGACGAGGACGGCTATCTCTATGTCATGGCTCGCACCGACGACATCATCAATGTCGCCGGCCACCGGCTATCGACCGGCGCCATGGAGGAGGTTCTGGCCGCGCATCCCGACGTCGCCGAATGCGCCGTCGTCGGTATTGCCGATGCTATGAAAGGCCAGGTTCCACTCGGCTTCGTCGTGCTGAATGCCGGCGTCGACCGCGACGCCGGCATCATCGAAAACGAGGTTGTCACCCTGGTGCGCGAACGGATCGGCCCGGTCGCTGCCTTCAAGACGGTGGTGACGATCAAGCGCCTGCCGAAGACGCGCTCCGGCAAGATCCTGCGCGGCACCATGCAGAAGATCGCCGACAAGGAGGAATGGGCCATGCCGGCAACGATCGACGACCCGGCCATCCTCGACGAGATCACCGCCGCGCTGAACCGCCGCGGCATCGGCCTGTAAGGGGCGCCGAAGCCGAGTTGCGTCCGAAGCTCCGGTATGGAACGACCGGCGCCGGACGTGGTATCCACGCGCGGTGTCGTCATGTTGTTTCGGAATCGAGACGCACCCACAGCCATGCGAGATGCCATACGTGACCCTGTTCCAGCGATCGAGAAAGCCCCAGGCCGCGGCACGCCAGCGGCTGGAGATCGATATGCGGGGCGCAGTCGTCTATGCGATCGGCGACGTGCATGGCTGCTACAAGGAACTCCGCGCCCTGGAGCAGAAGATCCTGCTCGATTCGGCGCCCTTCGAAGGGCGCAAGCTCATCATCATGCTTGGCGACTACGTCGATCGTGGACCCCAGTCGGCGCGTGTGCTCGATCATCTGCTGGCGCCGCCGCTCCATGATTTCCAGCGCATCTGCCTTGCCGGCAACCACGAAGTCGTGATGCTGAACTATCTCGACGGGATCATTTCGAGAGAGTCGTGGCTGGCAATAGGCGGCCTGCAAACGCTGTTTTCCTACGGCGTCGACCCGGAGCGCATGGCCGATCTCTACGGTTCAAGCGAGGAGGTCGACAGGCGCATTCGGGAGATCATCCCCGCCGACCACGTCAGTTTCATGCGTGCGCTGCCGGTCATGGTCTGTTCGGCGAAATTCGTGTTCGTCCATGCCGGCATCAGGCCCGGCATCGACCTCGCCGCGCAGGACGAGGACGACCTGCTGAATATCCGTTCGGACTTCTTCGACGCTACGCATCTTCTCGACCGCTATGTCGTGCACGGACATACGCCGGTCGACACTCCGAAGCTCGAGGGACGCCGGCTTGGCATAGACACCGGCGCCTTCCAAACCGGCCAGCTGACCGCCCTCAGGATCATCGACAACCGCGCCAGGTTGATATTTTCCTGAGCGCGATGTCGTCGCTCAGGCGGCTGCCTTGGTGCGCGCTTCCGATTTTTCCAGATAGTAGCTCGAATATTTGTCGAAGAATTTTTCCGAGCCGCCGATCGCGCCATATTTGGCCAGCTTCTTCAGTTCGACCTTGTTCAGCACCGCGCCAATGATCTTCTTGGCGATGTAGGGCTCCGAGCTGAGCATGGATTGCACCATCGCACGCGGCGTGCGTCCCCACTCGGTGACCAGCACGAAGCCGTCGACAAGCGGAGCGAAGGCCTTGGCGTCGACGACAGGCCCGAGCGGCGGCAGATCGACGATGATGTATTCGAAGGTTTCCTTGGCGTTATCGATGAAACGCCGCATGCCGGCTGAAGACAGAAGCTCGCTGGTATGCGAAAACTGGCCACGCAGGACGGCCGGGATGATAGCCAGCTTGGTCTGCCGGTCGATCTTGCCGACCGACTGCCATGTCTGCCCGCTCACCACAGCTTCCATCAGGCCCTGCTCGGCCTCCATACCGAGGCTGCGGCTGAGGCCGGGATTGCGCAGGTCGCCGTCGATCAGCAGCGTTTTCGATCCGTTGACGGCAAGCAACCCGGCAAGATTGGCCGCCACCGTCGACTTGCCTTCGCCGGGAAGCACCGAGACCACGCCGATGACCCGGCTGCCCTGGCCCTCCATGACGACGTCGAAGGCGATCTTGGCGTTGCGCAGCGTCTCTGAGAACATCGATGCCGGTGCATCGACGGTTACCCGCATCCGCGCACGTTTTTCGGCTGCCGACAATGTTTTGGAGGGCTGGGATTTGGAGGACTTGGCGGTCTTGGATTCAACGACTTTGACGTCAGGCTGACCGCCATTGCGCTGGTCATCCTTGCCAGCCTTGCCGATGACCGGCAGGTAGCCGAGGAATTTGAGGCCGACACGGTCGCGCACATCCTCGCCGGTCCTGAAGAAGCGTTCCCTGAATTCATTCAGGCCACCAACCCCTGCGCCCATCATTATGCCAAGCGCCAGCGAAAGCCCCAGCACGATGGCCGTGCGCGGGGTTGCGGCCGACTGCGGCATCGTCGCGTCCGAGATGACCCGGATCTTGCCGACCGGGAAGGATTGCTGCTGGGCGGCCTCCTCATAGCGGTTCAGGAACGTCTGGTAGAGCGTCGACAGCGCCGTCGCCTTTTGGTCCAGCTCACGCAGCTTGACCTGCGACTGGTTGTCGATGGAGCTCTTGCCAGCCGCCAAGGCGACATTTGCGCGGAGCGCGGTTTCGCGCGCCAGAGCGACCTCGTATTCGTTACGGTAGCTTTCGGTCAGTTGCTTCAGCTCGCCGAAAATCTGCGCCGATATGTCGGCCTTCTCCTTGGCGAGCGCGACGGCCTGCGGATGTTGCGGGCCGAAATTGGCTTCGACGTCCTGCTGCCGCTTGGCGACGGTGAGATAGCGGTTCTTCAGCGTCGTGATGACGGAGCTGCTCGGCTGGTCGTTCGATATCGCGGCGTCCTTGAATGCATTGTCCGAGCCGCTTTCGACGATCGACTTGTACTGCTGATAGCGGGCGCCGGCACGTGCGGTATCGGCCTGCGCGACGATCAGCTGGGTGTTGAGATCGGACAATTGCTTGTCGCTGATCAGCTGGCCGTCATTGACGGCCAATCCGTGTTCGGCCCTGAACTTTTCGACCGCTAATGCGGCCGCCTGGGAGCTCTCACGAAGCTCGGTCAGCCGGCCTTGCAGCCAGACCGCCGCCCGCTCGGTCGCGTCGAAGCTGGCATCGAGCTGATCGGCGAGATAGGCGTCGGCATAGGCCTTGGTGATGGCGGTCGCAAGCGCCGGATCCGTCGCCTGGAAGGAGATGCTGATGACAAAGCTTCGGCCGATCCGCTCGGCGTCGAGTTGGTTCTGCAGTTTGAAGATTGCATAGTCGCGGGGCGACGACGATGCGGTGATCGCGTCACGCGTCGCAGCATCAAGCTGAGTGACATCGGTTGTGCTAGCGGCGCGCTTGGGGCGGACAGACTGGATGATACCGCGCACAAAGCCAGCAACCTTCGACAGGGCCGATGTCGGAGGGTTCATGAAAGCGTCGTTCTGATCGAGCTTCAGCTTGTCGACGACCACCCCAGCCAGCCTGGCCGACTGTAGTATTTCGATCTGGCTCAGAACGGCGGAGTCGGTCTGCATGCTGACCGACGCCGCCGAAATGTCGTCGACGACCTTGTTCAATCCTTCGTCGATCAGCACGCTGCTCGTCGCCACATAGGTAGGAGGCGTCGTCTGCAAATAGAGCACGCCGAGAAAGAGACCGATGACGGCGCAGGCGGCAACCACTTTCGCCTGCCGCGCGGCCATGCCAAGCAGGCGCTCGATGTCGATGAAGTCTTCGGCGTTTGCCGCATTAGAAGCCGGCAATGGCGTCCTCTTGTCGACAGGAAAATTGGCATAGTTCATCTTCGGTCCAATTCTAGTTTGCAGGCGCTACCGCCTCGAAGGTCGGGACATAGGGTGCAAACCTTGCGCCGGACAGTGCGCGTCGCGCGCGGCGCAACGGCCTGTCCTGCGTCATCAGCCGCACCCACAATGCCTCGAAAAAATGGACATTATGCGGCTTCTTCCCGACGCTGATGCGACCGTACGAATTCCTGCAGCATCTCGAAGATCGGGCCCTTCATGTCCTCCCGCGCCAGCGCGAAAGCGACATTGGCCTGGATGAAGCCCTCCTTCGAACCGCAGTCGAACATGCGGCCGTCGAAAGGCTGGGCGAAGAAGGCCTGGGTCTGTGCGAGACGCACCATTGCGTCGGTCAGTTGTATTTCGTTGCCGGCGCCGCGCTGCTGGCTGGCCAGCAACGAGAATATCTCGGGCTGCAGGATGTAGCGGCCGTTGATGTAGAAGTTCGACGGCGCGTTGGCAGGAGCCGGCTTTTCGACCATGGCCGTCACCTCGAAGCCCGTGCCGACATCAGCGCCGCGCCCGACAATGCCGTATTTGCTGGTCTCGGTCGGATCGCAACGCTCGACGGCGATAACGTTTGCGCCAGTCTGCGCATAAAGATCGGCGACCTCGGCGAGACACCCGCGCCCGCCGAAGGACACCATGTCCGGCAAAAGCAATGCGAAGGGCTCGTCACCGATGACTTCGCGCGCGCACCAGACGGCATGGCCGAGGCCTTGCGGCGACTGCTGGCGGATGAAGCTCGTCGCGCCGGCGACGGGAAGCAGGCTTTCAAGCGATTCGAGTTGCGCCTTCTTGCCGCTCTGCTCCAGGGTTCCGGTCAGTTCAGGATGTAGGTCGAAATAGTCCTCGATCACCGCCTTGTTGCGGCCGGTGACGAAGACGATGTGCTCGATGCCGGCCTCGAACGCCTCGTCAACCGCATATTGCACGACAGGCCTGTCGACCACCGGCAGCATTTCCTTCGGCATGGACTTGGTCGCCGGCAGGAACCGCGTTCCGAGCCCCGCCACCGGTATGACTGCCTTCCTGACTTTTTTCATTGCATGTTCCTTCTGAGGAGATCGATTTCAACCCTGTCGCAGGCGGCGAAACTGTCTTCATTCACCTGCAGCCCTTCACCTCCCCGCCACCACGGCAAACTGTGCCGCTACCCTTCGCAGCCGGACGGCGATCGGCATGCTCATATGCCGAACCGCCGCCGGATCGCTGAGCGCCGTCCATATCGCCTTGAGCGGGGACCGCGCCTTGATGTGCTGGACCAGCGACAGGAATGATGCCGCCCGGCGCAGGCTGCGAGCGCGCCTGGCGAACGCCGCCTCGGCCGCAGCATCCATGGAATGGGTCGCGGCGAAGGTGGCATCGGCCCTGCGCATCGCCTCGACGTGATGAAGTTCGAGCACCCGGGAGATGGAACCGGTGCGAATGTGGTAGATATAGCCCGTCGTCGGCTCGACCACGCAATTGCCGCCTTTAGCCAGAGCACTGGCCAGGAGGATATAGTCTTCGCCAATGATCAGGCTTTCATCGTAACGAAGCCCGTTCTCGTTCAGGAACCGGCGCTGGAAGATCGGCTTGAGGTAGCCGAGATTGAACCTCGATTCGAAGAGGACATTGCCGCCGATGAAATCCGCCAGCGAGATTGAACCGAGGCCTTCCAGATAGTCGGCCGGGAACATCGTCTCTTCGGCAACGCCATCCTCGCGAACGACCTGCAGATTATCGACCGCGATCTCGGCGCCCGCTTTCTCCGCGCGTTCGATCATGGTGCAGAGTCGCCCGGGATAGACCGCGTCGTCGGAATCGAGGACCGCGACCCACCTGCCGCGTGCAAGCTCAAGGCCGGCATTCCTGGCGCCGCCGGGGCCACGGTTTTGCTCAAGCGCGACAACGCGTACGATGTCTTCGGGGTACGATCTCGCCAGGTCGAGCGTCCGGTCGCGCGACTTGTCGTCGACGACGATGACCTCGACGCTGATATTGCGCTGGGCGACGGCGCTGGCAATCGCCCGATCGATGGTCGCCTCGGCATTGTAGGCGGCAATCACGAAGCTCACGTCAGGCTGCACGCTTGCCCCCTTGCTGCGGCGAAGACAGGCCGTATTGGCGGATTTCACGAACCCCGACGAGGCCGCTGACGACGCCGACATGCATAATGCCGCGAAGCAGGCTGCGGTTCCGACGTACGGGGTCGATGGCGACCGGAATTGCCGACAGGAAACTGTAGGCGGCCTTTGCCGCGGCAATGCCGACCTGCTTGAGCCGGGCAAGGCCGTGTGCGTTGCGCCCCAGAAGATGACCGTGCGTCTGCCCAACGCGGAACCGGCGGCGGCCGAGCCAGTCGAATGCCGCCCTGGCAGGTGGCACCGCTTCGTCGACCCAAGCCTCCGGCGAAAAGGCGATGCGGCCGCCGGACTTGACCATCTGGTCGAAAAATTCCGTATCTTCGCCGCCGGTCTGGCCACGTGCCAGGCTGAAGCGCCGGCCGCGCAGGCTCTCAGCGCCAATCCTGAGCAGGACGTTGCAGGTGTAGCCGGTGCGGATTTCGCCGCTCACCCAGACCGGCAAGGTCGAGTGGAAATCGCCTTTGCGCATCCAGGCGGGCGCATCCGGCAGGTAACGGGCTTGCACCGGCCCAAGCACCGTCGCAGCACCTGTTGCTTCCGCCGTCGCCACCAGTTCGGCAAGCCAGCCAGCGGTGGCCGTCTCGTCGTCGTCGATAAAGGCGACGAAATCCGCCGCACTGGTATCGAGGCAAGCGTTGCGCGCGATCGAGATGTTGCGGGCCGGGGCGTGCCGGTAGGTCACCGGCAGCTTCAACTCCCCCGCCAGCTTGGCGACCAGCGTTCCGGCCGTCGGCGTATCGTCGTTGTCGGCGATGACGATACCGACGTCGAACCCCGCGGGCATGTCCATGACCGCTATGGAGCGAAGCGTGTCGGCAAGCTCCGGCCGGCGGAATGTGCAGACGCAGATATCGATGCTTCGATTTTTCCTGAGGGGGTCCATCACGCCACCCCGCGCTGCGGTCGCGGTGCGAGCAGTTGCAGCCAGAAACCGACCGACCAGCCGAAATGCATGACCATTGCCGAGACCCCGGCAAGCGCAATGTCGGCTTTGCGCTGGCTGACGGCGGTCCAAAAGCCGTAGCCGAGGCAGACCGACGCCCATAGCAAAAGCGGCACGGCCGCCAGCCAGTGGACGAAGGAAAAGGCGGCGAGAAGAACCACGGGGAACACCAGAAGCGGCACCATCTGCCGGATCTTCGGGATCATGCGGTGCTTGAGAACGTTCTTCGCCCGGCCACGGCCATAGCCGAGATATTGAAAATAGAGGCCCTTCAGCGAGGAGCGCGGGTAGTAGACCATTTGCGTCTTGCCGGTCATCCAGATGCGGTAGCCGGCCTGGCGGAGCCGATAGTCGAGTTCGGCATCCTCATTGTGGCTGAAGGTTTCGTCATAGCCGCCGACCGCGGTGAAGGCCGATATCCGTATCAGTGCGTGGTGGCCATGATCGACCCATTCCCCCGCCGAAAGATGCCGGTGCTTGGAGCCGCCGGTGCCGAGCCTGGAGTTCTGCGCCGCTGCCGCTGCTTTCTGAACCATGCCGCTGCCACTGGTCAGCATCGAGACGACGACCGAATCCGCACCGGTGGCCTGCGCTTCTTCGACCAGCCGGTCGCAATAATCCGTAGGATAGCCGCCATGCGCGTCGATGCGAATGAGATAGTCGACGCCTTCCCCGAACCTGGCGACGGCGAGATTGATTGCCGCGCTCTGCAAGCGCTTTTCATTGTGCAGCAGGATCACCCGCTGATCTTTTGCGGCGATGTCCGCGACGATCGTCCTGGTGCCGTCCGTGCTGCCGCCATCGGCAACGATGATCACGGCGCCCAGCCTCTCGGCCGCAGGGCGGAGCTCTCGAAGCAACGCGCCGATATGGGCTGCTTCGTTCAGGCACGGAACCACGATCATGCAGGATGGAATTTCGGTTTGCGTCATCGGCAGTCCTTCTATGCCAATGCTTCGGCAGCATATGGACCGGGAGCCGCAGTCAGCCCGCGGAGCTTTTCGACGAGCGCCCGGCAATCGGCGCGGTCGTAGCTCCATATGCGCGGATTGCGGGCGAGAACACGCGCCCTCAATGTCTCGAACCGATGCTGCTCCATCGTGCCGACGGCGGCTTCGAGCGCCTCGGGCGTGGCTTCTGGCAAAAGAACCCCTATGCCTTGCCGGTCAAGGAACCGGCCGGTTTCGGTGGCTCCCATCGAAATCGGCACGGCTCCGAAGCGGCAGCCCTCATAGAGCCGATTGGGCAGCAGCCATTCGGAGTTCAGGCCCTGCTCAAAAAAGTCGATGGCCCAGGAAAAGTGGACCTCGCGATAGATCGCCGCCATATCCTCGGGATTGCGGTAGGGCCCGCCAAACGAGAGCCAGGGTTCCGATTCGACGAAACCGTGGAAATCGGGAAATTCGGACAGCGCCGGCCGGCCCCTGAGGACGATTTCAAAGCGGCCGTCGAGGCGGCGCGAAAATTCGGCCAGAAGCTCCAGGGAGCGACGGCAGCGAAGCGCCCCGAACCAGCCGATCCGCCAAGGCGGCGCTACGGGGTTCTCCGGCGCCGCGCGGTCATCCAGCGAGGCCGCGGCTGGCTCGAAATACTTGTTTTCGAGCAGTTCGACCGGGGCGGCAATCTGTCCGAACGGCTTGAAATAGTTGGCGATGAAGGCCGGAGAGCTGGTCACCAGAAGCTTCACATCCCTGGCCAGGAAGCGTTCTGCGCCGCGCATCGCCCAGCCCAGCGGATCGTCGCGAAGCAGCAGGCGATGGATATCCAGGCACTCGTAGACGATCGGCACCGTTGCCTGGAAAGCCGACCTGGCGCGGCGGGCAAGCGCCAGCATTTCCAGATTGCGCGCGATAATGAGGTCGGGCCGTGGCATTGAGCCCAGCTTCGAGCCGGTCGAGACGACTGCCTTCATGATCGCGGCCAGACGTTGGGCGAATCGGCCATCACGAGTCGGGCCGAGATCGATCGGCTGCAAGCCCTCGACATCAGCAACTGCGCTTGCCGTACGACGAAAGCCCGCCAGCGTAACCTGGGCGCCGCCTGCCTTGAGCATTATGATCCGCCGGCGCACTGCCGGGTCGGAGACGTCGTGTACCAAGTACAAGACATGCAGCATGAAAACTCGACCGCTGTTGGCCCGCCCGCGACAATGCTAGTACAGCTCTTGCTGCATCGCAACATTTTTGGTTGCAGCGTAGCAAAGATCCCCGTTTTTTGTTGCACTGCAAAATCGATGGGTTAATCTCGCTCTGCTTGGGCCACATGGACCGCGCGTTGGCCTGCCATCGGGCTGCGCGCCAATAATCACGACGCGAGGACCATCCTTGGCGTGCAGCATTTTCGGCCAACCCGCCTGCAATCCGCCCCTTCGCACCCGTCGATGGAAGCACGGGACTACTCACGAAATGAGGTCATTCCATGAAGATCGCGGTTGAAAACACCGTCTGCCTGAATACCGGGGATGCAGCGATTCTCCTGGCGATCCGCCATGTTTTCAAGACGATCGTGCAAGACGATATCCAGTTCTACGTCTTCGACAGCCAGCCGGAGGTGGCGGCGAGGCTCTACACGAAGAAAGAGTATCCTGATCTCGAATTCCACAAGCTGCTGTCGGAATCGCTGTTCCGCTACAAATACGGCAGCGGGCTGAAGAACCTGTTCAAGCCGATCTACAATCGGCTCGTCCTCAATGCCCTGCGGCGGTTCGGCATCCGCGGCGTTCTCGGGCGTTTGTTCAGCTCAAGCAATCGCCGTGGTCTCGAGATCTACAAAGACGCCGACCTCGTGGTCACGACAGGCGGAACCTATCTTGTCGAGACTTACAATCTGGAACGGCGACTCAATCAATTCCGGATCGACGCGATTCTGGGCAAGGACCCCGTCTTCTTCACGCAATCGCTCGGCCCGTTCAACAAAAGTTACAATCGCCAGGAGTTGAGCCCAATCTTCGATCGGAGCCCGCTCATCCTGCTGCGCGACGAACGTTCGCGAGGCCACATTGTGGACATGGTGAAAGACCCCGGCAAATGCCACGTCGTGGCCGACGCCGTCTTTGCCCTGGCCGACACCGACAGGATCGGAAAAATTCTGGCCTCCGGCCAGTCGGCGACCGTCACCGGCCGCGTCGCCATTTCCGTCCGTCACTGGAACTATGTCAGCGACGGCGAGGGCGGCATGCGCCGCTACATCGACTCGATCCGCGCGATCGCGACCATCCTGGTCAGGGACCACGCCAAGGAGGTCACCTTCGTCTCCACCTGCCAGGGCGTGCCGGAATACGCCCATGATGATTCCAAGACGGCGCGGGCTATCGTTGCCGAACTCGATCCGGAGATCGCCAAGCATGTCAGCGTGGACGCTTCGTTCCACACGCCGGAGCAACTGATGGCACTGGTGAAAGGCTTCGACTTCGTTGTCGCAACGCGCATGCACATGATGATCATGTCGCTCTGCGTCGGCACGCCGGTGCTGCCGATCGCCTATGAATTCAAGACCAAGGAACTCGCCAAGCGGATCGGCGTCGCCGACCTGCTGCTCGACATCGACACGGTGACGCCCGAGGAAGCGAGCGAGAAGCTCGGCAGACTTACCGCCAATCTCGACCTCTATCGCAGGACGAGCCTTCAGGCAGTGCTTGAGGAGCATGCGTCGGCGATGTCGGCAGGTGAGCTTTTGAGGCCGGTGATTGCCGGCCTAGCGGGCGTTGCGCATGGCGCTGGAAAGCGTGGTGAACAGGGCGCTGCGCGACTGGCGAAGGGCAAGCATGAGGACCAGGCCGATCGAATAATTGAGGGCAACCGCCAGGACCACCGCGAGCAGGTCTGACTGGCCGGTCAGCGATGCCGGCAACTCGCGGTACACGGACCAGGCAAGCAGCGACGACGCGATGAAAAGTCCCTGCATGACCAGGAAGTCGGCTGCGGTCACCGGGCCGACCCGGTGGACAAGAACGGCAAGCACCGGGACGCGCAGCACATAGCCGCTGATCGCATAGGCCGCCGCGACACCGACGGCGCCCCAGTGCAGGCCGATGATGAAGGCGGCGACCGTCGTCAGCGACGAGTAGATGCCCCAGTGGAACATGGTCTTGGTCTTGCCCTGGCAGATGAAGATCCAGCCGGTGGTGCTCGAGACGGACTGGATCAGGCTGGCGATGCCCAGCCAGGCGAAGATCGGCGCCACCGCTGTCCAGCGCTCGCCGAAGAGAAGCCCGACGACCTGGTCCGACGTCAGCGTCAGCGCCGCGATGCCGGGCATAGTGATGGCCGCCAGCATCCAATTGGTTCGCACATAGATGTCGCGAAACCGCGCCTTGTCCTCATGGATGCGGCTCAGCAGCGGCACCATCACGCGTGTCAGCGGCTGGTTGATGTTCTGCAGCGGAAACAGCAGGAGCTTGTAGGCGCGGTCATAATAGCCGAGCTCGATCGCGCCCGAATATTTTCCGATCAGGATGTTGTCGAGATTGCGCGAGAAGAAGTTGGCCAGATTGAAGCCGGTCAGATTGGCGCCGAAGGACAATATGTCGGTATCGACCTTCAGGTCCGGCCGCGACGGCGTCCAGCGCGCCACCTGCCATGCCGCGGCCAGCGCGACAACAGCCGATACCGCAGGGCCGATGACCAGCGACCAGTAGCCCAGCCCCGCATAGGCGGCGATTGCGGTAGTCGCAAGTCCGGCAGCAGCGGTTATCACGTCGTTCAGCGCGAGCTGGCCAAAGCGCAAGTGACGGTTCATCAGCGCCAGCGGCACCGCGGCGAGGCTGCCAAGCAGCAGCGGCAAGGCAGAGCCGATGGTGATCCCGACCATGCGTTGATCGCCATAGAAGGCAGCGATGGCGGGCGCCAGGCATGCAACCACCACGGCACTGCCCAGCCCCACCAGCGCACTGATCCAGAATACCTGGTTGAGCTGCTCGGTGCTGATATCCTTGCGCTGGACCACGGCCTGCTGCAGGCCAAGGTTTTGAAGCAGCCCGACAAAGGCCACGATCGGCCCGACGGAAGCCACCAGGCCGAAATCCTCGGGCACGAGCAGACGCGCAAGCACGATGACGGAGAGAAACTGGATCGCCATCTTGAAGCCTTGCGCGCCGATCGTCACCACGCCGCCGCGCAGGGCGACGCGACCGAACTGGGGGGGCGGGTTGGCGTTCATGCCGGCTGCCTGGCTTCGGCCAGCTGGGCAACGATCTGCGCAAAACGTTCGTTGAGTACGTCCGCGTTGAAATCCTGCTCGATCTTGCGGCGCGCCGCACGTGCGATGCGCTCGCATTTGTCCGGGTTCTCGGCCACCCAGACAAGCTTGCGGGCCAACGCCGCAACGTCTCGCTCCGGTGCGAGGAAGCCTGTCTCCTGATCCTCGATCAGTTCGGGAATGCCCGAGTGATAGGTGCTGACGACGATCAGCCCGGCGGCCATAGCCTCCATCAGCGCCACCGGAATACCCTCGAGATCGCCGTCTCGCGCGGCAACGCTGGGCAGCAGGAATACGTGGGCATCGCGCAGGCACTGCTTGACCTCGGCGTGCGGACGCGGCCCGAGGAAAGTCACCCGGTCGGCAATGCCGAGATTTGCGGCGAGCTTCTTCAACTCTTCCAGCAATTCGCCGCCGCCAATCACCGAATAGACCCAGTCGCGCCGCGGCAGGCTGGCGAGGGCGCGAAGGGCGAATTCGATGCCCTTCTTTTCGGTCAGCCGGCAGACCGAGATGAAGGACAGCGTGTCCCGGTCCCAGGAACGCCAATGGTAGCCGATCTCACCGAGCCGCACGCCCATATGGTGAACCATGACTTGCGCCGGGGGTGCTCCGACGCCGATCAGGGCGTCGCGGAAAAACGCGTTCACCGGGAGCTGGAGAACGCCCTTGTCGAAGACAACCTTGTAGCGCGTGAGCGTGTTGTCATGCAGCGGTTCGCCGACATCGCGGCCGTGGAATATGGTCACCAGCGGAGCGGAAATCCGGCCTCGTTTCATGGCGCGGGCGACGCGCATGCCGTTATTGCCGAAATGCGCGACGATCACATCGGCGTTCTGCAATTTGCGCGCAAAAGCGATGTCGATAGCGGTCGAGAGCTTATCCCAGAACCTGCCCGACCATCTCCTGAGCGTCGGGCGAAAGCGCCCCAGCCCGCCCCACCAGCAGACGACCTTGCCAGGGAGAGCCTGCCAGCGGCGATCGTCGATGTTGCTGTCCTTGCCGAAGGACGTCTCGTTGCAGACGACGCCGACTTGCATGCCGCGCTCGAGGCACCCTTCTATCTGGTCGAGGACGAAGGTCTCCGACAAAGAGGGGAACTTATCAACTACGAAGCAAATCTTCATCGGATGGACGATCTTTCGAGGCCGGTCGGCGATCTGCTCGCGCGGATGAGGGCTGACGCCCGTCGCCACCGTGCGAGGCGCCTCAAGCGTCTGGTGTTGTGCGTGTCTTTGTCCCAAGGCAGCTCCCACCCCGGTCAGGCGCGAGAGCCGGCTTTTGGCAACGTGCATGGCTTTGGACGAAATGCATCAGGCGGCACGCTCCAGCGCGCCTTGCCTGGCGCGGTCGAGAACGCCGAGAAAAGTCGCGAACTGGCTGTCGGGGTTCATTTGGGGCCGCTCCGAAAACAGCTGCGCCGCCGCCGACAGCCGATCGTACTCGGCCTTGTCGCTCCATAGTCGCCTGACCGCGGCGACCCAGTCGTCGAGCGGTGCATCATAGTCGAGCACCACGCCGCCGGCGCCAATCGCTTCCGGCAGGCCGCCGCGACGGGACCCGACGACTGGAATGCCGCTGCAATGGGCCTCGGATGCCACCCGCCCCCAGGCTTCTTCCCATTTGCTGGGCGCCAGCAGAATCTTGGTGCGGCCATAGACGGTCTTCATGTCGCTGGTGCGGCTTTCCAGCCTGACGTTGCGCAGCGGGGCGATGATCTGTTCGATCTGCGCCCGATGGTCGTCGTCGAGCTTCCAGCTTTCGACGAACAGGAACGGAATTTCTGGGCATTGGCCGGCGATGCGCACGGCGAGTTCGAACCCTTTTTCATTGTAAGGATTGATCAGCGTGACGAATTCACCGGTGGTCGGCGTGCTGTAGAGCCCGGGATTGATGGTCGGCGGGATCACGGTCGAATCGATGCCGAACCTTTCCTTATAGGTGCGCGCAGTGAATTCGGAGTTGGCGATATAAAGCGCCGAATGCAATTCGCGCAGGTCGCCGGCCAGTTCGTGGAATTCGACGTTCCGCAGATAGACCACCAGCGGCACGCCGAGCGCCTGCAGCGCCTTTCCGATCGGCACCGATTTGTGGCACTGCACGACGGCGACATCGGGATCGAGCCGTTCGACCGCGAAGCGCGCCGCCTCCCAGGGAAACCATGCCCGCACGACCGGATAGCCGGGATAGCTGTCGATGACCGCTCGCTGGCGAAGCAGCTTCATCTTGGCGCGCGCCTTGAAGCCGAACATGCCGTCACCGAACAGCGCCGCCAGAACCGAGGCGTCATGACCGTGCTCGCGCAGCTGCTCGACCAGATGATGCGTGCTCGACTGAACGCCACCGCTGAACTGCGGCGTGTAGCCGTTGCCGCCCGCAAACAGAACTTTCATGGACCTGGCTCCTTGCTGGACCGCCCTAGCGTCACGCCGCCATTCTGCCGATGCTGTGGTATTCGATGCCGTGGCGGGCGATGACCTTGGGGTCGTAGAGATTGCGTCCGTCGAAGATGACGGGCGTGGTCAGCGCGTTCTTCAGCGCATCGAAAGACGGCGCGCTGAAGCTTTTCCACTCGGTCACGATCAAGAGCGCATCGGCGCCTCGCAGCGCGGCCTCCTTGGTGCCGCACAGTTGCAGGTCGTCGCGCAGCCCGTAGATCGCCTGGCATTCCTGCATCGCCTCCGGATCATAGGCCTGCACATTGGCACCAGCGGCCCAGAGCGCTTCCATCAGCGTGCGGGCCGGGGCCTCGCGCATGTCGTCGGTATTGGGTTTGAAGGCCAAGCCCCACAGCGCAAATGTCTTGCCTTTGAGATTGCCCTTGAAATAGCGGTCCACCTTCTCGAACAGGACCGACTTCTGCTGGTTGTTGCGCTCCTCGACGGCACGCAGCAGCTTGGCGTCGAACTTGACGGCCTCGGCGGTCTTGATCAGGGCACGCACATCCTTCGGGAAGCATGAGCCGCCATAGCCGAGGCCCGGATAGATGAAGTGGTAGCCGATCCGCGGGTCGCTGCCGATGCCCTTGCGGACCTCCTCGATGTCGGCACCCAGTTGCTCGGCTAGGTTGGCCATTTCGTTCATGAAGCTGATCTTGGTCGCCAGCATGCAATTGGCCGCGTATTTGGTGAACTCGGCACTGCGCACATCCATCACGATCATCTTTTCGTGGTTGCGGTTGAACGGCGCGTAGAGCTCGCGCATCACCGCCTCGGTGTCCTCGTTGCTGGTGCCGACGATGATCCGGTCGGGCTTCATGCAGTCGCTCACAGCGGACCCTTCCTTGAGGAATTCCGGATTGGAGGCGACGTCGAAAGCCAGATCCTCGCGCCCGCGCGCCTTCAGCGTTGCGGCGATCCTGGCCTTTATCCTTTCGCAGGTGCCGACGGGCACGGTCGACTTGCCGACGACGATCTTGGGCTCGTCCATCTCACGACCGATGGCCTCGGCGACGGCCAGCACATATTTGAGGTCGGCCGAACCATCCTCGCCCGGCGGCGTGCCGACGGCGATCATCTGGATCTGGCCATGCTTGATCGCCGCGGCGGCGTCGGTGGTGAACTTGATGCGGCCGGCGGCATGGTTCTCCTTGACCATGCTTTCGAGCCCAGGCTCGAAGATCGGGACATGACCCTGGTTGAGCCGCTCGACCTTTTTTGCATCGATGTCGACGCAGACCACCTGATGGCCGACTTCGGCAAGCACCGCCGCCTGTACAAGACCGACATAGCCGATTCCAAAGACAGTCAAATTCATTCGGTTTCATTCCTGTTCAAGGTTTCGGGCCTGTTCGAGCTTCGGTTTTCCGACCACCTTCGGCCCGGCCGGTTCAGATGCGCTTCTAGTTTGTGTTGCATGCCAGCGATTCGGGGAATTGGCAGGGCTGGCCAAGTGCGGTGAATGCAACGCGATCCACCTGCATGGTGAGCTTGCGGCCGGGATCGGAGAACGGCCCCATCCAGCCCTTCATTGTATCGCTGCCCCAAAGGCTGAAATAGATCCTTTGCGAATGGGTGGGCAGCTTCGCCGGATCGGTGATCTCGTGGACAAGCTTGCCGTTGACGTACCAGCGCAGCCGGTCCTTTTCCCAGACGAAGGCGTAGTCGTTGAAGGCCTTGTCGGTGCCGCCAGCGACGTCGACCAGTTTCTCGTTCTTGCCTTTGCCGGCTATGTAGGCGTTGACCTGAACCTTGGACGTGTCCTTGGTCAGCACCTCGAAGTCGATTTCATCATGCGGCTGCTTGTCGGCATCGCCGACGAAGCTGAAGAATGCCGCGTTGACGCCGGAGCCCGTGTCGGTCTTCATCCGCGCCTCGTAAGTGCCGTAGCCGAAGCGCTGCTTGGTCTGGATCTCGGCGCAGGCGAATTCGCGATCCTTCAGCTTGCGCTTCTCGAAACCGAGCGTCAGCATGCCGTCGGAAAGCCCGATCAGGCTTTTGGACCAGGTGCAGTTCTGATGCTTGCCGTTCGTCCAGCCGTCGGAAATGTACCAGCGCGCGCGACTGAGGCTGGTGAAATCATCGACAAAGGACGGCGCGGTTGGGAGATCCTGGGCGCGCACGGGGACCAGGCCCGCAACCATGCTGCCGAGAACGACCAGCAGAAACGCGCCGTCTGAACGGAGCCGCCGCAGCTTGCCTGGGATCGGGCGCGTGAACGGGGTGCCTCGGGTTGCCGGGGCGGGCGTGCTTTTAGGATCTGCGTTCATATCAAACTCACCTTGTGCTGTGCGCCCCCAAAGCGATCGTTCGAACCGTGACGAAACAACCTGATCTTGACCTCTGTCGCTCCCAAGCTCCGTGTTGTGCCTAAAACCATTGCGCCGACTCGGGGTGTTCGCTCAGCCTGTGCCGGAATCGGCGGGCTTCACAAAATCGGTCCTTATGTCGGGGCCGTTCTGCCGATTCTCATCGAAGATTTCATCCAGCGAATGACGGAGATCCTTCATCATCTGCTTCTGGCGCGAGAGCGCCGCGATGCGTCGCTCGCAATTCAGGATCGACCTGGTCAGTTCGCCGACTTCGGAGGACTTGCGGGAGGAGACCGCTCCGTTCTCCATGGCCTCGACCAGGAAGGCGGCATTGGTAGCCGTTGTCCTGTAGCGGTTCTCAAGCCCGTTCTTCTCTGCCTCGACCTCGGCCGAGATCTGGTCCAGCAGCTTTGCCAAGCGATCGAGGCGCGAGGTGTCGGTCTGCGTGTCGCGCGCCGGATCTCTCGATCGGAAGCGAAAGATCGAGGCCATGCAGTCAGCGCCCCATCATCGTCGAGCTGGTGACCGGCCTTGGCGCCCGTCCGCGTTCAAAAGACATTTCTTGCATCGTCCAGCTCCTCTGACAGGGGGATATCTTGGGCCAGTTCGGTTGGCCGTCCAAAATTGCTGCACCGCAACATAGATTGCCATTCCCTGCGCGGATAGGCAACCACCTAGATCGTAAACTCATGAATCTCGTTGAAACCGTCCGAGCCGACCGAAGGGTAAGGGAGTAGCTACCGCCGTCGCACGTTGACGGGCCTAGCTTTCGCTGGCCGTGCTGGTTCCGGCCATGAGGAAGCGCAGCGGCGGCACATGCTGACGCTTCGCGGCGAGGCCGGCGCGGCGAAACAGCGCATCCAGCTTATCGGAGGCGACGCCGCGGACGACGGCTGTGAGGTTGGACGAGCCGGCCAAGGCGTAGGCCGCGGCCGGCGCCAGCCCGCGCTCAGCCTTCACGTCTAAAAACTTCCGCAACCGGTATTTGTCGCGGATGTGCCGCTCGTGCCTTCTCAGCGCAGCCTTCGATGCCTCCGGCAAACTGTCGATCGCAAGCAGTGCCAGGTCGGCATCGGCCAGATGCTTCAGGTCCTGGGTCTTGTGCCGTCCGCTCAGCGAATCGGCGCGCACGATCGCGCCGTAGCCACAGGATTTGATGACCTTGAAGCGCGCGCCATGGGCAACCGCGCGCGCATAGAGTTCATAGTCTTCACCCAGGCGCAGCTTCTCGTCGTAGCGCAGCCCATGCCGATCGAGAAAGGCGCGGCTGATCACTGGCTTGAGGAAGCCCAGTTCCCCGCGTTGCACACGGCGCCTGGAGATGTTGGCGTCGATGAAACCCTCGAAATCGAGGAATTCCGGCTCGGGCGAGAACGGTGGAGCAACGATTTTCGAAACGTCGGTTGCCGCGTCATCCCTGACAAGCATGATATTGTCTGCGGCGAAATCCCAATCGGTGCTGGCGAACAGTCTGTGAAACCTGCCTTCGAAAAAGAAATCATCAGCGTCCAGAATGCTGATGAACGGCGACCTGGAACCGGCTATCGCGGCGTTGCGTGCAAAGGATGGGCCGCGATTGACGTCGAAGCGGATGACGGAAAGGCGGCCCGTGCCGTCGCCGGCCGCGTGGGCGACTTTCGCGGTATCGTCGGTGGACGCGTCGTCGACGACGACAACTTCCGCAACCTCAGGCTCGCGTAATGCCGATGCAATGGCAGCCGGGATTGTCCGCGCCGCATTGCGGGCGGCGATGATCACGCAGACCTGGAATGATGTCATGGACATGCCTCTCGATTGCAGAAGTCGTTGCGGATTTCCTCGCCCCGTCCGCTCAATGCCCCACCGCCCATTCTGAAATGCATCGGCCCAAACGCCTATGCTGCAAGTGCGAAGCAAGCATCGCCAAAATCATCGGCGCCGTCCAGTTTTTCATTTTGCTGGGTGTCATGGCCCGGTTGGGCAGGCGGCGAGCCTCAATCGGGATGGCTCCAGAAATGCGCCGCTTTGGCAGAGCCGTTCCTACACGCTCTATAGAGCGCTCGACTGGCAGAAACCAGTTGCTGATCCTCGCCGACCGGACGGCGGCGGGGCGGAGCGAGCGCGTCGAGGCCCGCAGTGTCAAGGAATTGAAAGAACAGGAATGCCGACTGCCGGTGTTGTTGAGGCGAGCAATTCGTCAGAGGACCGGCGAGCTTAACCACAGGTCATATGGACATCGCAGACCGCGGCCAGGCCCGAAATCAGTGAAGGCCTCTCCTGGCGCTGAGTTTCTCGCCTTCGGCCGCTTCGTTCGAACTCAGCTTTCGTTCAGCGTCGCGAATTTTGTCGGCCGGGGTCGGGGCATTTCTGGCGACCATGGCAAAGACCAGCAGAAAATAACCCAGTTGGATGACTATGGCACAGCCGATGACGCGAAACAGCGTCGTACCGAGCGAGGCGCCGCCCAAATAGGACCAGACGATCACGATCGCCAGCGCAAAACACATTCCGATAATGAACTTTGGCAGTGACATACCCGATAGCCCATCAACCGGCTCGGGAAAAAATGTCGACAAGCCCACCCCGAGCACCTCCCTTAAACTCTGCGAGCTTATTTAGGTTGCCCGCGTCTGGCCGGTTGCTTCCGGCCTAGCCCAATCTGTCCATAGTCCGACAGAAACAATTTACAACTCTATTGAGCCGCGCAATAGGCGGCAAGGGCAGCTGCGGAATAAATTTTAAACGAATCCTCGGGATCGACTCTGCCATGGTGCAACGCACACGTCGGCATCACCACTGATTGCCGGATATCGACTCGCTCCAGTATGATTCATAATATTGAATAGTATTTTATCATAACATCAGTCATTATCTTGAAATTCTAAATGACGGCAAAGCTCCACAGGAGGGTATAAAGAGCGATTCGCCTAAAATCAGCCCAAAAATTGGACTAGCTTTTCCAAAATTGCCCATAATCTGTCTCTTTTGCGACATAAATGGGAAATTTTGTGCAGGACGAGTTTATTATTTAGTCAGTTCATGACGCGACTATTACAGCCGTCTGAGAAATTGTGTGTTGCGCTGCAACATTTTTTTGGTATCGTGCGGTAAACCATCCGTTCAACGTATGGAGTTTACGCATGAGGGACGTAGCCAAGCCGGCCGATGCGGATTTTTCGCAGGCCGGCGTCGATTTTCCGCCACCGATTGGCGGCCTGCTCAAACGCAGCTTCGATATTGTCGGTTCGCTGATCGGCCTGGTCGCTCTCAGCCCGCTGTTCGTAATGATAGCGCTGCTTGTCAGGTTTTCCGATGGCGGGCCGATTTTCTATGGTCACAGCCGAATCGGCCGCGGAGGACGGATTTTTCCGTGCCTCAAGTTCCGCACCATGGTTCCAGACGGCGAGCGGGTGCTTGCTGCCTATCTCGCCGCGAATCCGGAGGCCAACGCCGAATGGATAGCGACCCGCAAGTTGAAGAACGACCCGCGGATCACGCGCGTCGGAGCGGTGCTGAGGAAGCTCAGCCTCGATGAGTTGCCGCAGATCATCAACATCCTGCAGGGGGATATGAGCCTGGTCGGGCCTCGTCCCGTGGTGCGCGATGAGCTGGAGATATATGGCAATTCGGCCGTCTATTACCTGAAATCGCGCCCCGGCCTCACCGGGCTTTGGCAGGTCAGCGGACGCAACGATGTTTCGTATGACAGCCGCGTCGCATTCGACAGGCACTATGTCGAGAACTGGTCGATGTTCGAAGACATTCGCATCATCATCAAGACCGTACCTGCGGTCTGGATGTCGCGAGGCTGCTACTGACGGCCGCTTGCTGGCCGTGCATCGAGGAGCGACTGTCCAGAATTCGGGCCCAGAACTCAGGCCCCTAACTCAGGCATCGGCAGCTCATCGGGCGGGGCAAACCAGATCGGAAACGCTCAGTTGAAAGCAGATATAATCGATATCTTTTGCACCGGCATTCTCTCCAGACGCATGCGGCGAGTACGGCTTTTGACGACTTGCCTTACAATGGCGACCGGCCTGACGCTGTCGCTAGCCCTGCCACAGTTTGCCTTCGCCGACGACTATCGCCTAGGAGCACAGGACAAGCTGACCATCCGCGTGGCGGAATGGCAGACCGTCGAAGGCACGTTCCGTGACTGGTCGGCCATCAATGGAGAATACACGGTCGGCCCCGCTGGAACCTTGTCGGTTCCCTTCGTCGGCGAGATGCCCGCATCCGGCAAGACGACTTCGGAGATCGCGGCATCGCTCGGTGAGGCGCTGCAGCGCAAGCTCGCTCTGGCCGACAAGCCGGAGGCTTCCGTCGAAATGGCGCAGTACCGGCCATTCTACATCTCTGGCGAGGTGCAATCGCCCGGCCAGTATCCTTGTGTGCCTGGGTTGTCCGTGCTGAAAGCGATGAGCATTGCCGGCGGAGCCCGGCGGAACCCGGAGAGCGGACAGCGCTACGACCGCGACCTGATCAATGCCAAGGGCAATTTCGACGTACTACAAGACCAATTGGTCAGGCTGACCGTCAAGCGCGCCCGCATCGAAGCGGAACTAGCGGACAAGCCGACATTCGCGGTGCCGAAAGAGGTGGCCGACGATCCGAAGCTGCCCAGCATCGTTGCCGATGAGACGGCGATCCTGGCGGCCGACCAGAAGAAACTCAAGCTGCGCTTGCAGGCGCTCGACGATTTGAAGGCACTGCTGCAAAGCGAGATCGATTCGCTGCAGAAAAAGATCGTCAACCAGCAGAAGCAGGTTGATCTGGCGAAGGAGCAGCTCAACGGCATCGGCTCGCTGGCGCAAAAGGGGCTGGTCGTCAACACGCGGGTTTTGAACTCGCAGCAAACCATCGCCGACCTCGAGGGCCAGATCCTGGATTACGAAACGGCGATTCTCACGGCCAAGCAGTCGATCAGCAAGGCCACCCAGGACGCCATCGATCTCGAGAACACCCAGAACTCCAGCCTCGCGACCGACCGGCAACAGACGGAAGCCGATCTCAACGAGGTGACGCTGAAGCTGAATATGGAAAAGGCCTTGATGTCCGAAGCCTTGTCGGGCAGCCCCATGCCGCAATTCTACGGCAACAACGAACCAGCGGCCTTGTCATTTTCCCTGGTGCGGGTGGTCGACGGCAAGACCAGCGAAATCACCGCCGATGAAGACACGCCGGTGCTGCCAGGGGACGTGATCAAGGTCAAACCGGCGCCCATGGCCATCCAGTAGCTTCTTTCCACCGGAGCAAAGCACCAACCCCGCAGGCAGCGGTCTGCGGGGGGTTTTTGCGTTTGGGATCTTATGGGTCAGAAAACAAGGCGGCCTTCGGGCAACGAACCGCCTGGATCCGCCCGCTCTAGCCTCGCACGGCGTCCGGTTCCTCGAGATGGTTCACGGCGCTCCACCGGGAAGGAGCGACGGCCGGCACCCTCACCAGCTTGAAGTAGCTGTAGTACAGCAGGAACGATCCCATGATGTAGGGATTGAGGGTCTCGACCTCGACGAAGGATCGGATGAACAGAAGCACCATGACGCCGGCAAGAATCACGGAGTCGGCTTGCCATGTCCTGAATATCAGCGCCGAGACGTGACCCCAGAGCGTGCGCAGGATGATCAGCGAAAGCAGTGTCGCGCCGACGAAGCCGAGTTCCACCAAGGTCTCGATGTAGGTGTTGTGGAAGTGGAAGCCGCTTCGCGCGGCGATATAGAATTCGTTCCACAGCCGCTCGGCCTCGGAGAAGCCCTGCACCCAATAAGCCGCGTAGCCGACGCCGAGGATGGGCGATTGCTGCGCGGCATTCCAGCCCTGTTGCCAGAGGTAGGTTCGTCCGGTGAGCGTCGAATCCTTGCCGAAAAGGCCAAGGACAAAGTCCATCAGCCCGAGATTCAGCGCAATCACGGTGCAGGCGACCAGCCCGCCCGCACCGATTATGAAAATCACCCGGCGATGGCGGAGCGAAAGCAGCTTGCCGATGGAAAGCAGGGCGACCAGAGCGAGAACCGCCGGGGTCGACGCCATCGAAGTGGCCGAATGCGACACGACCAGCAGATAGCCCGACAGAAGGACGATCGGTACAATCAACAAAAAGCTTATGCGTCCGCGCCTGAGAAAGGCGAGGTAGACAACGCAGAAATAAATGCCGAGCGATGCGACAAAGCCGATCTGGTTCTTGGAGCTGAAAGCGCCGACGAAATTATACGTCCCGTCGAGAACGTCGTAGGAATAACTTGCGACCTTGAGCGAGTAGAGCAGGACGACGAAAATCCCGATCAGGGCGCCTATGGTCAAGGTCCGGACGCTGACGGTGCGCGCGGCAATGTAGGCGCAGGCGATATGGGAGCAATATTGGACGGCCGTTCTTGCCGTGGTGCCGGGAGCCGCCGACCAGAACACCGAGAAGCAGACATAGGTTGCAAAGGCCAGCGGAAGCCAGGCGCTGGAAGCGTGCCTTAATATCTTGCGGTAGTCGACCAGGATGAGCGGTAGCCAGACCGCATAATAAGCCAGGATCATGGCCTGGCCGAAAATGGTCGAGTAGGAGAACGCCCAGATCGAGACGGCAACGGCAAAGCTGCCATAGACCGTGTTCTTGTCCGGATCGATCAACAGAGATTTTGGAATCTTCATCTCGATAGCGGTTTTCCGTCCTTGCAGCTCAATGCCGATTTCATGGGCCGCTCGTGGGCCGATTCGTCGGATCGATGGGAGCCTCGCCTGCAGGCGCTCGCATTGTGCAGTGCAATATAACCCATCCGGCGCCGCCTGTCACCCGGATGCCAACCGGGCGCGTCGTTCCAGCCGTTCTCTCCATACCGGGCGAGACGATTTGGCCAGAAGGCAGTGCCGTACAATTGACCGGTGCTGGCCCATCATAAGCTGTTCTGAGGTTGCAAGTCCGCGCTTGAACTTGTCCTCCGTTGACTTCACATTCGCCGCCGATTGGGAGGAAGACCACATGCCGATGAGTTTCGCGGGACGATTTGCCGGACGATCTGCTGTTATCACCGGCGGCGCCTCAGGCATCGGCCTGGCCGTCGCGCAAAGGATCACTGACGAAGGCGGGCGTGTTTCGGTCTGGGATCGCGATGCCGCCCAGATCGAGCAGGCCAAGGCCATTGTTCCAGGCCTGCACAGCGTCACCTTAGACGTCGCCGACCCCATAGCGGTCGAAGCCGCCGCCGGAGAGACGATCGAAGCGCTTGGCGCGGTCGATGTCCTTGTCACCAGTGCTGCCATCACCGGGCCGAACATGACGACCTGGGAGTATTCGGTGGAGGATTGGCGCCGGGTCACCGACATCAACATCAACGGAGTCTTCTTCTGCAACAAGGCGCTGGTCCCGCATATGCTCGAACGCAATTACGGCAGGATCATCAACATCGCCTCGATTGCCGGCAAGGAAGGTAACCCGAACGCCTCGGCCTACAGCACCTCGAAGGCGGCGGTGATCGGCATGACCAAATCGCTCGGCAAGGAACTGGCCAAGACCAAAGTAACGGTGAACTGCGTCACGCCGGCGGCCGTGCGCACCGCGATCTTCCAGCAGATGAGCCAGCAACACATCGACTTCATGCTGTCCAAAATACCGATGGCGCGGTTCGGCGAGGTCGAGGAGGTGGCGGCGCTGATTTGCTGGATCGCGTCCGAGGAATGCTCGTTCACGACGGCGGCCGTCTTCGACGTCTCCGGCGGCCGGGCGACCTACTGAGGCGGGGCCGGACGCAAACCGCCCGACCGGATCGCGGCGCCTCAGTCGTGAAGCTCCCGCGAGATCGGCGGGCCGATCGAAAAGTCGCTGAATGTCACTTCGAAGCCCTCGCGCTGCGGCGAACAGCACATCATGCCGACATCGACCGTTTTCGACGGGGGGAAATAGGCAAGCCGCACCGGTTTCCAGTGCTTGCCAGATGCGTCGCGATACTGGACGCGGATCGTCTCGGCATGGCGGGTCAGGCGGATCCTGACCCCGCCGGGGTCGGCGGGAATGCTGGCCAGCGACCAGTCGGAGGCATCGTTGGTGACGACGACGGAAAAATACATCAGCCCGTCGGTGTATTCGATGCCGGCCTTGATCCAGCGCGTCTCGCTCAGGCGGACCATAAGCCCGGCCTGATCGTAAAGCACCTCATAGTGCCCCTTGACCGTGACTTCGGCGCTGAAATCGCCCTCGACCTCACGATAGAGGAAATGGCCATTGTCGCGCCAGAAGCCGTAGAACGTCTCGCGCCAGAAGTCGGTCTCCTTGCCGGTCCGTACATGCACCGTATTGTTGCCGAAGGCGTGGTGCGGCGGCGGATTGAGCCAGGTCAGGTCCGTATTCTCAGATGTCATCGATTTGCTCGCCTGCCTGGCTGGTCTGCCGCCTTTTCTTAGCCGGCAAACGTGTAAGCGGTCTTCACCATGGTGTAGAACTCTGCGGCATAGCGGCCCTGCTCGCGCGGGCCGTAGCTCGATCCCTTGCGCCCGCCGAAAGGCACGTGGAAGTCGACGCCGGCCGTCGGCAGGTTGACCATGACCATGCCGGCTTCCGAATTGCGCTTGAAGTGCGTGGCATGCTTGAGGCTCGAGGTGCAGATGCCGGACGTCAGCCCGAACGGCGTGTCGTTGGCCACCGCCAGCGCCTCGTCATAATCCTTGACGCGGATGACGTTGGCGACCGGGCCGAAAATCTCCTCGCGCGAGATGCGCATGGCGTTGGTGGTTTCGGTGAACAGCGCAGGCTGCAAATAGAAGCCGCGGGTTTCGCGATCGAGCCGCTCGCCGCCGAAGGCGAGATCGGCACCTTCCTGACGTCCGATGGCGATATAGTCCTCGTCCTGTTTGAGCTGGCTCTGGTCGACAACCGGCCCGATCTGCGTCTTGGCATCGAGAGCGTCGCCGACGACCAACTTGGCCATGCGGTCCTTGAGCGCCTCGACGAAGCGGTCGTGGATGCCGTCCGTCACCACCAGGCGGGACGACGCCGTGCAGCGCTGGCCGGTCGAGAAGTAGGCACCGTTGATTGCGCATTCGACGGCGACGGCAAGGTCGGCATCGTCGAGCACGACAAGCGGGTTCTTGCCGCCCATTTCGAGCTGGAACTTGCGCATGTGCTCGACGCTGGCGGCGGCGACGCGCTTGCCGGTGCCGACCGAGCCGGTGAAGGTGATGGCGTTGAGGTCGGGGCTATCGAGCATCGCCTGGCCGACCACCGAACCTTTGCCCATGACCAGGTTGAGCACGCCCTTGGGCAGGCCGGCGCGGTGCAGGATGTCGACAATAGTCCAGGCGCTCTCCGGAACGAGTTCCGCCGGCTTGAAGACGATGGTGTTGCCGTAGGCCAGCGCCGGAGCGATTTTCCAAGCCGGGATGGCGATCGGGAAATTCCATGGCGTGATGATGCCGACGACACCGACCGCTTCGCGGGTGATCTCGACGCCGACGCCGGGCCGCACGCTCGGCACCAGCTCGCCCGACAGGCGCAGCGTCTCGCCGGCGAAGAAGTCGAATATCTGGGCGGCCCGCACAGTCTCGCCGATGCCCTCGACCAGCGTCTTGCCTTCCTCGCGCGCCAACGCCTGGCCGATTTCATCTTTCCGCGCGGTGATCTCGTCCGACGTCTTCCTCAGCACCGCATGGCGTGCCAGCAGGCCCGATCGGGACCATGCCGGAAATGCCGCTTTCGCCGCCGCGATGGCCTGCCGGGCGTGCTCCGCGCCCCCCGATGCATATTCGCCGACCACGTCGTCGAGATTGGACGGGTTGATGTTGCGGGAGCCGGCATCGCCTACCCACTCGCCATCGATGAGGTTCTTTCGAAACGGGATCATGTTGCTGTCTTCCTTGTCGTCCTTCGATCGCCGTCTATCTGGACCACCGACCGACGCACCGCAAGGCCGAAGAAGGCAAACTTCTCCTTCTCGACAGGCATGTGATAGGTGTCGGGGGCGGGAAAAGACGATTCTGGTGTGATGCGACGCGGATCGCACGGGAGGTAAAGTATCATGTCCGACAGCGCCTTGCCGCTGGTGATCAGCGCACCCGAACCGCGCACGCTCGACCTGATCTTCACGCCGGCTGCGCTGGCGAAATTTCGATCGAAATACCGCATCGTCGAAACATCGCCCGAAGATGTCGCAGCCTTGCCGGCTGATGTGCTTGCCGAAACCCGCTACATCGTCGGCCAGCCGCCGATCACGCCGGAGACGCTGGAGAAAATGAAGGCGCTGCGCTGCGTCTTCAATGTCGAGAGCAACCTTATCGACAACATGCCGTACGAGGCGCTGTTTTCGCGCGGCATCCATGTCGTCACCACCGGGCTGGTGTTTGCCGAGCCGGTGGCCGAGCTCGGCCTTGCCATGGCGCTCAACCTCGCCCGCGGCATCGTCGACGCCGATCTCGCTTTCCGTCACGGCAAGGAGCTGTGGGGCGGCGACGGCAACCGGACGGCGCGGCTTCTTTCCGGCGCGGATGTCGGCATTATCGGCTTCGGCGATCTTGGCCGTGCGCTCAACCGGCTGCTGTCAGGCTTTCGCACGCGGACAAAAGTCTTCGACCCGTGGCTGCCGCCGTCGATCCTTATCGAAAACGGCGTCGAGCCGGCCTCTCTCGACGACGTTCTGTCGAACAGCGATTTCATCTTCGTCGTCGCTTCGGTGACCAGCGAAAACCAGGGTTTCCTTGGTGCCGAGGCGTTTGCCAGGATGCGCAAGGGAGCCGCTTTCATCCTGCTCAGCCGAGCCGGCGTGGTCGATTTCCCGGCACTGATGGACGCCGTCCGCAGCGGCCATATCGTCGCCGCCAGCGATGTTTTTCCTGAGGAGCCTCTGGCCCAGGATCACCCGGTCCGTACATTGCCGGGGTTCCTGCGCTCCGCCCACCGGGCCGGCGCGCTTGACATCGCCTTCAAGCGGATGGGCGACATGGTGCTGGAAGACATGGACCTGATCGACCGCGGCCTGCCGCCGATGCGTTCGAAGCGGGCCGAGCGTGAGACCGTTTCGCGAATGCGTTCGAAGCCGGTCGACAAGAATTAAGCCGCCTGCCGACGGTCGCACATGCTCAGACGGTGAAGGACCAAAACAGGCAGGCCAGTGTCGCTGCGGCGAAGACGACGAAGAACAGGCTTCTCAACAAGATGTTGCGGCGCAGCTCGTTGATGAACAGATGGCACCCGACGACGGCTGCGACAAACAGGAAGCGCCAGTTCAGCAGTGCGGAGAGCACATCGCGCTGACCGAAAGCAAATCTCGCGGCGAGACATCCAACGATGAGCGCAAACAACACGATGACCGTCCAGAAGATCGCATCGGCGGCATGTGTCAGGACGATGCCAGCGAGCCTGATCGGCAGAACCATCATCAGCAGTGCGCTGAAAAAATAGATCGCCGCGAGCGGAATGAACGTCCCCGCATCGGCGACGTCGCTCAAGCGCTTGGCGCCGATCGCGCCATAGGGATAGCCATGCCTGGCCACCGCCAGGCTGAGCGCCATCAGCAAGGCCGTCAGCACGGCGGCAAGCGCGAATGAGGTCAGGGCTTTGCTCATGGGGCTCCCGTTCCGAGCGAATCGAAGTCAGAACGTTGGTAGCCCATGGTTTGTAAATTGCTAGTAAGCTCATGCAGCGGCGCGGCAGAGTTCCTCCGCGCATCACTCCGCAGCTTGCAGACGCCGCCCGTCGATAATGGTCTTGATCTCGGCGCGGCAAGAGCCGCAATTGGTGCCGGCGTGAAGGACGGCGCCGATTGCCGCGACGCTGGTACAGCCGCCGCGTACCGCTTCCGCGATCTGGTTGACACCGACCCCGAAACAGGCGCAGACGATGGCACCGCGGTCGACGCTGTTGCCGCCCGGCCGCCCGGCGACAATCGCCAACCGCGCCTGCCGATCGGCATGGTCAGCACCAAGTTGTTCGACCGCCCAGCCGCGCGACACCGCCACCGGGGTAGGCGCCAGATAGAGCGAGCCGACCAGCCGACTGCCCGCGAAACGGGCGAAGCGATGGTGCCCGCCGGCGATGTCGTGATAGGCGAGCGTCTCGCCTTCGAGGCCGAACAGCGAGGCGGCAAACCCGGTCCAGTCGCGGCTGTCCTGCAGCGCAATTTCGAGGCGCCAGCCGGCGGGGCAGCGGGCGAGGCTCCAATAATCGGCGTCGATCGAGGCGGGCCGTTCGGCAAGCACCGCGAAACCGAAGGCTGCGGCAGCGAAGCGTTCGAGGCGGGCGGCAACGTTCTTCGAGGCCGGCTGACCTGAAATCGCATCGGTCGTCGGCGGGACCAGTGCATCGACACGCGCGCGGGCGGAGATCTGATCGGTCCAGTGCATCGGAACGAATACAGAGCCTTGGCGTTGGCGCACCGTCACCAGCGCGCGGACCAGCACCTCGCCATGGCCAGTCGAGACGCGCACGATGTCGGCATCGCCGATACCATAGTGCTGCGCATCCGCCGGGTGGATTTCGACGAACGGTTCGGCCATGTGCTGCGACAGGCGCGGGCTCTTGCCGGTCCGCGTCATGGTGTGCCAATGGTCGCGGACGCGCCCGGTGTTGAGGACGAGCGGGTAGTCCGGGTTGGTGCGGGTTTGTGCGGCTGGGCGGATGGCAATGAAGCGCGCCTTGCCGTCGGGCGTGTAGAAATTGCCGTTGGCGAAGAAGCGGGTGCTGGCTGAGCTATGTCCAGCCTGAACACCCCCCTCTGGCCTGCCGGCCATCTCCCCCTCAAGGGGGGAGATTGGCGGCTTTGCCGGCACCGCCTTTTCAGCAATGGCAACGATTGGCGAAACCGGTGGCGACATCCAATCTCTCCCCTTGAGGGGGAGATGGCCGGCAGGCCAGAGGGGGGTGCCTTGGCTCGGCGCTGGCCATTGGAATGGCGCCAACTCCTCATACGTCCGTGCATCAATCCCGGCGTACGCGCCTATATCAAAATCGCGAACGCCATCATTCTCGAAGCCCGACAGCGCCGCGTGCTCGGCGAAGATGTCGGCCGGCGACACATGCGAAAAAGCCTCGCCGAAGCCCATCCGCTTGGCGACTTCAGCGATGATCCACCAATCTGGCCTTGCCTCGCCGGGCCTGGCCAAAAAAGCCCGCTGGCGCGAGATGCGGCGCTCCGAATTGGTGACGGTGCCATCCTTTTCGCCCCATGCGGTGGCCGGCAGCCGGACATGGGCGTGGCGGACCGTGTCGGTCTCGCCCAGCACGTCCGAGACCACAACAAACGGGCAGGCCCTGATCGCCGCCTCGACGGCATCGGCGTCCGGCATCGAATCGACCGGGTTGGTGGCCATGATCCACAGCGCCTTGATGCGTCCGTCGGCCACCGCTTGGAACATCTCGACCGCTTTCAGGCCGGGTTTTTCGGCGACGGTTGGGGCATTCCAGAAGCGCTGCACGCGTTCGCGGTGCTCGGGGTTTTCGATCTCCATGTGGGCGGCCAGCATGTTGGCCATGCCGCCGACCTCACGGCCGCCCATGGCGTTGGGCTGGCCGGTCACCGAGAACGGCCCGGCGCCGGGCTTGCCTATGCGGCCGGTGGCTAGATGGCAGTTGATGATGGCGTTGACCTTGTCGGTGCCCGAAGACGACTGGTTCACGCCCTGGCTGTAGACGGTCACCGTCTTCGCCGTCGCGGCAAACAGGCTGTAGAAGCGGGCCAGTTCGTCCTCACTGAGACCCGTGGCAGCCGCGATGCCGGCAAGATCGAGCGCCGAGGCGGCGAAAAGCGCTTGCCCGAAGCCGGTCGTGTGCGCCGTGATATAGGTGCGGTCCAGCGCGTTGTGCTGGCCGAGATAGGCGAGCAGCCCGGTGAACAAAGCGACGTCGCCATCGGGCGCGATCGCCAGATGCATGTCGGCGATGTCTGAGGTCATCGTGCGGCGAGGGTCGATCAGCACCACCTTCATCTCGGGCCGCTTTTCCCGGGCAGCGGCAATGCGCTGGTAGAGTACCGGATGGCACCAGGCGAGATTGGAGCCGACCAGCACGATCAGGTCGGCAAGTTCCAGATCCTCGTAATTTCCCGGAACGGTGTCCGAGCCAAAGGCGCGGCGGTGGCCGGCGACCGACGAGGCCATGCACAGGCGCGAATTGGTGTCGATATTGGCCGAGCCGATAAAGCCTTTCATCAGCTTGTTGGCGACGTAATAGTCCTCGGTCAGCAACTGGCCGGAAACATAAAAGGCGACCGAACCGGGGCCGTGTTCGGCAATGGTTTGCGAGAAGGTCGAAGCGACAAGGTCGAGCGCTTCGTCCCAGTCGGTGCGGCGACCGCGGATCTCCGGGTATAGCAACCTGCCGTCGAGGTCGATGGTCTCAGCCAGCGCCGAGCCTTTGGAGCAGAGCCGGCCGAAATTCGCCGGGTGGTCCGGGTCGCCACGAACGGTTAGTTCACCGTCCGCGGCGACCTTCGCCAGCACGCCGCAACCCACCCCGCAATAGGGGCAGGTGGTCCTCACCTCGCGCGCTTCATCAATCTGCATGGTTCACGCCGCGCGGCTGGCCAGCGCTTCCAGCGCAATGAACAGCCGCTCGCCGTCGATCCGCACCGCAATGGTGCGCACCGCGCCCTCGTCCGCGCCGAGCGCCTTGCCTGTCTCCAGCGAGATCACCCAATTGTGCAAGGGACAGGTCACCGCCGTGCCATGGACGATGCCCTGGCTGAGCGGCCCACCTTTGTGCGGGCAATGGTCGTCGATGGCGAAGACTTGATCGTCGGCCGTGCGGAAGACGGCGATCTTGCCTTCGGGCGTGGCGACGCAGCGCGCGCCGCGACGCGGAATGTCCGAGAGCGTGCCTATCGATACCCAGTTCATGTGGCTATTCCTCTTTTGCGCGTGTTCTTGTCCGAAAACGCATTCCACTTTTCGGGAACACGCGCCTACTCCGCCGCCTGGGCAAAGCCGACCGAAGCCATCGGCCGGAATTCATGCTTGTCCTTGCCGGAAGCACGTTCCGACCATGGGTCGACCTGGGCGAATTTCTGCGAAAAGACGAAGCGGTCGAAATAGGCTTTGCGCTTCTCGCCATCGTCCATGATCTGACGCTTGATCTCAGCTATGCCGACGCGCTTGGCCCATTTGTAGATACGCTCGAGATAGCGGCCCTGCTCGCGATACATCTGCGTCAACGCCACGATATGCTCCAGCGCCTCGTCCTCGGTCTTGACCAGGCCGAGCACTTCGGTGCCCTTGATGTCGAGACCGGCGGCGCCGGCGAAATGGATCTCGTAGCCGCTATCGACGCAGATCACGCCGACATCCTTGCAGGTCGCCTCGGCACAGTTTCGCGGGCAGCCCGACACCGCCATCTTGACCTTGGCCGGGGTCCACGAGCCCCACATGAATTTTTCGATACGGATGCCCAAGCCGGTCGAATCCTGCGTGCCGAAGCGGCACCAGTCCGAGCCGACGCAGGTCTTCACCGTGCGCAGTCCCTTGGCGTAGGCGTGGCCGGAGACGAAGCCAGCCTGGCCGAGATCGGCCCATACCGCCGGCAGGTCTTCCTTGCGGATGCCGAGCATGTCGATGCGCTGGCCGCCGGTGACCTTGACCATCGGGATCTCGAACTTGTCGACGACGTCGGCGATCGCGCGCAATTCGGCGGCGTTGGTGACGCCACCCCACATGCGCGGCACTACCGAATAGGTGCCGTCCTTTTGGATGTTGGCGTGGACGCGCTCGTTGATGAAGCGCGACTGGTAATCGTCGGCGTATTCGTCGGGCCAGTCGCAGACGAGATAATAGTTGAGCGCCGGCCGGCATTTGGCGCAGCCGCAGGAGGTCTTCCACTCCAGTTCCTGCATGACGGCGGGAATGGTCTTCAAGCCCTTGGCCTTGATCAGCCGGCGGACCTCGTCATGGCCAAGCGCGGTGCAGCTGCACATCGGCTGGACCGCCGCGGGGTTGTATTTGTCGCCGATGGTCAGCACCATCAGCTTTTCGACCAGCCCGGTGCAGGAGCCGCAGGACGCCGACGCCTTGGTGTGGGCGCGCACGTCGTCGAGCGAGGTCAAGCCCCTGGCCGTGATCGCGCCGGTGATCTTTCCCTTGCATACGCCGTTGCAACCGCAGATTTCCGCATCATCCGGCAAGGCTGCAACGGCCGCCATAGGGTCCAGTGGGGCGCCTCCCTGGTAGGACTGGCCGAAGATGAGCGTATCGCGCATCTCGGATATGTCGGTCTGCTTCTTCTTGAGGTCGTTGAACCAGGCGCCGTCCGCCGTCTCGCCATAGAGCACGGTGCCGATGATGCGGTCGTCCTTGAGTACCAGGCGCTTGTAGACGCCGGCCGCGGCATCGCGCAGCACGATCTCCTGGCGGTCATCGCCCTCGGCGAAGTCGCCGAGCGAGAACAGCTCGATGCCGGTGACCTTGAGCTTGGTCGGCGTGTCCATGTGGACGAAAGCCGCCGCCTCATTGCCGGCCAGATGGCTGGCGGCGACGCGCGCCATCTCGTAAAGCGGCGCGACCAGCCCGTAGACCTGGCCGTTGACCTCGGCGCATTCGCCGATTGCGTAGATATCGGGATCGTTGCTGCGCATGCCGGCGTCGACGACGATGCCGCGATTGACCGCAATGCCGGCTTCCTTCGCCAGCGCCGCATTCGGCCTGATGCCCACCGCCATGACGACGAGCGTTGCGGGAATGACTGTGCCGTCGGCAAGCTCCACCCGCTCCACCTTGCCGTTGCCGGTGATCGCCTGGGTGTTGGCCTTGGTGATGACCTTGATGCCGCGCTGCTCGACGGCGCGCTGCAGGAGATATCCGGCGGCCGGATCGAGCTGACGCTCCATCAGCGTCGGCATGACGTGCAGCACGGTGACGTCCATCCCTTGCGCGTTCAGACCCGCAGCCGCTTCCAGGCCGAGCAGGCCGCCGCCGATGACCACCGCCTTGGCCCGCGACTGGGCGGCAAGCATCATCGCCCGGACGTCATCGAGATCGCGATACGTGAGCACGCCGGGCAGATCATGGCCTGGCACCGGAATGATAAACGGCACCGAGCCGGTGGCGATGACGAGCTTGTCGTAGGGCTCGGTCACGCCATGATCGGAGGTGACGGTCTTTGCCTGCCGGTCGATGGCGACGATCTTGTGGCCCTTGTAGAGGGTGATGCCGTGCTTGATGTACCAGCCGTCGCCATGGATGATGATCTCCTCATAGGCCTTTTCGCCCGACAGAACCGGCGAGAGCATGATGCGGTCGTAGTTCACGCGCGGCTCGGCGTTGAAGATGGTGACCTGGTAGCGCCCAGGCGCCTTTTCCAGGAGGTGCTCCAGCATGCGCCCGGGGGCCATGCCGTTGCCAATGATAACGAGTTTCTCGGTCATGTCCTGATCCACTCCGGTCTCACTCAGCCGCGTAGGAAAGGCCTGAAGCTTCGTCAGACGCCGTGCGCTCCATCCGCCGGATGGAAGAATGCATCCAGGCAAAGCAGGTGGCGACGATGACGAAGAGCAGCATGAAGCAGCTCGACCAGACGCCGGTGAGGTCGTTGAGCACGCCGAAGGCGATTGGCAGGATAAAGCCGCCGAGCCCGCCAATCATGCCGACAACGCCGCCGACCGCGCCGACACTCTGCGGATAGTAAGCCGGGATGTGCTTGTAGACGGCGGCCTTGCCGAGGCTCATGAAGAAGCCGAGCACACAGGCAACGGCTATGAAGGCCAGCGGGCCGATCTCGAAATGGAAGGCGATCGGCCCGCTGATACCGCGCACGACGTAGTCTGCCGAGGGGAGAGACAGAACGAGAGTCGCGACGGCACTGACAGCGAAGGTGCAGTAGAGCACGGTCCGGGCGCCGATCCGGTCGGAAAGCACGCCGCCATAGGCGCGGAAAATACTTGCCGGAATTGAATAGGCCGCCCCGATCATGCCGGCGGTCGCAAGCCCGAAGCCGTAGACGCCGATCAGGTAGCGGGGCAGCCACAGCGAGAGCGCCACGAATGCACCGAAGGCGAAGAAATAATAGAAGGCGAAGCGCCAGACCTGCAGGTTCTTGAGCGGCGCGAATTCCTGCAAGAAGCTTCTCGCGGGCGCTGCCTTGCCGGCGCGGCGCTCGCGGATGACTGGATCGTCGCCGGTCGTGAACCAGAAGACGGCGGCCATGACGACGAGTGCTGCCGCCCAGATCAGCGCGACCGACTGCCAGCCCCAGGAGAGAAGCACGAACGGTGCCAGGAACTTGGTGACCGCGGCGCCGACATTGCCGACACCGAAAATGCCAAGCGCCGTACCCTGCTTGCCGGCCGGGAAGAAGCGCGAGACATAGGCGACACCGACGGCGAAGGAACCGCCGGCGAGCCCAACGCCTAGTGCGGCGACCAGCATCTGCCCGTAGGTGTGCGCAAAAGCGAGCAGAAAGGTCGCGACCGCCGCCGCAAGCATGGTCGCGGTGTATACCAGCCGTCCGCCAAAACGGTCGGTCCAGACACCGAGCACCATACGGACGAGCGAGCCGGTGAGGATCGGCGTGCCGACGAGCAGGCCGAACTCCGTCTCGTTCAGCCCCAGCTCCTGCTTTATGCGCACGCCGATGATTGAAAAGATCGTCCACACCGCGAAGCAGACGGTGAAGGCGATGGTGGACATGGCAAGCGCCTGCCGGGGAGCGCTGTCCTGGCTGGGCGCGGCTGGGAGATTTGCGGTCATTTTCTGGCTCCGGTTTGCGGCGTGGGAGGCACCGCCCTTGTCTGTTCGTTCGCGACTGTCAGCGGCGCAGCATCGGCGAACTGGTTGAAACCGACCTTTGCGCGGTCACTTCGAGACCCTTGCCGTCAGTCTTGGCGCCGGCGGGAAAGAGGAGGAGCGCGGCGGTGAACAGCGCCGCCGTCAGCGCGCTGACGGCCAGAAAATCGCGGCGCGTGAAGTCCGCGAGGGAAGCGCCAGTTCCAATCCGTTTCGTCATCGTCGTCTCCGGTTGGGCGCCGCTTGGGACCAGCGCCGTCGATTGCGTCAAAACAAAAAAGCCGCCGGCCAGGTCTTCGCGTCCGGGGTTCCGGGAGCGCGTGTGGACCTGAGCGGCAGCTTTGCCTGTGGCGCCCGCCATTGGACGCCGTTTCACTTGGCCCTTGCGGACCCTACATTTTGGAAAGCAGGAAGCGTGCCAATTCGACAGCGCTCTTAATTATCGAATGAAATCAATATGAACCGCAGCCGCGCGACTTTTGACCAAGCTCGGCAGCGGATCAAAGATTAGTCAAAATGCCTTGCACAGCAGCATAATATTTGTGCAATGCGGTAGATTGCCCATTGCCGATGCAGATTGCCAATGATGATGACGAGTTTTCCCGTTATGGCCTTACTCCGCGGCTTCGACGAAGCGGTGGCGTTCGTAGAGGAATTTCAGCACCGCCTCGCGGCAGCGCAGGAAGGTGCGGTCGGAGGAAAGCTCGATGCGCCGACGCGGCCGGGCCAGCGGCACGGGAAGAACCTCGCCGATGGTGGCCGCCGGCCCGTTGGTCATCATGACGATGCGGTCGGACAACAGCACCGCCTCGTCGACATCGTGAGTGATCATGATCGTCGTCGAGCCGAGCCTCGAATGGATATCCATCACCGCATCCTGAAGATGGGCGCGCGTCAGCGCGTCGAGCGCCCCGAACGGCTCGTCGAGCAGCAGGATCTTCGGCTCCATGGCCAGCGCCCGGGCGATGCCGACGCGCTGCTTCATGCCGCCCGAAATCTCGGCCGGACGTTTGTCCTTGGCATGCGCCATCTGAACGAGATCGAGATTGCGCATGATCCATTCATGCCGCTCGGCCCGGCTCTTGCTCCGGCCAAAGACCTTCGTGACTGCCAAATTGATGTTTTCGTAGACGGTGAGCCATGGCAGCAGGCTGTGGTTCTGGAACACCACGGCGCGTTCCGGGCCGGGACTATCGACCTCCTTGTCTTCGAGCAGAACCGCGCCGGCCGAGACCTTGGTCAGGCCGGCGATCAGGTTGAGCAAGGTCGACTTGCCGCAGCCGGAATGGCCGATGATCGAGACGAATTCGCCCTTGTCGATGGTCAGCCGGATGTCCTTCAGCACGTCGCTGACCTGGCTGCCGCGGGCGAAGGATTTGTCGATATGGTCGAGTTTCAGATAGGCCGTCATCGTCCCTCTCCTCACTTTGCCGTTGTGCCGCGGGTGACGAAGGCGCCGACCGCCGCGACCAGGCGGTCGAGGCAGAAACCGGTGACGCCGATATAGGCGAGTGCGACGATGATGTCGGGCAGCCGCGACGAATTCCAGGCATCCCAGATGAAGAAGCCGATACCGACGCCGCCGGTCAGCATTTCGGCGGCGACGATGGCCAGCCACGACAGGCCGATGCCGATGCGCAGGCCGGTGAAGATGTAAGGTGCCGCGGCCGGCACCATGATCTTCACAAAGAACTCGAACTGGTTGAGCCGGAGGATACGGGCGACGTTGCGATAGTCCTCTGGAATGTTGCGGACGCCGACGGCGGTGTTGATGATCACCGGCCAGATCGAGGTGATGAAGATGACGAAGATCGCCGACGGGCTGGAATCGCGGAACGCCGCCAGCGACAGCGGCAGCCACGCGAGCGGCGGCACCGTGCGCAGGATCTGGAAGACCGGATCGAGACCGCGCATCGCCCAGATCGACTGGCCGACGAGCGCGCCGAGCGCGACGCCGACGATTGCTGCCAGGCCGAAGCCCATGGCGACGCGCTGCAGCGACATCAGCACCCGCCAGGCGAGCCCAATGTCCTGCGGGCCATTGTCGAAGAACGGGTGGGCGATCAGGTCATAGGCCTCGTTCCACACCTGGCTCGGCGGTGGCAGGCTGGCTGTGGGCGACGAACAGGCGACCTGCCAGACGACGAGCATAATGGTGATGACGATGACCGGCGGCACCAGCGTGCTGGCCAGCTTGCCTGCGATCGCGGCCGGGTCGAAGCGGCGCCGCGCCCTGGCGGTGAAGGCGATGATTTCGGCGGGCTTGGCAGGCGCGGGGAGCGGCTTCACCTTGCGGTCCTCGATGGCTTGGATAGACATTTCTCGAAAAACTCCTTGGCGGCAGGTGCAATGCAGGCGGCGCTGCCACCGCCTGCCGCGCATCTATGTCAGGCTCAGGCCGACACCTTGATTTTCAGGCTGTCGAGATAGGCGGACGGGTTCTCCGGATCGAAGATCTTGCCGTCGAAGAACGTTTCGGTGCCGCGCGACGTAGACGCCGGAATATCGGCCGCGGCGACACCAAGATCCTTGGCCGCCTCGCGCCACAGATCCTCACGGTTGACTTGGCCGACCAGTGCTTTGATGTCGGTGGTCGGCGCGAACTTGCCCCAGCGGATATTTTCGGCGAGGAACCAGCTGTCGTGGCTCTTGAAGGGATAGGACACGCCGCCCTGCCAGAACTTCATGTAGAGATCGGTGCCGTTGGCGACGCGGCCATTGCCGTAATTGATGTCGCCCTTGAGGCGGCCGATGATGTCGGCAGTCGGCACGTTCATCCATTGCCGCTTGCCGATGATGGCGGCCATCTCGTCCTTGTTTTCCTTGGCTTCGCACCATTGCTGGGCTTCCATGACGGCCATCAGGATCGCCTTGGTGGCGTTCGGATACTTGTCGATGAAGGCGGCGCGCAGGCCGAGCGCCTTTTCCGGATGGCCCTTCCATAGCTCGCCAGTGGTGGCGGCGGTGAAGCCGACGCCCTGGTGAACCAGCTGCTCGTTCCACGGCTCGCCGACACAGAACACGTCCATGTTGCCGACCTTCATGTTGGCGACCATCTGCGGCGGCGGCACGACGATGGTCGAGACGTCCTTGTCGGGATCGATGCCGCCAGCGGCCAGCCAGTAGCGCAGCCAAAGATCGTGCGTGCCGCCCGGAAAGGTCATGGCGGCCTTCACCTCCTTGCCTGCGGCCTTCTTGACGGCGAAGGCGTCCTTCAGCTTTGAGGCGTCGAGGCCGACGCCGGTGCCGGCATATTCCTGGGCGACGGAAATGCCCTGGCAGTCGTAGTTGAGCCGGGCCACGATCGCCATCGGCAGCGGCTGCTTGTTTTGCGTCACCTTGCCGGTGTGCATCAGATAAGGCATCGGCGTCAGGATATGGGCGCCGTCAATGCCGTTGGCTTCGCCGCCGAGCACCAGATTATCGCGCGTCGCCCCCCAGGAGGCCTGCTTGAGCACCTCGACATCGGGCATGCCGAATTTCTCGAACAGGCCTTTCTCCTTGGCGATCATCAACGGTGCTGCATCAGTCAATGCGATGAAGCCGAGCTTGGCGCCGGTGACTTCCGGCGCGGCGGGCGCCGCATAGGCGCCGGAGGGCAGCAGCGCACGCGCCGCGGCCAGCGTTGCCGCGGTGGCCGCGCTGATCCTCAGGAAATCCCGGCGGCTGATCGCCGTTTGGGCGGAATGGCTCTTGATGCGTTTCGTCATCGTCATCTCCGGTTGGGCGCGGCTTGGGATCGGCGCCGTCGATTGCGTGTTCGACCAAAACAAAAAAGCCGCCGGCCAGGCCGCGCGCGTCCGTCCATCCGGGATCGCGTGTTGACCTGAGCGGCAGCGTTGCCTGTAGCGCCCGCCATTGGACGCCTATTCCGTGACCCGAGAAGAGTCTGCCTATTGCAACGCAGGAACCGTGCCAGTTTCGGAATGGATGACAAACATCAACGAGATCAACGACATGCCAAAATCGTCGGCGCGCCGGCCCGCTGGGCGAGCAAGCCAAAGATTGTTCATTAGCGCAGTTGCACGCACATTTTTTGTGCAGCGCACAAGAATGCCGCCGAAATGATCAGACTTCGGCGCGCGCCAATTTCTGGCCGGCAATGTAGGCCTCGATCTCGTCGGGATCGAAGATCTGGCCATCGAAGAAACCATCGGGACCGAGCACCAGGCTTGCCCCCGCCGAACCGACCGGAGTCGCGGCCTTCAGCGCGCCCTCGACCTTGGCATTGGCACCGGGAAGCGCCACGCCAAGCGGCTTCAACGCCGAGCGGTAGAGATCGGGGCGGTAGCAGTCGCGGGCAATAGCGAGGTTTTCCGGCGTGTGCGCGACATGCCCCCAGCGCACCATCTGCGTGTAGAACCACAGCGCATGGCTCTTCCACGGGAAGTTCGCCGCCTTGCTGAAGGACAGAAAGAAGTCGCCGACGCTCAGTTCGGCGCCGCCGCCGAGCGCAAGATGGCCGCTGAGGATCGGCATCTGCAGCGCCGGCTCAAGCCCGAGGAAGGCCGGCTGCGCCATCAGGGCCGCGAGTTCGCCGCGGTTTGCCGGATCCTGGCACCAGCGCGCCGCATGATGCAGCGCGCGCAGCAGGGCCGAAAGCGCCTCCGGCTCTCTTTCCGCCCATGCCTTGCGCACGCCGACGACTTTCTCGGGGCTGGTCTTCCAGATGGCCGCCTTGATCGTGGCAATATGGCCGGTGCCCGCGACGACCGAGGCGCTGTTCCAGGGTTCGCCGACGCAGTAGCCGTCGATCCTGCCAGCGGCGAGTGCGTCGGCCATGAAGGGGGGCGGCACGATGACGATCTCGATTTCACGCGACGGGTCGATGCCACAGGCGGCGAGCCAGTAGCGCAATTCGTAATTGTGCCCGGAGTGCGGATGGACGACGGCGAAGCGAAGCGGATCGCCGCCGCCATTCGCCCGTTCACGAATCAGCGCTCCCAACGCCTTGCCGGCCCGCGCCGGATCGAGATCGGGTTGGGCGCCGTGCGCGGCCATGCCGGCCCAGACCGCGTTCGAAACCGTCACGCAATTGCCGCCGAGGCCGAGCGAGAACGGCACGACGGTATCGGAGGCGAGCGGCGTCAGCCCCAGATTGCAGGCGATCGGCATCGGCCCCAGCATGTGAGCCAGATCGAAATGGCCGATGGCGATGCGGTCGCGGATGTTGGCCCAGGATGTTTCCCGGTTGAGCGTCAGGTCGATGCCTTCACGCAGGGCGAAGCCGATTTCCTTCGCCGCGACAAGGACAGCGCTGTCGAAGAGCGGCATGAAGCCAGCATTGATCCGGTGCTCGGCCGCCATTCTCAACTCTCCTCGGGATCCAGCAGGCCTGCCGCCGTTACCAGGCTCTGGGCGATCTCGGCGATCTTGCGGTTCTGGTTCATGGCGGTCTTGCGCAGCAGCGTATACGCCGCGTCCTCCGACAGGCCGCGCGACTTCATCAGGATGCCCTTTGCGCGATCGATCACCTTGCGGCTTTCCAATTCGCTGCGGGCTTCTTCCAGTTCGCGCGCCATGCGCGAAAACGCATTGAAGCGGCTGATTGCCATGTCGAGGATCGGCTTGACCCGCTCCTGACGCAGGCCGTCGACGACATAGGCCGACACTCCGGCTTCCACCGCTGCTTCGATCGAAGCCTGATCCGAGCGGTCGACGAACATGGCGATCGGCCGCTTCACCAAGCGCGACAGCTGGAACATGTTTTCGAGCATGTCGCGATTGGGATTTTCGAGATCGATGACGATCACGTCGGGTTCGATCTCGGCTATCCGCCGCGCTATGCCGGCGACGTCATGGATGACCGTGACCTGCTGATGCCCGGCCTCCCGCAATCCCGCTTCGATTATCGAAGCGCGGATGTGGTTCTCATCGATCACCAGGACAGTGAGGGATTTGCGGATCATGCCGCATTTTGCGCAGGCGAGACGATTGTGCAATGCGGCATCGCGAGATTCACGGAAACAAAGCCGGCGTCCAGGCGCCGCCTGAGGAATTGGACGCGACGGCCAGCGTCGCGGCGGTGGTGCTGGGGCGGTCGGCGACAACGAACGGGCAACGCGCCTGTCCGGCGTACGCTGCTGGCAGGTGATCACCGCGCTCTACGTTATCTCGAGCGTGCTCGTCGGCACTGCACTACATCGGCCTGATCAAGGCCGTCGCTCGCCGACCCGCTGGTGCTGCCTTGGGTGGCCGCCGCCGTCGTCGGCGGCACCTCGATCTTCGGCGGCCGCGGCGGCTGCACCGGCACAATCAACGGCGCTGATCCCTACCGCGCTGACGACGCTGCTGACGATTTTGCAGATGCCGGAAGGGGCGTGGTGGATATTGTTTGGGTTAATCGTGCTGTTTGTGACGGCGGCCTATTTGCGGATTGTGGAGGAGAGATAGGGGGAAGCTGAGGCGGGGGCTGCTTTGACCCAATCACGACGCTCACTCCGGTCAGTGGTAACGTCCGGATTTGGCGCGCGATTCCGACCTCAGCGAACGAAGTTATGACACGCCATTCCAGTGTATGCTTGCTTCGCCAAATTGGGTGTGCGCTGCAATAGCAGCCCGAGACAGTCGCGCTTGCCGAAGGGGCTGTCGGCTTTGACGGGATTGGCGTAAGCTACAGTTAAGGGGGTGCACACATGCACCGCATCATCGCCATAGCGATCTTAGTTCTCGCGGCCGTGTTCAGCTCCGCGCGGGCGGAGGTGCTGATCGGCGTCTCGGCTGCGATGACGGGACGGCTCGCCTGGATCGGCGAGCAGGGACAGCGCGGCGCGGAGATGGCAGTGGCCGACGTCAACACGGCGGGCGGCGTGCTCGGCCAGAAGGTGAGGCTCATCTCGGTCGACGACTTCTGCGATCCCGAGCAAGCTGTGGCGGCCGCCAAGAAGCTGGTGGCTGACGGGGTCGTGCTCGTCGTCGGGCATTATTGCTCCGGGGCCTCGATCCCCGCATCAAAAGTGTACGAGGAGGCAGGCGTCGTTGAGATATCCCCAGGCTCGACCAATCCGCAGCTGACCGAACAGGGCCGTGCCAATGTCTTTCGCACCATTGGCCGCGACGACGCGCAAGGTTTCATCGCCGGCAACTACCTTGCCGATCGCTGGGGCAACAAGAAGATTGCGATCCTCCACGACAATTCGACCTATGGGAAGGGTCTCGCCGACGAGACCAGGAAGCAGCTGAACAAGCGGGGCGTGACTGAGGCCGTTTACGACGCATACATTCCCGGGAAGGACGACTATTCGGCCGAGGTCGCTACGTTGCAGACCGCCGGCGTCTCCGCCTTATATGTGGGTGGGTATCATGCCGAGGTTGCGCTGATTGCTCGCGCTGCACACGACAGTGGCTACACGGTTCAGCTCATATCCGGAGATGCTTTGGCGACCGAGGAATTTGCCCTGATCGCCGGCCCCGCGGCGGAGGGGACCCTCTTCACGTTCCCGGCGGACCCGAGGCGAAGCCCCGAAGCGGCCGCGGTCGTTGAGCAGTTCCGTGCGGAGAATTTCGAACCCGCGGGCTACACGCTGTTGAGCTACTGCGCGGTCCAGGTTTGGGCCCAGGCAGTCTCGAAGGCAGGTTCGCTGGAGCAGAAGGCCATCATTGCGGCACTGCACGAACAGGAATTCGACACCGTCATCGGCCGGGTCGATTTCGACGACAAGGGCGACCTCACGAAGCAGAGTTGGGTTTGGTACGTCTGGCGCGGCGGAGAGTACGTGCCGGTTGAATAGGGTTCGCTGATCGCCGGCGTGCCGGCTGAGATGTCTAGTCTGATGCAGACCAGTGTGGCCGGACTGTTCCGACTCGCCGAGCTTGAACGCCTCGGCATACGCGGCCGGCTGTTGCTCGCCTTTTTCGGGATCAGCGCCCTTGCGGTGCTGGCAACCGCTGCGGCGCTTTATGCCTTCCTCCAGGTTGGCGACGTCGTGGACCGAATTACCACGGATCGAGTGCCGTCGGCGCTCGCCTCCCTCCAGCTGTCGCGCCAGGCCGAACGGGTCGCTGCTGCCGCGCCATCGGTGCTGGCAGCGACAAGCAGGGCTCAGCACAGCGAGGTCTCGGCTGCCGTCGCGCTCGAGATGTCCCGCCTCGAGGCCCTGCGCACGGACCTCCGGGATGCCACGTTGGGCACAGTGCCTTTGGCCGAGATCGAGGAAGCCGCGATTGTTCTGAGGCGCAACCTGAAGGAGCTCGACTCTCTTGTTGTCGCCCGGCTCGACGTGGTCGCCCGCAAGGAGGAGCTCCTGAACCGCCTCGCCGCGACGACGACCGGAAGCCAGCGCCTTGTGGCCACCGGCATCCTAGTAATGGATTCCAGGCTCCCGCAATGGCGGGCGGTCGCGGCCGACACGTCGCTGTCGCCCGATCGACGCGCAGCGGCGATGGCCGACCTGGTCCAGGCGATTGCGGCTTACATTCCCCAGCAGAAGGCGCAGCTGGAGATCTCGGCGGTCAACGACGCGCTGGTGAAGGTCGCGAACGCGCCGACGCCGGGCGACCTGGCGTTGATCCTTTTTCCGCTACGCCGTTCGCTCACTGCTCTTGAAAAGGTTTCCACGGAGATCGACGAAAAGCTGCGGACCCGCTTCCGGCAGCGTGTTGACGAGTTCAGGGGTTTGACCGACGGCGAGGACAGCATCCCCAAGGTGCGGGAGGACGAGTTTGCTGTCCTGGCACAGGGCGAAAGGCTTCTGGCCGAGAACAATCGACTGTCGCGCAATCTCACCGCTGGCGTCGATCGCCTGGTCGCCACGGCAGATCAGGAGATCGCTGCGTCCGGTCGCGAAGCCGCGCTCGTCCAGCGCTACGGCACCGCGGTTGTACTCGGCTCCGCCTTTCTCAGCCTCCTGAGTTCGGTTCTGGTTGTCTGGCTCTATGTCGACCGCAGCCTCCTCGCCCGACTGGGGGCCGTGAGCCAAGGCATGCTCGCGATTGCGGGGGGCAATCTTCGTGCGCCGCTGCCAGCCGCGGGCAGCGACGAAATCGGGCGCATGGCCGAAGCGCTGAGACTCTTCCGGGATACTGCTGTCGAGGTCGAGGAAAAGAACCTGCGCGACGTTGCGGAAGCTCGTCAGCGGCTCATCGATGCCATCGAAAGCATCTCCGAAGGATTCGCTCTGTACGACTGGGAGGACCGGCTCGTCCTCAGCAACAGCCGCTACCGCGAATTGCTCTACACCGGTCTGGAGACCGAACTGACGCCCGGCACGACATTCGAGCAAATCATTCGCCGATCCGCTGAGCGCGGCTACATCAGGGACGCCGAGGGGCGGGTCGAGGAGTGGGTCGCCGAGCGCCTCTCGCGGCACCGCAACCCTGGCGAACCTTGGGTGCAGAGGCGAGGCGACGGGCGATGGGTCATGGTCAGCGAGCGGCGGATCAGCGCCGGCGGCACGGTCGCCGTCTATTCGGACATCACTGAGCTGAAGCAAAGGGAGGAGAACCTCGCCGAGAAATCCGTGGTTCTGGAGGCGCTTTCCAGCAAGCTGGCGAAGTATCTGGCGCCCCAGGTGTATCGCTCGATATTCACCGGCCGCCAGGAGGTCAGGATCGCCAGCCAGCGGAAGAAACTGACAATATGCTTCTCCGATATCGCCGGCTTTACCGAGACCACTGACAAAATGGAATCCGAGGATCTCACCCAACTCCTCAATCACTATCTGACGGAAATGTCGAAAATTGCTTCGGATCACGGCGCGACGATCGACAAATATGTCGGCGACGCGATCCTGATGTTTTTCGGCGATCCCGAGACTCGCGGCGTCAAGGAGGACGCGCTGGCTTGCGCGCAGATGGCACTTGCAATGCAAAAGCGGATTAGCGAGCTTGCCGAAGTCTGGCGGGACATGGGGATCGAAACACCGCTGCGCTGTCGCATCGGCATCCATACCGACTACTGCACCGTCGGTAACTTCGGCAGCGAGGACCGGATGGACTACACGATAATCGGCGGCGCCGTGAATCTCGCCTCGCGCCTGGAGCAGGAGGCGCCGCCGGGGGCCATCCTCATTTCCTACGAGACGTTTGCGCAAGTGAAGGACGCAATCGACTGTGAGGAACTGGGGCAAGTCCAGGTCAAGGGGATCGCCTATCCCGTCGCCACCTACCGCGTCATCGATCTGAAGGCCAATCTGGCGGCCGCTCGTCGTGCTGTTCGAACCGAGCTGCCGCACTTCAGGTTGGAACTTGAACCGGAGCTGATGTCCCCTGACGAGCGTGGCGATGCCGCCAATGCACTTCGAGACGCGCTGGATCGGCTTCGTCACAAGCCTGGGTAGTAGGGCTTGGTCCACAACGACCCCTCCCAATGGACACAAGGAGTGGGATGTGGGACGCCGCTCATTGGCGCTATCGATGCGAAGGCCGCAGAACGGTCGCGGTCAGTCTTCGAACTCGGGCGGAACGTCCGCATCGGAGCCGAGACTTAACATTCACGGCATCACTGGCAAGGTCCGGATATGGCGCAAAACAGACTTAGCCCCTGCCTGATGAGCGGTGCTTTCTCAGTGTGAGTTCGTCCCCCCATCACACCAAACTCCCCTGCTCCGCCTCCTCCGCATTGGGATCCCCCGGTGCCGTTGCCCAGGCGAGCTCCACCAGCGTCACCGTCCGCCGGCCGGCTCCGTCGAGCTGGCATACGATCAGCCCCTGCTCCTCGATATAGGTCAGCAGGCGCCGGGCGCGGCGCAGCGAGTGCGAGCCGTAGGCGCGGGCGATTGCCGCGTCGCTCGGGCAGGGCCAGCCCTCCTTGGCGGCGCGAGCGATCATCATGAACACGCCTTGCATGTCCTCGGGCAGCAGCGAGGCGCGCGCCGAGACGTCCTGCCAGGCGTCGTCGCCCGCCATGTCGGAGCCGAGGCCGGCGCGGGCGCGGGTCAGCATGCGGCGGAACTCGGGCAGGTCCGGCACGACCGAGGCGAGGCCCTCGATGCGGCAGCGGACCACGAACTCCTGATAAAGCACGCCGATGACCCGGAAGCCGGCATCGGGTTGCGCCAGCACGGCGCGCAGCACCCGGTCGACGCGCTCGCGCCGCTCCGCCAAATCCTCGGCGCTGATTTGCGCCTCCGCTGCTTCCGGGCGGATTTCCAGCGCCGCCGACTTCGCCGCCATCAGCTGATCGAGTAGATCCGGCGACGAGCGGCGCTGCGGCCGGACGGTTTCCGGCGGCGGGGCCGCCAGGATGATCGCACGGGCATCCTCCAACGCCGATTCCGGCAGCGGCATCAGGCGCGGGGTCGCGTTGCGCGGGCTTGTATCTGTCGGGCCGATGCGCAAGCCGAGCGGACGGCGCGACAGCGCCGGGCCGAGCGCCATGAATTGCCCGCGCTCGAGGTCGCGAAAGGCCTCGGCCTGGCGCCGCTCCATGCCGAGAAGGTCGGCGGCGCGCGCCATGTCGATATCGAGAAAAGTCCGGCCCATGAGGAAATTGGAAGCCTCGGCGGCGACGTTCTTGGCAAGCTTGGCCAGCCGCTGGGTGGCGATGATCCCGGCCAGCCCGCGTTTGCGGCCACGGCACATCAGATTGGTCATGGCGCCGAGCGAGAGCTTGCGCGCCTCGTCCGAAACCTCGCCGGCGACGGCCGGCGCGAACAGCTGCGCCTCGTCCACCACCACCAGCATCGGGTACCAGTGGTCGCGGGCGACCTCGAAAAGCCCGCCGAGGAAGGCGGCGGCGCGCCGCATCTGGTTCTCGGCGTCGAGCCCCTCGAGATTGAGCACCGTGGAGACGCGGTGGATGCGCGCCCGCTCGCCGGCGCTCTGCAGGCCGCGCTCGGTATGCTCCTCGGCGTCGATCACCAGATGGCCAAAACGGTCGCCCAGCGTCACGAAGTCACCTTCGGGGTCGATGATGGTCTGCTGCACCCAGGGCGCGCTCTGCTCCAAGAGCCGGCGCAGCAGGTGGGACTTGCCGGAGCCCGAATTGCCCTGCACCAGAAGCCGCGTCGCCAGCAGTTCCTCAAGATCCAGCGCCGCCGGGGCGCCTGCGCTCGTCTGGCCCATCTCGATCGCAACGGTCATGTCTCGACTCTCCTTGCGGAGAGGGCTTATCAACCGCATCACAGCCCGTCGAGCGCGCCATGGCCGGCGCTCCGTGTTGCGCACAGGCTGGATGTCGCGGACGATCGAGGATACGGAACGTACCGTTTCGATTCGATAAGGCTTGTCTCTTCAGGTCGAAAACCGGTACCCGCCTTTCACCGGCTGGGCCTGCCTGGCTTTCTGCGAGCCGGCGCGCGCGGCCGCCGCAAGAATGCTCTCCATCAGGTCCTTTTCGCGCAGCGGTTTGCCGAGCAGCGGCACGTCGGGGGGCCGGTCGGCGATCGCGTCGGCATCGGCATATCCCGTTATCATCACCGCCGGCCAATCGGACCGCAGATTCCGGGCGAACCGAATGACCTCCAGGCCCGAGACGAGCGGCATGGCAAAATCGGTGACGATGACATCGAAATCGTACGGCGCCCGCTCGATCATCGCCAGCGCTTCGGCACCGCCCCCGGCACAGGTAACCGCAAAGCCGTGTTGGCGAAGCGATTGCGCCGTCAGTTCCCGTAGTACATTGCTGTCGTCGATCAGCAGGACCGATGGATAGTCCTCGCCGGCATTCCCGACGCTGTCGTCGGCATCGGACTTCTCGGCGATTTCCACCGGGCGCTCGATTGAACGCGGCAGCCAGAGCTGGACGGATGTTCCACTGCCGACGGTGCTTTCAATGCGAAGCGTGCCGCCCGATTGCTTGACGAAACCATGCACCGTGCTCAGACCGAGGCCAGTGCCTTTGCCGACCGGTTTTGTGGTGAAGAACGGTTCTACGACCTTGGCGAGAATGTCAGCCGGTATGCCCGACCCCGTGTCCTTGACCGTGACCACGACATAGTCGCCCGCCGAAATATCCTCGGCTGCACTGCCTAGCGTTCGATTTTGCGCCTCCACGATTATCGTGCCGCCGGACGGCATGGCATCGCGCGCGTTGAAGACCAGGTTCATCAGCGCGAGCTCCAGCTGGCTGGCATCGACATGCGCCGGCCACACAGTGTCGTCGACAAGCCAATCGAAACGGATCAGGCCGCCCAGGACCGGGGCCACCAACCCGTTCATTGTATCGCCGAGCGCGGCGAGGCGCACGGCCTGCGGCCGCAGCGTCTGGCGGCGCGAGAAGGCAAGCATGCGGTTGACGAGCTCGGCGCCTTGTTTTGCCGACCGGCGTGTCAGTTCCAGAACCTGCCTGGTCTGTCCGTCGAACTCGGCATGGCGCTCGAGCAATCCCAATCCGCTGAGAATTGCGGCAAGCAGATTGTTGAAATCATGCGCCAGGCCGCCGGTAAGCTTGCCGATCGCGTCGAGGCGCTGCGACTGCAGCAGCTGGTCCTCAAGCTCGCGCCGCTCGGTAACGTCCAGCAATGTGCCGAGGATCTCGGGGTTCCGGCCGTCGGAGCCATTCGACAGGACGCCCTGGTCGAGAAAAATCCGGTAATTGCCGTCGGCGCATTGCCAGCGGAATTCGCAGGTGTAGGAGCCGGTGGCCTTGGCTGCGAGCAGGACCTCCCTCACTCTCGGCAGATCGTCGGGATGAACGCGGCTCAGGCCGAAGCCTGGATCGGCGGTCAGCCGTTCCGCAGGAAAGCCGGTCAGGCGTTCGACCCCTTCGGTGACAAAGCTGGCGCCGAACGGCGGCTCCGCCGCCCTTGCGTGGAAGCAGACCGGAAGAGAGCTCAAAATGGCATGCTGCCGCTCCTGTGCGCTGCGCAGCGCCCGCTCGGCCTCGAGCTTTTCCTTCTGCGCCTGCAGTGCCTGGGCCAGCAGCCGTTGCTCGGCAGCCGCCTTTTGCTGGATTTCGAGCGTCTTCTCATGAAGTTCGACGAACACGGCAACCTTGGAACGCAGCATGGCCGGGTCGAAAGGCTTGAACACGTAATCCACCGCGCCGGCGTCGTAGCCGCGCAGCATGTGCGCGTCTTCCTTGTTGATGGCGGTGAGAAAAATTATCGGCGTTCGCCTGGATTGCTCGCGCTGGCGGATCAATCCCGCGGTCTCGTAGCCATCCAGCCGGGGCATCAGCACGTCCAGCAGGATGACTGCGAAATCCTCCTTCAGCAGTGCGCGCAACGCCTCTTCGCCCGACTGCACGCAGACGACTTCACCGATAGGGGCCAGAACCTCGCCGATCGCCAGCAGATTGCGCTCGTCGTCATCCACGGCCAGGATGCGCGCCTTTGCCGGCCCCGCTGCCGGCGCCATGACCTCCAGCTTCCTTGCTCCGTTTCTCGACAGCTTCTGCATCGAGCGGCCGTCAGTTCACTGCCATGAGCGTCTTTTCCGGACCATGGACACGGGATCGCGAACGGCCGATCCAGACACGCAGCAATGCCAACAGCAGATCGAGGTCGACAGGCTTGGCGATGTAGTCGGAGGCGCCGGCGTCGAGGCACTTCTGCCGGTCGCCCTTCATTGCCTTGGCTGTGACCGAGATCAATGGGATATGGGCGATCGCCGGCATGCTGCGGATCTGCCGCATCGTCTCGTAGCCATCCATTTCCGGCATCATGATATCGATCAGTGCCGCATCGATGTCCGGGCTCTGCTCCAGAAGCGCGATACCTTCCCGGCCGCGCTCCGCATGCAGCACCTGGATGTCATAGGTCTCGAGAACGCTAGTAAGCGAATAGATGTTGCGGATGTCGTCGTCGACGATGAGGACCTTTGCGCCGGCGAGGTCGAATTTGTCCGGCTGTTCGGCTGCCGCACCATCGTTTTCGTGGCCTCGCCCGGGGAGTGTTGCCGACATCAGGAGAGCCAGCTGCGCGAAATTCTCCGCCCGCGGAACATCCGCCAATGCCGGATGCAAGGCGAGCGACTGTTGCAGCGCTTCCGGATGAGGCGCAAAGAACAGCAGTCGCGACACCGACTGCCCGAACAGGACGGCAATCTCATCCAGCATCTGGGCGTTGTCCTTGGCCGAGCGGCCAAAGCCGAGCACAACGGCATCATAGTTGGCGATGCCGATTTCGTCCGCATTCGCCGCGACGCGGCCGATCGCCGTAACCGAGGTGACGCCGTCGCGGATCGCCTCGATCAGCGAAAGGCGGCGCTCGGGATCGGGATCGGCAATCAGGACGCGGCTCTGGACGCGGAGCTTTCTGGAATGAATATCCTGGAAGACCTTCATCAGTTCGTCCGACGATACGGGCTTGGTTGAAATGCTGGATGCACCCTTGCGGGCAAGCACCTCGATGTCTTCGGCGCCCGAGATGACATGAACGGGAATGTCCTTGGTTTTCGGGTCATGGCGAAGCAGATCGAACAACACCCAGCCGTCGATATCCGATAGTCCGAGATCGAGCGTAATCGCGTCGGGAACCAGCTTGCGTGCCAAAGCCAGCGTGCCGGAGCCCGCGGTCGACAGGACGCCTTTCAGCCCGGCCGAACGTGCAAGGCCGAGCAGCAAACCGCCGAAGGTCGGGTCGTCCTCGACGATCAGCACGACCCGATCTTCAGACGAGATCATGTCGCGGTCATCGAGCAATTCGGAGGACGGCGGGCTCGGCTGCGCTGTCGTCGCGGCCACCTCCATCGCCGGCAGCAACGCCGCTTGCGGGGCCAAGGCCATCCGGGGTCCGTCGAATGGAATGACCAGAGTGAACGTCGAACCCTTGCCCGGCGTGCTCTCGACCCGCAATTCGCCGCCGAGCAGCCGGGCAATCTCCCGGCTGATCGAGAGCCCAAGCCCGGTGCCGCCATATTTGCGGCTGGTGGTGCCGTCGGCCTGCTGGAAGGCCTCGAAAATCAGCTTCTGCTTGTCTTGCGGAATACCGATGCCGGTATCGCTGACCACGATCGCGAGCGCCTCCATCGGTTGCGCCGAGCCGTTGTGACGGCCCGTCGTTTCGGCCCGGAAATTCAAGCGGACCTCGCCTTGCGAGGTGAACTTGAACGCGTTCGACAAAAGGTTGAGCACGATTTGCTGCAACCGCTTCTCGTCGGTGCGGACGGTTTCCGGAAGCTCGCGGTCGACATTGATGGTGAAGCCAAGCCCCTTGTCGGTCGCCAGCTGCCGGAAGGTTCGCTCCATATGCTGGCGAAGATGCACCACGGGCATATCGTTGATATCGATCGAGACGGTGCCCGATTCGATCTTCGACAGATCGAGGATGTCGTTGATGAGGCTCAAAAGGTCGGTGCCGGCCGAATTGATGGTGCGCGCGAACTCGACCTGCTTGTCGTTGAGATTGCCCTGCTGGTTGGTTGCGAGCAGGTTTGAAAGGATGAGCAGCGAGTTCAGCGGCGTGCGCAGTTCGTGGCTCATATTGGCGAGGAATTCCGACTTGTATTTCGAGGTAAGCGCCAGCTGCTCGGCCTTCTCCTCCAGCGCCCGCCGCGCCATCTCGATTTCCAGGTTCTTGTTCTCCACCTGCTTCTTTTCGTTCTCGAGCAGCTGCGCCTTTTCCTGCAGCTCCTCATTGGTGGCGTGCAGCTCCTCCTGCTTCTTGGTCAGTTCGGTCTGACGCGCCTGCAATTCCGAGGTCAGCAGCTGCGACTGCTTGAGCAGGCCTTCGGTGCGCATGGTGGCGGCGATGGTGTTGAGAACGATGCCGACGGATTCCATCAGCTGGTTGAGGAACGACTGGTGCGTGTCGCGGAATTCGCTGAACGAGGCGAGTTCGATGACGGCCTTCACCTCGTCCTCGAACAGAGCCGGAAGAATGATCACGTTCGCCGGCGCGGCATTGCCAAGGCCGGAGGTAACGCGCAGGAAATTCGGCGGCACATTGTCCAGCATGATGGCGCGCTTGTCGGCGGCACTCTGCCCGACAAGCCCTTCACGCAGATCGAGGCGTTGCTTGATTTCCGCCTTGCTTTCGGCGCCATAGGAGGCGGCGAGCTCCAGATAGAATTCATCCTCGTCGCGGTTGGTCACATAGAACACGCCATATTGCGCATTCACCAGCGGGGCGAGTTCGGACATGATGAGGCGCGAGATCGTGGCCAGGTCGCGCTCGCCCTGCAGCATGCGCGAGAAGCGGGCGAGATTGGTCTTCAGCCAGTCCTGCTCGGCATTCTTCAGCGTCTGGTCCTTCAAATTGCGGATCATCTCGTTGATGTTGTCTTTCAGCGCCGCCACCTCGCCGGAGGCCTGGACGCTGATCGAGCGGGTCAGATCGCCCTTGGTCACCGCCGTCGACACCTCGGCGATGGCGCGCACCTGAGTGGTCAGGTTGGCCGCGAGCTGATTGACGTTGTCGGTCAGGTCGCGCCAAAGGCCGGCAGCGCCGGGCACCCGGGCCTGGCCGCCGAGCTTGCCTTCGATGCCCACTTCGCGGGCGACGTTGGTCACCTGGTCGGCGAAGGTCGCCAGCGTCTCGATCATGCCGTTGATGGTGTCGGCGAGCGAGGCGATCTCGCCCTTGGCATCGACCGTCAGCTTGCGCTTGAGATTGCCTTGCGCGACCGCGGTCACGACATCGGCGATGCCGCGCACCTGGTTGGTCAGGTTCGTCGCCATCAGGTTGACGTTGTCGGTCAGGTCCTTCCAGGTACCGGCGACGCCCTCGACCCGCGCCTGGCCGCCGAGCTTGCCCTCGGTGCCGACCTCGCGGGCGACACGCGTCACTTCGCCGGCAAAGGAGTTCAGCTGGTCGACCATGGTGTTGATCGTCGATTTCAGCTCCAGGATCTCGCCCTTGACGTCGACGGTGATCTTCTTCGACAGGTCGCCGCGCGCCACAGCGGTGGTCACCTCGGCGATGTTACGGACCTGGCCGGTCAGGTTCTCGGCCATCGAATTCACATTGTCGGTCAGATCCTTCCAGGTGCCGGCAACGCCGCGCACCTGCGCCTGGCCGCCGAGCTTGCCCTCGGTGCCGACCTCGCGCGCCACGCGCGTCACCTCGGAGGCGAAGGAATTCAGCTGGTCGACCATCGTATTGATGGTGTCCTTGAGCTCGAGGATTTCGCCGCGCACATCGACGGTGATCTTCTTCGACAGGTCGCCAAGCGCCACCGCCGTGGTCACCTCGGCGATGTTGCGCACCTGGCCGGTCAGGTTGGCAGCCATCGCATTGACATTGTCGGTCAAGTCCTTCCAGGTGCCGGCAACGCCGCGCACCTGCGCCTGGCCGCCGAGCTTGCCGTCCGAACCGACCTCGCGCGCCACGCGCGTCACCTCGGAGGCGAAGGAATTCAGCTGGTCGACCATCGTATTGATGACGTCCTTGATCTGCAGGATCTCGCCCAATGCATCGACGGTGATCTTCTGGGTCAGGTCGCCGGTCGCAATTGCCGTCGCCACCTTGGAGACGTCGCGCAATTGCACGGTCAGATTGCCGGCCATGGCGTTGACGTTGTCGGTCAGGTCCTTCCAGGTGCCGCCGACACCCTCGACATGCGCCTGGCCGCCGAGCTTGCCTTCCGACCCCACTTCGCGCGCCACACGCGTCACTTCGGAGGCGAAGGAATTGAGCTGGTCGACCATCGTGTTGACGGTATCCTTGAGCTCCAGGATTTCGCCCTTGACGTCGACGGTGATCTTTTTCGACAGGTCGCCGCGGGCGACGGCGGTCGTCACCTCGGCGATGTTGCGGACCTGGCCGGTCAGGTTGGCGGCCATCAGATTGACGTTGTCGGTCAGGTCCTTCCAGGTGCCGCCGACCCCTTTCACCTCGGCCTGGCCGCCGAGCTTGCCCTCGGTGCCGACCTCGCGGGCGACGCGCGTCACTTCGGAGGCGAAGGAATTGAGCTGGTCGACCATCGTGTTGATGGTGTCCTTGAGCTCGAGGATTTCGCCCTGCACGGCGACAGTGATCTTCTTCGACAGGTCGCCCGAAGCGACCGCAGTCGTCACCTCGGCGATGTTGCGCACTTGGCCGGTCAGGTTCTCGGCCATCGAATTGACGTTGTCGGTCAGGTCCTTCCAGGTGCCGGCGACGCCGCGCACCTGCGCCTGGCCGCCGAGCTTGCCCTCGGTGCCGACCTCGCGGGCGACGCGCGTCACCTCGCCGGCAAATGAATTCAGCTGGTCGACCATGGTGTTGATAGTCGATTTCAGCTCGAGGATCTCGCCCTTGACGTCGACGGTGATCTTCTTCGACAGGTCGCCCAGCGCCACAGCCGTCGTCACCTCGGCTATATTGCGCACCTGGCCGGTCAGGTTCTCGGCCATCAGGTTGACGTTGTCGGTCAGGTCCTTCCATGTGCCGCCGACACCTTCGACGCGCGCCTGGCCGCCGAGCTTGCCTTCTGTACCGACTTCGCGCGCGACGCGCGTCACTTCCGAGGCGAAGGAATTGAGCTGGTCGACCATCGTGTTGATGGTGTTCTTGAGTTCGAGGATTTCGCCTTTCACGTCGACGGTAATCTTCTTCGACAGGTCGCCGGAAGCGACGGCGGTCGTCACCTCGGCGATGTTGCGCACCTGCCCGGTCAGGTTCGTCGCCATCGCGTTGACGTTGTCGGTCAGGTCCTTCCAGGTCCCGGCCACACCTTTCACGCGGGCCTGGCCGCCGAGCTTGCCTTCGGTGCCGACCTCGCGCGCCACGCGCGTCACTTCCGAGGCGAAGGAGGCCAGTTGCCCGACCATGGTGTTGACGATCTTGCCGATGCGCAGAAACTCGCCGCGCAGCTGCCGGCCGTCGATTTCGACCATCATCGTCTGCGACAGGTCGCCTTTGGCGACCGCGCCGATGACGCGCGCCACTTCGGCCGTCGGCTGAACCATGTCCTCGATCAGATCGTTGACAGAACGGACGCTCGATTCCCAGCTGCCGGTGGCGTTGCGGACACGGCCGCGTTCGCCGATCCGGCCATCCTTGCCGACGACCTTGCTGAGGCGTTCGAACTCGCGCGTGACCTGATCGTTGAGTTCGACGATTTCGTTGAAGGTGTCGGCGATCTCGGAATCAAGGCCGGCGTAGACATTGTCGATACGAACGGAGAAATCACCGCTCCGAAAAGCCTTCAGCGCGTTCAGTACTTGACGGTGGTCCAACTGCCTTGTGGATGCAAGCACGCTCACAGCGCCCCTCCCAGCTCACGGATTTCTTGAATGTCCTGGTGAAACTGTCCCCTGCGGCCGACACAACTCCCCGCAAGCGCAAGAACGCGGCATGCTCGATTTGGTTCCAGACGAAATTGCCGCTATGCGGCAGGAATTTCGCAGCCGCATTCACGAAACGACGAGCAACAAAGATTCATAATGATTGTATCGATCAATATTTCTGCCCAACGGAACATCTCGAAAAAACTCTCGTTGGTATAGATCGCGATCCAGCGATGCAACTCGATGGAGACACTAAGATGATGAAAATTCTCTCTGCATCCCTACTTGCTATCGGCCTGGCCACATCTGCCATGGCACAATCCATGGGCTCCGGGACCGGTAATGACCCCAATACCGGCGTCAACACAGGCACTTCCGGCGGCAACACCGGGACCGGCAGCGCAACTACCCCGAACACGATCGATCCGAACGCAACGAACGCTACCACGCCGCAGACAAACGGTATGGAGGACCGCTGTAAGGATACGGCGAGCAGCGATACCGACAACAATACCCCCAGCGGCGCCATGACGTCGGATATGCAGAACTGCAACAAGTAACGGAGTTTTGCTCAGCCGTCATTTCAGCCCGCTGCCTGGTCCAGACCGGTGCTCGCGGTTCAAACCACAGCCAGAAACATGCACTGACCGGGCACGGGCCCATTACTTCTGAATGGATCGGCGAGCCCAAGCCGGGCGGCCGATTAACTAGTCTCAGCTAGGTTCTGCGATAAGCGGCGGCCAGCCCGGACGGGCGGGCGGCCGTTCTGCTGATTTTCGCGGAGAGAACTGGTGGAGCCAATCGGAATCGAACCGACGACCTCTTGAATGCCATTCAAGCGCTCTCCCAACTGAGCTATGGCCCCACTCCGGCAGTTCACCGGCGCCGTTTCCGGCGAAGAGATCCGGCGCGGGTTCTAGACCGCGCCGTTAGTGAAGGCGGCTTCTAACCCCGCCTTCAGTCAATATCAAGCCTTCAAGAACCGCTTTTTCTAGGCAGCGCCGCGAAAGCCGGCGAATGCGGTTCGCTCAGACTTCGTCGTCGTCTTCGCCGACGCCGATCATGTCGGCAACGTCGTCGTCTTCTTCCTCCTCGTCGGCGAGGAACGTGTCATCCTCGTCATCGCCAAGGTCAACGTCGTCTTCGTCATCGCCGAGATCGGGAAGCTCGTCGGCCTTCGCGTCCTCGTCCGCCTCTTCGAGCGAGACAACCTCGACGCCCTCTTCCTCCTCGGCGTCCACTTCCTTCTCGGCAACTTCCTCTTCCTCCTCGAGGGCGGCGATCTTGCCTTCCTCGAAATAGGAGCGCGGATAGCTCTTGCCCGTATAAGGCGAGACGATTGGGTCCTTGTTCAAGTCATAGAATTTTCGACCCGTCTCCGGGTCGATGCGTTTGGTGCCAAGTTCGGGTTTTGCCACAGCAAGCCTCGTCGATGAAAGTTTGGTCCCCTTAACCAGAGTTTACGGCGCTGTCAAAGCGAAAAGCCGGCGTCCCAAAAAGCTTGAATTCGAAGGCCTTCATACCAAGGGGATGACCATTTCGGTACGCCATGATAGGAGACCCCGCAAACCAGCAGAAAATGGCCGGCCGCCGGCGTTTCCAGGAAAGAACCATGTCGCACACTGCCGCCCCGAAGCAGGCCACCGCCCGCAAATCATCTGGCCTTTCAGGCGCGGCACGGGTGCCGGGCGACAAGTCGATCTCGCACCGCTCGTTCATGTTCGGTGGCCTGGCCTCCGGCGAAACCCGCATCACCGGGCTGCTGGAAGGCGAGGACGTGATGCGTACGGGCGCTGCCATGAAGGCCATGGGCGCCCATATCGAGAAGCATGGCGCTGAGTGGGTGATCCGCGGTACCGGCAACGGCGCGCTGCTGCAGCCGGTAGGCCCGCTCGATTTCGGCAATGCCGGCACGGGCTCACGCCTCACCATGGGCCTGGTCGGCACCTATGACATGGAAACCACCTTCATCGGCGACGCCTCGCTGTCGGGCCGGCCGATGGGCCGGGTGCTCGAACCGCTCCGCCAGATGGGCGTGCAGGTGCTGAAGGCGACGCCCGGCGACCGCATGCCGATCGCGCTGCACGGGCCCAAGCACGCCGCGCCGATCACCTACCGCGTGCCGATGGCATCGGCGCAGGTCAAGTCGGCGGTGCTGCTGGCTGGGCTGAACACGCCGGGCATCACCACCGTCATCGAGCCGGTTATGACGCGCGACCACACCGAAAAGATGCTCAAGGGGTTCGGCGCCAATCTGTCGGTCGAGACCGACGAGCGCGGCGTGCGCCATATTTTCATCGAAGGCCAGGGCAAGCTCACGGGACAGACGATCGCGGTGCCGGGCGACCCCTCCTCGGCCGGCTTTCCGCTGGTGGCGGCGCTGATCGTGCCGGGCTCGGACATTACCATCGAAAACGTGCTGATGAACCCGACCCGCACTGGACTTCTGTTGACGCTGCAGGAAATGGGCGCGCGCATCGACATAATCGATCCGCGCAACGAAGGCGGCGAGGATGTTGCCGATCTGCGTGTGCGTTACTCCGAGCTGAAAGGCGTCACCGTACCGCCGGAACGGGCGCCGACGATGATCGACGAGTATCCGGTGCTTGCCGTGGCGGCCAGCTTCGCCGAGGGCGAAACGCTGATGCTCGGGCTGGAAGAGCTGCGCGTGAAGGAATCCGACCGGCTGTCGGCAGTGGCCGAAGGGCTGAAGCTCAACGGCGTGGACTGCAGCGAAGGCGAGGCCTCGCTTGTCGTGCGCGGAAAACCCGGCGGCAAGGGCCTCGGCCAGCATCCCAACGGACAGGGCACCATCGTCCAGACCCATCTCGATCACCGCATCGCCATGAGCTTTCTGGTGATGGGGCTGGCAACGGAAAAACCGGTGACCATCGACGATCAGGCGATGATCGCAACGAGCTTTCCGGAATTCATGGGACTGATGAAGGGGCTGGGCGCGGAGATTTCCTAAAACTCCAGATTGTCGCCAAATTTGGTTATCAACTCAATTGTTCTTTAAGGCTGGCGCTTCAAGCTCAAGCGAGCATTGGGGAGAGCCATGAATATTCTTGCCTCGATTTTACTGGCGATAGTAGCAGGTGTCGTTTTGACCATCGCAAAGGCGATGTCCGTCGCCAAGATGATCAATGGACGGAACTATTCACTCGTGTGCTTCGGTTTGATCGGGGCATCTTGGGTCGGGCTTACCATCCCAAGCATAGGGTCCTCATGTGGACCGATAGGTTGCGCATACGGCCTGCATTTCGGCTGGGTGCTTGACTTAATCAAAGCCGACATACCCTCAAATGCGATATTTATCGTAGTTGGTGGCTATGCGATCCTTAGCGTATATTTTTTCAGCCATGTGCTGGGATGGGTATTCTATCTGCTTAGGGCATTTGCGCGGCCCATTTCGCGTTGATGGGTTCAAACCGCATAGTGCCATATTGCAATGAGGCCGGTTCTCGGCTTGTTGTCGTCCATGATCCCGACCTTCACCATAGCCATCGACGGCCCTGCCGGCGCCGGAAAGGGCACCCTTGCCCGGCGGCTGGCCGATCACTACCGGCTGAACCTGCTCGACACCGGCCTTACCTATCGCGCGGTGGCGCATTCGCTGCTCCGGCTCGGCCTGCCGCTCGACAATGTTTCGGCCGCCGAAACCGCGGCCCGGCAGGTCGATCTGGCAAAGCTCGACCGCGCAGTGCTTTCGGCACACGCCGTTGGCGAGGCGGCTTCGAAAGTGGCAGTGATCCCGTCGGTGCGGCGCATCCTGGTCGAGAAACAGCGTGACTTCGCAAGAACACCGCCTGGCGCGGTGCTCGACGGCCGCGACATCGGCACCGTCGTCTGTCCCGATGCCGACGTAAAACTCTATGTCACGGCCAGTGCCGAGGTGCGGGCAAAGCGGCGGCTGGATGAAATCGAGAGCATCGGCGGCACTGCCAATTTCGATGAAATCCTTGCCGATATCGTGCGCCGCGACGAGCGCGACATGGGCCGCATGGACTCGCCCTTGAAGCCGGCGGCCGATGCGCACTTGCTCGACACGTCGGAAATGGCTATAGAGGCCGCGTTTCTGGCAGCTCAGGCGATCATCGACGATGTCCTGGCCAAGAGAAACGAAGCCTGAGCCGGGTTTTCCTGCCGCCGCCGATTGCCGGCGACAAAAAGACTTCCCATATCGGGTATGAACCAGCCTGCCAGCATTCTTCATGCGCCGGAATTGCCGCTCAAGGGCGGCCAAGGGCTTTTTGCCCGGAACGCCGGCAGGCCAACGCAACGCTAACCCACGGCGCCCGCCCCGCGACAGATTGCGGGGCATTCCAGGAGAAACTATGTCAGTTGCAAATCCCACTCGCGATGATTTCGCGAGCCTGCTCGAAGAATCATTTTCCGCCGGCCATTCCGGCGAAGGCCAGGTCGTCAAGGGCATCATCACCGCCATTGAGAAGGACATGGCCATCATCGACGTCGGCCTCAAGGTCGAAGGCCGCGTGCCGCTGAAGGAATTCGGCGTCAAGGGCAAGGACACGACGCTCAAGGTCGGCGACACGGTCGAGGTCTATGTCGAGCGTATCGAAAATGCGCTTGGCGAAGCCATGCTGTCGCGTGAGAAGGCCCGCCGCGAAGAGAGCTGGGTCCGTCTCGAAGAGAAGTTCACCAAGGGCGAACGCGTCGAAGGCGTCATCTTCAACCAGGTCAAGGGCGGCTTCACCGTCGACCTCGACGGCGCTGTGGCCTTCCTGCCGCGCAGCCAGGTTGACATCCGCCCGATCCGCGACGTCTCGCCGCTGATGCACAACCCGCAGCCCTTCGAGATCCTCAAGATGGATCGCCGCCGCGGCAACATCGTGGTGTCGCGCCGCACCGTGCTCGAGGAAAGCCGCGCCGAACAGCGTTCGGAAATCGTGCAGAACCTCGAAGAAGGCCAAGTAGTCGAAGGCGTCGTCAAGAACATCACCGACTATGGTGCGTTCGTCGACCTCGGCGGCATCGATGGCCTGCTGCACGTCACCGACATGGCCTGGCGCCGCGTCAATCATCCGACCGAAATCCTCAACATCGGCCAGACGGTCAAGGTGCAGATCATCCGCATCAACCAGGAAACCCACCGCATCTCGCTCGGCATGAAGCAGCTCGAGAGCGATCCGTGGTCCGAGATCGGCACCAAGTTCCCGATCGGCAAGAAGATCAAGGGTACCGTCACCAACATCACCGACTACGGCGCATTCGTCGAGCTGGAGCCGGGCATCGAAGGCCTCATCCACGTTTCGGAAATGTCGTGGACCAAGAAGAACGTGCATCCCGGCAAGATCCTGTCGACGACGCAGGAAGTCGACGTGGTGGTGCTCGAAGTCGATCCGGCCAAGCGCCGTATCTCGCTCGGCCTCAAGCAGACGCTGGAGAACCCGTGGGAGGCCTTCGCGCGCAGCCATCCGGTCGGCAGCCAGGTCGAAGGCGAGGTCAAGAACAAGACCGAGTTCGGCCTGTTCATCGGCCTCGAAGGCGACGTCGACGGCATGGTCCACCTTTCCGACCTCGACTGGACCCGTCCGGGCGAGCAGGTGATCGAGGAGTACAATCGCGGTGACATGGTCAAGGCGCAGGTGCTCGACGTCGACATCGACAAGGAGCGCATCTCGCTCGGCATCAAGCAGCTGGCCAAGGACACGGTCGGCGAAGCAGCGACGTCAGGCGAACTGCGCAAGAACGCAGTCGTCACCTGCGAGGTTATCGGCGTGAAGGATGGCGGTCTGGAAGTGCGGCTGGTCGACAGCGGCATCGAGACCTTCATCAAGCGCTCCGACCTCAGCCGTGACCGCGACGAGCAGCGCCCCGAGCGCTTCACCGTCGGCCAGAAAGTCGACGCCCGCGTCATCGCCTTCGACAAGAAGACCCGCAAGCTGCAGGTCTCGATCAAGGCGCTGGAAATCGCCGAAGAGAAGGAAGCGGTCGCTCAGTACGGCTCAACCGATTCCGGCGCTTCGCTGGGCGATATTTTGGGTGCCGCGCTGAAGAAGCAGGGCAGCTAAGCCAACACCGCGCCTCGCGCGGGTTATAAACGAAACAAAAAGCCTCGCCGGAACGATCCGGCGGGGCTTTTGCTTGTGACCTTTGCTTGCGACGGATCGCAGGCTCAGGCCCGGCCGTAGAGTGGCACCAGCGTGCCGCTGATCGCCATGTTGGCCGGCGAGGCAAGGTAGGCAATGGCCTCGGCCGCCGCTTCAAGGCTGACCCATCTACTGAAATCTGCGTTCGGCATGTCAGCCCGGTTGGCCGGCGTGTCGAGCGTCGAAGGCGCCACGGCGTTGACCAGGATGCCGTTGCCCTTCAGCTCTTCGGCTATCGCCACGGTCATCGCGGCGACTGCCGCCTTGGCGGCGGCGTAGGCCACCTTGCCGGAGCCGCGCCGCGGATCGAGCCCGGCTCGCGCGGTGACATTGACGATGCGGCCCGGCACGGAAGATCCCAGCATCGAGCGTATCGCCGCGCGGCAGCACAGAAAGGTGGTGCGGGCATTGGTGTCCATCATCTCGGCGAAGGAGGCGGGTTCGATCTTCTCGACCGGCGCCGCGGTGAAGCCGCCGGCAAGATGCACCGATGCCCATAAATCTGGAACGCTGGCATAGAAGGCGTCGACCTTGGCAGGGTCGGCAAGGTCGACATTGTGCGCCAGCCTGACGCGGTCATGCGCCGGAAAGGGAAAATGCGCAGGCACGGCAGCGTGGGCATTGGGCACATGGCAGATCGCGCCCTGCTCCAGCAGTTTTCCTACGACCGCGCCGCCAAGGGCACCGGTGCCGCCGGTCACCACGATATGTCTGCCGTCCAGTGTTTCCGTCATATTCGACCGCTCCGTCATTGCGCGCCGCCGATGCGGAAGGTCGCGCCTTTCGCGCGATCACTCAACCGAAATCTCGATGACGTAAGGTCGTCCAGTCGCCCGCGCGCGCCCAAGCGCGTCCGCCAAGCCGCCGGTGCCGGAAATCCGCTCGGCGGCAATGCCGTAGGCTTCGGCCAATTTGCAGAAATCCGGCGGTGCCGGGGAGACGCCGACCGGCTCGACGCCGACGTCGAGCATCGAGGTTTCGATCTCGCGGTAGCCACGATTGTTCCAGACTGTGAAGATCACCGGCGCCGCAGCGTCGAGCGCGGCGCCCAGTTCCGGCAGGGTGAACTGGAAGCCGCCGTCGCCGGTGAGGCAAACGACCGGCGCCTCAGGCCTGGCAAGGACGGCACCGATCGCCGCCGGCGGGCCATAGCCGAGCGCGCCGAAGCCGGTGGCCGCGTTGAACCAGCCGCCCGGCCGGTCGTGATCGTAATAGAGGTTGGCGGCGTAGACCGGCTGGGTCGAATCGCCGACGATGATCGCGCCAGGCAGCGCATCGCGGATCGTCTCGACGGCGCGCAGTTGCGCCTGCATGGCCGGGCCAATCTCGGCAAAGGCCGCCTGCCGCGTCGCGGCGGCGCGGGCTGAACCATCATCCAATGGCGTCTCGTGCGTGCCGATTTCGGCAAGCAGCGCCTTGAGCGCCGCTCCGCAATCGGCCTGGATCGAAATCCGCGCAGGCCGGCGGGCAAGCTGGTCGGCGCCGATGTCGATGCGGATCAGGTTGGCGGGCAGGACAAAACCGCCGTCGCCATAGCCATCATAGTCGGTCGGACCGAATTCGGTGCCGGCCGCAATGACCAGGTCGGCATCGGCGATCAGCGCACGCACCGCCTTCAGGCTGGGGCTGGCCGGCACGCCAAGCGGATGGCGATAGAGCAGGCCGCGCGCATTGGCGGTCTGAACGACCGGCGCTCCCAACCTCTCGGCAAGGCGCTGCAACGGCGCTTCGGCCGCTTTGGCGCCGCCACCGGCCAGGATAAGCGGCCGGCGGGCAGACGCGCATAGCCTTGCCGCCTCGGCAATCGCCGCCACATCCGGCCCGGGCGGCGCTGAATTCCGCAGCAGCGGCACGATGCCGTTGGCCGGCATGGTCATGACATCGGTCGGGATCTCAATATGCACCGGACCCGGACGCGAGGATGAGAACAGCGCAAAGGCGCGGGCTAGCACGCCGGGCAGTTCGCCGGCCTCGGTGACACGGTGCGAAAACAGCGCCACCTTCTCCATCATGCCGCGCTGGTCCGGCAGTTCATGCAGATGGCCAAGGCCTTTGCCCAGCGTCGGTGTGGCGTTGACGCCCGAGATTACCAGCATCGGCACCGAATCGGCGCGCGCCTGACCCATTGCGGTGATGGTGTTGGTCAGCCCCGGCCCGGTGATGACGAAGACGATACCCGGCCTGCCGCTGGCGCGCGCATAGCCGTCGGCCATGAAGCCGGCGCCCTGCTCGTGGCGCGGCGTGACGTGACGGATCTTCGATCGCGCCAGCCCGCGGTAGAGCTCGACCGTGTGTACGCCGGGAATGCCGAAGACGGTGTCGACGCCGTGCGCTTCGAGCAAGGTGATGAGCGCTTCGCCGATGGTCGTCATTGTCTTAGCACCGGGCGCGTGAGGCAGGTAGGGCCGCCCTCGCAGGCAATGCACAGCGCATCGGCCTCGAATGTCGAGACCGTACAGCCGGCGGCTTGCATGGCAGCCGCCGTCTTCGGAAAACCGGCAACGGCGATAACCTGGCGCGGCGCGGTCGGCAGCACGTTCAGGCTGAGCCCATTCGAGGCGAAGAATTCGTCGGCGTCGCCCTCGACCAGCCGAATGCCGCGTTCGCGCAGCATCTGGTGGAAGGCGACCGGCAGGAGGGGCGCATACACCAGCGCCAGATCGTCTGCGAGCGGGCTGATCACCGACATCAGATGCAGGCAGGCCTCCTCGCCCTGCCAGAGCGGCAGGTCGAAGCCATAGACCTGGATGCCCTTGGGTGAAAGCAGGTTGGAGAGCTGCTGGATGCCGTGCTGATTGGTGCGCACGCCGCGGCCGACGGCCAGCGTGTTTGCATCCACCCACACGCAGTCGCCGCCCTCGACCTGGCCGGGAGCCTCGATACGGCCGAGGGTGGGGATGCCCATGCGCCCGTAGGCTGCCTCGTGCAGGCCGGGCTCTCGCCGGCGCAGCGCCTTGCCCATGGCAAGGATGACCGCGCCATGGTCGGTCATCAGCGACGGATCGTGGGTAAAGACCGAATCGGCAAGCCCGTCATCGGCGTCGCTCAGCCATTCGATTTCGGCACCTGAGACAGAAATCAGCCTGGCCAGTGCATCATGCTGGGTTGCCGCTTTTTGTGGATCGAAGCCGGGGCCATAGTGCCACTCCAGCGCTTCGGCCCGACGCATGGCGCTGGCGGCGGAGCGCATCAGCACGCGCTGCAGCGGCCCGGCCATCGACTGCGACCCGTATGCTTTGCCCACTAAGTTCTCCTGAAACGCGCCCCTCCTGCCAATAGCCACTCGGCAGGCCGTGATCAATGGTCCAAAAACTGCGGTTGACGGAGGCAAGCGGAACGGTCCATCTTGAGAATCGGAACGCTGTCCAGTGACGGGTAATGGGTAAAAAATTCCAGCAAGGACTGCCTCGGCTGCTCCGCGGGGCGCCGCGACGATGACAGCGCCGGCCACCGCCCTGAAGCATACGGCGCAGAACGGCGCTGCCGAAGCCATCCACGTCGAGAACCTGCACAAGAATTTCGGCAAGCTGCATGTATTGAAGGGCGTTTCGCTGTCGGCGCGCGATGGCGAGGTGATCGCCATCATCGGCGGCAGCGGCTCGGGCAAATCGACGCTGCTGCGCTGCATCAACTGCCTGGAGAACCCGACCAGCGGCATCATCCGGGTCAATGGCGAAGAGATAAAGCTGAAGGCCGACAGCTACGGCCACACCGTGCCCGCCGACCGCAAGCAGATCGAACGCATCCGCTCCAAGCTCGGCATGGTCTTCCAGAACTTCAATCTGTGGAGCCACATGACGTTGATCGAGAACGTCATCGAGGTTCCCGTGCATGTGCTCGGCGTCAAGCGCGATGTGGCGATCGGCGAGGCGGAAAAATTGCTCGCCCGCGTCGGCCTGGCCGAAAAACGCGACGTCTATCCCGCCTATCTGTCGGGCGGCCAACAGCAGCGCGCCGCGATTGCCAGGGCGTTGGCCATCAACCCGCGCGTCATGCTGTTCGACGAGCCGACCTCGGCGCTCGATCCGGAGCTGGTCGGCGAGGTGCTGAAGGTGATCGGCGACCTGGCGCGCGAAGGCCGCACTATGGTGCTGGTCACCCATGAGATGAAGTTTGCCCGCGAGGTCGCGACGCATGTCGTCTACCTCCACAACGGGCTGGTCGAGGAAGAAGGGCCGCCGGAACAGATCTTCGGCGCGCCGAAATCCGAAAGGCTGAAGCAGTTCATCCGCAACATCAGTTAAACTGTGGGCGGACGAAAACCGGGAACAACAACAAAACTGGGAGTCATGACGATGAAGATTATTCTCAAGACCTTTGCCGCAGCGCTGCTGCTCGGCGTTGCCGCGATGGGCGTGGCCAAGGCCGATCCGGTCAAGATCGGCGTCGCCGCCGAACCCTATCCGCCCTTCGCCTCGCCGGACGCTTCCGGCAAATGGGTCGGCTGGGAGATCGAATTCATCGATGCCGTCTGCGCCGAGGAGAAGCTCGACTGCGTCATCACCCCCGTCGCCTGGGACGGCATCATTCCGGCGCTGACGACCAAGAAGATCGATCTTATCGCCGCCTCGATGTCGATCACCGCCGAGCGCGAGAAGACGATCGCCTTCTCGGACAAATATTACAACACCCCGACTGCGATCATCGGGCCGAAGGACCAGAAGTTCGGCTCAACACCGGAGGACCTCAAGGGCAAGATCATCGGCGTCCAAGTCTCGACCGTACACGCCGACTACGCCAAGAAGCACTTCGCCGACGCGGCGGAAATCAAGGAATACCAGACCCAGGACGAGGCCAACCAGGATCTTGCCGCCGGCCGGGTCGACGCGGTGCAGGCCGATTCCATTGCCCTCGACGCCTTCCTAAAATCGGACCAGGGCAAGCAATGCTGCGATCTGAAGGGCATGGTCGCGCCGGATCTGGCCATTCTCGGGCCCGGCGTCGGCGCCGGCGTCCGCAAGGAAGACTCCGAGTTGAAGGAAAAGATCAACGCCGGCATCAAGGCCATCCGCGCCAACGGCAAATATGACGAGATTTCGAAGAAGTACTTCGACTTCGACATTTACGGTGCCGACACGCAGTCGAACTGACTGCCTCATCCATGAGCGATTAACCACGCGGCCCCGATAGAGCCGCGTGGTTCGTCGAAATCCATCGACGCGAGCTTCCGCGGGCGGAGATCGCCGGCGGTTTTAGCGCCAGCAATTCGAGGGCGACGCTGATCGACGCATTTGTTCCGGCTTGGGCCGCCTCTGCCATCGCGCTTCTCTCGCCCGTGCCGCCGGGCTGGGGTGGAACGCTCATCGTCGGGCTGCTCCATACGATCGAGATCGCGGTCGGCGCCACCGGTCTCGGCCTTTTGATCGGCATCGGCGGCGCCTCCGGCAAGCTGTATGGTGGTCCGGTGGTGCGCGATCTCCTGGCAGTCTATACGACCGTCGTGCGCGCCGTGCCGGAGCTGGTGCTGATCCTTCTGCTCTATTACGCCGGCACCGACCTGATCAATCAGATGCTGACGGCAATGGGCTATCAGCGCATGGACATTAGCGGGCTGGCGGCCGGCATTGCCGTGCTCGGCTTCGTCCAGGGCGCCTATTCGACCGAGGTGATCCGCGGCGCGATCCTTGCCATTCCGCAGGGCCAGATCGAAGCCGCGCGCGCCTATGGCATGTCTCCCGGCCTGCTGCTGCGGCGCATCACGCTGCCGGCGATGCTGCCGTTCGCCATACCCGGCCTTGCCAATCTCTGGCTGATCGCCACCAAGGACACCGCCCTGCTGGCGGTCGTCGGCTTTTTCGAGCTGACATTGGCGACACGGCAGGCGGCCGGCGTCACCAAAGCCTATCTGACATTCTTTGTCGCCGCCGGCGCGATCTACCTTCTGTTGACGCTGGTTTCCAACCTGATCATCGGCCGCATCGAGAGCTGGGCCCGCCGCGGCATGCCGTCGCTCAAGGAGGCCCGTTGATGGCTGGCCCGGTGATGACTGGCGAAGCGGCCGTCGAGATAGCCGCACGCGCTTCGCTGTGGCTGAAGCCGCATCGTATCGTGCTGATCCTGATCGCGCTGGGGCTGGTTTTGGCGGCGGCCGTCTTCATGCGCTGGGACTGGCTGCCTAAATATTACGGGATAGGACTGCTCGGCATCTGGCGCGCGCTGTGGATTCTTGCCGTCACTTGCACGCTGGGTTTCCTGCTCGCCGTGCCGCTCGGGCTGGCGCAGGCTGCGGGCTCGTTCTGGTTCGCGGCACCCGCCAAGGTCTTCTGCACCGTCATCAGAGGGACGCCGCTGCTGCTGCAGCTCTGGTTGCTCTATTACGGGCTGGGCTCGCTGTTTCCACAATATCCATGGATTCGCGAGTCTTGGATGTGGCCCTATCTGAGGCAGGCATGGCCCTATGGCGTCCTCGGGCTGACGCTGTCCTTCGCCGGTTATGAGGGCGAGGTGATGCGAGGCGCTTTCGCCGGCGTGCCGAAAGGCCAATTGGAAGCCGCCCGCGCCTTCGGCATGAGCCGCTGGAGGATTTTCCAGCGAATCTGGCTGCCGCAGGCCTTCTACCGCGCGCTGCCGACACTGACGGGCGAAACCGTGCTGCAGCTGAAATCGACGCCGCTGGTGGCGACCATCAGCGTGATCGACATATTCGCCGTCTCTTCAAAGGTGCGTCAGGATACCTACCTCACCTATGAACCCTTGCTGCTCCTGGCGTTGATCTATATGGCGATCACCGGCATCCTCGTCTTCACCCTGGGCAAGATCGAGGCGCGGATTCCGAACAAGGTTGGTTAGGTGAATAGTGAATGGTGAATAGTCAGTAGTGAGTAGCCCGTAGTGTTACCGGCTAAGTCCCACTCACCATTCACTATTCACCATTCACCCATTCCCTCAGATATCCATGGCAATCACAATGCAACTCAGTCTCGACCAGGCGACAGGGCTGTGCCGGATGGCCGCACTTGGCGCTGGCGCCAACGAAGAGGCGGCGCAGTCGCTGGCTGCCTCGATCGTCGCGGCCGAGGCGGAAGGACTGTCGACCGTTGGGCTGTCGCACTTCATCGATTATCTCGAAGCGCTGGAAGCCGGCCGCATCGACGGCAACGCCGATCCGGTGATCACCAGGCCGGCGCTCGCGGTCTATCTCTCCGATGCGCGCGGCGGACTGGCGCATACCGGTTTCGACCGCACGATCGATGAACTCGCCAACGCGGCGCGGCTGTTCGGCGTCGCGATTTTTTCGCAGAAGAATGCCTATACGTGCGGCGCGCTCGGCTATTTCACCGGAAGGCTGGCCGCGCAGGGATTGGTGTCGTTCGCCGCCACCAACGGCCCGGCCGTGCTTGCCGGCTCGGGCTCGGTCAAGCCGGTCTACTGCACCAACCCGATGTCCTTTGCGGCACCCGCCGCGGACGGGGCGGCGCTGGTCATCGACCAATCGTCGAGCGCCACCGCCTTCGTCAACATCCGCAAGGCGGCCGAGGACGGCAAGAAGATACCCGAAGGCTGGGCACTGGATGCGAGCGGCAATCCGACCACGGACCCGGCAGCTGCAATGAAGGGCGCCATGCTTGCCTTCGGCGGCCAGCGCGGCGCCAACATCGCGCTGATGGTCGAGGTGCTGGCTGCGGGCCTGTCGGGCGCCAACTGGTCGCTCGATGCGCCATGGTTCAGCGGCGGGCCGGACAGTCCGGGGACCGGCCTGTTCGTGCTTGCCGTCGAGCCCAAGCTGCTCGATCCGGACTTCGAAAAGCGGATGAAGGATCAACTCGACCGGCTGCGGCGGCGCTATGGCGTGCATGTGCCGGGGCGTGCCCGGGCCGAGGCCGCGGAGAAGGCGGCGGCGCGCGGCATAAGCGCGCCGAAAGCCGTGGTGCAGCGCATTTCCGAATTCGCCGCCCGCTATTCGTCCTGAAGAAATTCGTTTGTCCGATGAGCGGCTGAGAACGCCTGCCGATCCGGCAGCGCGAGCCTACTTCCCGCAATAATGATCGTTGATGACGTTCGCCGCATTCGCGTCCGGCCCTACCCTGTTGTAGGAGCAGGGTTCGGCGGCCGTCGTGAACAGGTGGTTGTCATAGTAGCGCGGGCCACCGAACAGAATGTCGATGATGTTGCCGTTGGCCGGAACGTAGCGTTCGGGTTGAGCTTGGTGGTGATGCCGGTTTGCCGCGAATGCCGAGGCACCAATGCTGCAGCCTGTTGCGAAAGCCAGAGCGAAGATCGCAACGCGTTTTGTCGTCATCGGCAATATCCTCCATTCGGAATCAAACCATACATCCTAAAATCGCCGGCCGGAACAAAGGTTCCTGTCCCGAATGGAGTTACCCTAAAGCCCGGCGTCGGCGGGTTTTCTGCCGTTTCCAACGGATACTGGAAATCATGCTTCAACAATGCCGGGCGACCGATGGTCGCCCTTTGCCTTTGGCGCGAAACCGACTATGAAACGGCTTCAACCAAGCCATCTGGATAGCCGCCGGAGCCAGCCATGACCGAAATCCTGCAGACCCCAAAGCTCGTGGTCGTGTTCGGCGGCTCCGGCTTTGTCGGTCGTCATGTCGTGCGGGCGCTGGCCAAGCGCGGCTACCGCATCCGGGTCGCCTGCCGCCGGCCCGATCTCGCCGGCCACCTGCAGCCGCTCGGCAATGTCGGGCAGATCCAGCCGGTGCAAGCCAATGTCCGGGTGCGCTGGTCGGTCGACCGCGCCGTGCAAGGCGCGGACCATGTCGTCAATCTGGTGGCGATCGCGCATGAGGCCGGCCGGCAGAAATTCACTGCCGTCCACGAGTTCGGCGCGCGGGCTGTCGCTGAAGCGGCGCGCGCCGTCGGCGCCGGCCTCACCCACATCTCGGCTCTGGGAGCGGATCTCCACGCGCAATCGGACTACGCGCGTACCAAGGCGCTCGGCGAAAAGGCCGTTCTGGAGACGGTCCAAGACGCCGTGATCTTGCGGCCATCGATCAATTTCGGGCCAGAGGACGGTTTCTTCAACCGCTTTGCCAACATGGCCCGCTTTTCCCCGGTGCTGCCGCTGATCGGCGGCGGGCAGACGAAATTCCAGCCGGTCTATGTCGGCGACGTCGCCGAAGCGGTGGCGCATTCGGTCGACGGCAAGGTCCAGGGCGGCCGGATATATGAACTCGGCGGGCCGCAAGTGCTTACCTTCAAGGAATGCATGCAACAACTGCTTATCATCATCGAACGCAAGCGGTTTTTGCTGCCCGTGCCATGGTGGCTGGCGAACCTTCAGGCATCAATTCTCGGGCTGTTGCCCAATCCGTTGTTGACCAAGGACCAGGTCCTGCTGTTGCGCCAGCACAATGTCGTGTCGGAAGCCGCCGTCAAGGACAACCGGACGCTCGCCGGCCTCGGGATCCAGCCACGGTCGATCGGAACCATCCTGCCCAGCTATCTCTGGCGCTACCGCGCCGCCGGCCAGTTCCAACGCAAGTCCGCCGCATAATACGAACGGACGTCCGGTTGCCTACGAGGCGCGCCGGGTGACCTGCATCGGCAGGCCGCCTTGCGGCTGCGTCGTCAGCTTCTGCACCGGCCAGGGGCGGGTTTCCGCGGTGGCGTCGAAACGGTAGCGCGACAGCATGATCGCCAACGCGATGATTGCCTCCTGCATGGCGAAGCTGGCGCCGATGCAGACGCGGGGGCCGGCGCCGAACGGCAAATACTGGAAACGATCGATCTTTTCGCGGTTTCCCGGATGGAAGCGTTCCGGCATGAAAGCGTCCGGCCGGTCCCACAATTTCCGATGGCGGTGGACGACCCACGGCATCACCAGCACCGCAGCACGTCGCGGTATGTAGAGGCCGTTCCAGGTTTCGGGCTCGATCGGTTCGCGGTTGATCGACGGCGCCGGCGGATAGAGCCTGAGCGCCTCGTCGAAGGCGGCGCGGGTGAGCGGCATGGCGTCGAGCCATTTCGTCGGGTCGGGCTCACGCGCCAACACCGCATCGATCTCGTGCTCGATCTTTTCGCGCTCCCACGGCGCTTCGGCAAGGCAGTAGAGCGTCCAGCCGAGCGCCCTGGCCGTAGTCTCGTGGCCGGCACCGATGAAGGTGATGATGTTGTCCTCGACCTCGGCCCGGGTCAGCCCGCCCGGTCCCTCCGCCTTCAACAGCAGCGTGAGAAAATCCTGCGGCACGGTGTCCGGAGCGCGCCTCAGCCGCGCCTCGCGCATCTGCACCGTGTCGGTAACGATCTTGCGGAAGTAGGCCATGGTCCTGCGGCCGCGGATGCGGGTCAGGCGCGGCAGCCAGTCGGGCGCACGCAAAAGGTCGAGCGGATCGACCCGGCCCATGGTCTCGAACAGGCGATCGATCTCCTTGGCGAAGCTACCGGGCTCGCCCGATATCTCGCCCGAAAACAGCGTCTCGGCCAGGATATCGAAGGTGAGCAGCGTCATGTCGTGGGCGATATCCGACGTGCCACCTTGCTCGTAACGGGTGACGAATTCGAGCGTGCGTTTCAGCATCGGCTCGGCGAAGCCGAAGATGTGGCGCGGCGTGAACACCGGCGCCATCGCCTTGCGCGAACGCCGCCACACTTCGCCTTCGGCGGTAAGCAGGCCGTCGCGCAGGATTGGCCGCAATATCTTCTGACGCACCGTCGCCATCTTGTAGTTCTTGGCGTTATCGACGAGCACATGGCGGATGAGGCCGGGATCGTTGGCGATGACCAGCGGCCCGCCGACGCCGGTCACCGAAATCCAGGGCTCGTTATAGGTCGGCTCGCCCCACAGTTCGAGCGGATTGCGGTAGACGATGCGGATCATCTCCAGCGTCGAGGGCGGCGCTGTGCGCGGCTTCGGCGCCGGCGGGACGAAGGGAACGGGCTGACTGTCCATGGCTTGCTCCGCTGACACCTCAATGTAGTGGCGGGCAAGGCAGGCGTCCATGTGACCGGACGACAAGGCGAAGCATCCGCTCTCTGGAATGTGACCGGGGCACCGGAAAGTGCCTGCTTGCTGTGTCCGGCTGCGTGTCTTAGGTGGCAGCACCACAGATGCCACTAACCGGCGGGAGCCTGCCTTGAAGCACCAGTTGAACGTCATCATCGGCAGCACGCGGCCGGGCCGCGCCGGGCCGGTTTTCGCAAATTGGCTGGAGAGCTTTGCGCGCGAGCACGGCAAATTCGAGCCGGTGCTCACCGACATCGCGGCCTTCAACCTGCCGGTGCTGGACGAGCCGCATCATCCGAGACTGGGCAAATACGAAAACAGCCACACGAAAGCCTGGTCGAAGGCAATCGACGCCGCCGACGCATTCGTCTTCGTGGCGCCGGAATACAATTATTTCGCCGCCCCCGCGATCGTCAACGCGGTCGACTACCTGCTCAGGGAATGGCGATACAAGCCGGCCGCCATCCTCAGCTACGGCGGTGTCTCCGGCGGCCTGCGGGCGGCGCAGGCGGTCAAACCGTTGCTGACCTCCGTCGGCGTCATGCCGATCCCGGAAGGCGTGGCGCTGCCGATGTACCAGAAGCTGCTCGACGAGACCGGCGCCTTCTTGCCCAGCGAGCAGGTGCTCGGCGGGGCCAGGACCATGCTGGACGAGTTGTTCCGCTGGAGCGAAGCGCTGAAGCCGATGCGGGTCGGCTGACAACGCGAACGGCCGAGCTTGCCGATGCCGTAACTTGCTCATGCCATAAAGAGATGGAATGCTCCGGCAAATGACCGGGCCGGGGCGGTTCGATTTGCGTTTTCTGTTTGCCTTGCTGCTGATCCTCTCGACGGCCTCCGCTGCCGTGGCGGAGCGGCGCGTTGCGCTGGTCATCGCCGAGAACGACTATCGGCTGATCCGGCCGCTCGCCAATCCCGTCAATGACGGTGAGGTCATGGAGACGGTGCTGAGGAAGCTTGGTTTCGAGGTCTTCCTCGAAACCAACCGCGACCTGCGGCGCATGCGCCGGGCGCTCGACGATTTCCGCGAGGATGCCAAAGGCGCCGACGTGGCGCTGGTGTTCTTCTCCGGCCACGGCGTCGAGATCGCCGGCGAGAATCGGCTCCTGCCGGTCGATGCAGACGCGTCGTCGCTCGCTACGCTGGAAAGGACCAGCCTGCCGCTGGAGGAGATCCGCGCGACCGTCGCCGCCACCAGCAAGGTCGGACTGATCGTGCTCGACGCCTGCCGTAGCGATCCGTTCGCGGCTACGGGCGGCGAAGGCCGCGGCGCGACGGCGCTGGCAAAAGACGTCAGCGACAAGGTCCGGCCGGGCCTTGGCCGCATCGGGCGGGCAGAAAACATCCTGTTTGCCTTTTCGGCGGCGCCCGGCGAGACCGCCGCGGATGGGACGGGCCAGAATTCGCCGTTTACCGCGGCGCTGACGAAATACCTCGGCACCGAAGGTCTCGAGATCCGCTCCGTGCTGACGCTCGTGCAGCAGGAGGTCTACGACCTCTCGCGCGGTAAGCAATTGCCCTATGTCGAGAGCGGCCTGCCGCAGCTGTTCTTTGCCGCCTCGGCCAAGGAGAAATTGCCGGAGCGCGAACGCTTGTTGCTGGCCATGGCCGAGGTGACGCCCGCGATGCGCGGCGAGGTGGAAAAGATCGCCAGCGACGCCGATATGCCGCTGGCGCCGCTCTATGGCGCGTTGATCAGTTCCGATGCCGGCCATCTCTCCGCAGACAGTCTGAACACCAGGCTGCGTGAGGCAGCCGACGCCTTCGTCAAGGTGCGGAGCGAAATGCAGACGCTTGGATCCGACGATCTGCGGGTGGCAGCGTTGCGCCGGCAGGCCGAAGAGCAGCTTTCGCTGGGAGCGTTCGATGCCGCGCGTAAAAAGCTCGCCGAGGCAGCCGAGATCGACAATGTCTCGCGCAACGCGCTGAAGGCCAATTTCGTCAGCCGCACGCTCTCCGAAGCCGCGACGCGCTATCTGTCCGGCGGGGCCGCGCGCGCCGACCTCGACTACGCCACAGCCATCAGGGACTATGAGTCCGTGCTCGCGCTTTATGACGAAGCCGGACAGGTGGTGCTGTCGCTCGACGACGCCGACCGCTTGATTCGCACGCTGGACGAGCTCGGCAAGCTCTATACCACGGTCGGCAATATCGATGCGGCTGGCCGTGCCTTCGAGGCGCTGCAAGCCGATCTCGAGCGGCGGTCGCATCATGAAACCGATCCCAACGTGAAGCGCGACTTCACCGTCAGCCACGTCAAGCTCGGCAACGTGCGGATGGCGCAAGGCAATCTGCCGTCAGCGCTGCAGAATTATGAGACCGCCAAGACCATTCTGCAGGGCCTGACCGAGGCAGAACCGGACAATCTGGAGTGGTTCGGCGACCTCGCCATGGCCGACGACAAGATCGGCAACGTATTGGCGACGCAAGGCGATCTGGCCGGCGCCGCAGAGGTCTACCAGGAAAGCCTGTCGATCAAGAAGCAGCTCGCCGCCGGAGAGCCCGACCGTGCCGAACTGCAGCGCGACCTGACCATCACCTACGATGAGATCGGTCACCTTGCCCATATCGCAGGCCAACTGGACAACGCACAGGCGGCCTATGAAGAGAGCCTGAAGGTGCGGCTGGCGCTGGCGGCGGACAAACCGGGAGACGCCGACCGGCAGCGTGACGTCTCGGTCAGCCACGATACGATAGGCGACCTGCTGCGCGAACGCGACGACGCCGCCGGGGCGCTGGCGGCCTACAAGGAAGGTCTGGCGATCGTCAAACAACTGGCGAAACGCGATCCGGACGACACCGAGTTGAAGCGCGACCTGTCGGTCGGCAACGCCAAGATCGGCAATGCGCTGAGCGACCAGCAGAATTGGCCGGCGGCACTTTCGGCTTATCGTGAGGCACTTTCGCAGGCCAGCGCGCTCGCCGCCGGCGACCCGAACAACACCGAATGGCAGCGCGACCTGTCCGTGTGCATCGAGAAAGTCGCCGGCGTCCTGGCGATACAGGGCGACCACAAAGGCGCGCTGAAAGCCTATCTGGACAGCTACGCGATTGCGCAGAGGCTGGCCAAGCTCGATCCCGCCAATTCCGACTGGCAGCGGGACTTGTCGATAACGCTGTCCGAAGTCGCCACGCTGCGCCTCAGGCAGCGCGACGTCAGGGGCGCCCGGCAAGCCCTTCAGGACAGCCTGGCCATTCGCGAGAAACTTGCCCGGTCCGATCCGGACAACGCCACCTGGCAGCGCGACCTGGTGGTCGCCTATATCGACTACGCCCAAGTCGCAAAGGACCCGAAGGCTGTGCTTTCCAAGGCGCTCGACATGACGCTCGAGCTCGACCGGAGCGGGCGGTTGGCACCGCGCCACAAGTTCATGATCAAGTTTTTACGTGAGCGGCTGGCCAGGATCGAAGCCAGGCGCCGGTAGCCGGCTCACGCGATGGTCATTCCGTTCCGAAATGCCTGCAAACCTTGGAAAAACCGCCTTTTGCGCCTATATCTACGACATTAGAAATGCGCGATTCGAAGCCGATTTTTCGCGCTCTGCACACGGCATCAATCAGACAGGTTTTCATGAGCGACCAGACCGACATCGCCAACGGCGTTGAAGCCGAATACGGCGCCGATTCCATCAAGGTTTTGAAGGGCTTGGATGCCGTTCGCAAGCGGCCGGGCATGTATATCGGCGATACCGACGACGGCTCGGGCCTGCACCACATGGTGTATGAGGTGGTCGACAACGCCATCGACGAAGCACTGGCCGGCCATGCCGACCTGGTGACGGTGACGCTCAATCCGGACGGATCGGTGACGGTCATCGACAATGGCCGCGGCATTCCGACCGATATCCACACCGGCGAAGGCATTTCAGCGGCCGAAGTGATCATGACGCAGCTGCATGCCGGCGGCAAGTTCGACCAGAACTCCTACAAGGTCTCAGGCGGCCTGCACGGCGTCGGCGTGTCGGTCGTTAACGCCCTGTCGGCCTGGCTGAAACTGAAGATCCGCCGCAACGGCCATATCTACGAGATGAGTTTCACGCATGGCAATGCCGACGCGCCGCTGCGCATCACCGGCAGTTATGAACAAGACAAGGTCCCCGGCACCTATGAAGGGCGCAGCGGCAGCGAAATCACGTTTTTGCCGTCGTCCGAGACTTTCACCATGGTCGAATTCGACTACGGTACGCTGGAGCATCGGCTGCGCGAGCTCGCCTTCCTGAACTCCGGCGTGCGCATCGTTTTGACCGATGCCCGCCATGCCGACATCGTGCGCCATGAACTGCACTACGATGGCGGGCTGGAAGAGTTCGTCCGATATCTCGACCGGACGAAGAAGCCGTTGCTCGACAAGCCGATCTCGATCCGCGCCGAGCGCGACGGCATCACGGTCGAAGTCGCCATGTGGTGGAACGACAGCTACCATGAAAACGTGCTGGCCTTCACCAACAACATCCCGCAACGCGACGGCGGCACGCATCTGGCAGGCTTCCGCGGTGCGCTGACGCGCCAGATAACCGGCTATGGCGACTCCTCGGGCCTGACCAAGAAGGAAAAAGTGGCGCTGATCGGCGATGATTGCCGCGAAGGGCTGACCGCGGTGCTGTCGGTCAAGGTTCCCGACCCGAAATTCTCCTCGCAGACCAAGGACAAGCTGGTGTCGTCCGAGGTCCGCCCGGTGGTCGAAGGGCTTGTCAACGAAGCGCTCGGCACCTGGCTCGAGGAGCACCCGACCGAGGGCAAGGCGGTCATCGAGAAGGTCATCCAGGCCGCTGCCGCGCGGGAAGCCGCGCGCAAGGCACGCGACATCACCCGCAAGAGTTCGCTCGGCGTCACCTCGCTGCCCGGCAAGCTGGCCGATTGCCAGGAGCGCGATCCGGCGAAATCCGAGATCTTTATCGTCGAAGGCGACAGCGCCGGCGGCTCGGCCAAGGGCGGCCGTTCGCGCCAGAACCAGGCCATTCTTCCGCTGCGCGGCAAGATCCTCAATGTCGAGCGCGCCCGCTTCGACCGCATGCTCGGCTCCGACATGATCGGCACGCTGATCACCGCGCTCGGCACCTCGATCGGCAAGGACGAGTTCAACGCCGACAAGCTGCGCTACCACAAGATCATCCTGATGACCGACGCCGATGTCGACGGCGCCCACATCCGCACCTTGCTGCTGACCTTCTTCTTCCGCCAGATGCCGGAACTGATCGAACGCGGTCATCTCTACATCGCGCAGCCGCCGCTCTACAAGGTGACGCGCGGGAAGAGCTCGCAATACATCAAGGACGAAGCCGCCTTCGAGGAATTCCTGATCGGCTCCGGGCTGGAAGAAGCGTCGCTTGCGCTCAGCACAGGCGAGGTGCGGGCCGGGCAGGACCTGCGCAGTGCCATCGACGACGCCTTGGCTGTCCGCCAGCTCATCAACGGATTGCACACGCGCTATAACAGAGGCGTGGTCGAGCAGGCAGCGATTGCCGGCGCGCTCAACCCGGAGATCTTCACCGACCTCCGCCGCGCCAACGAGACGGCCGAGCGTGTTGCCCGTCGTCTCGACATTATCGCCGAGGATACCGAGCGCGGCTGGATCGGCCGCATGTCGACCTCGAACGAGGGCATTGGCGGCTATGTCTTCGAGCGAACGGTGCGCAGCGTCAAGGAGTTCGCGCATCTCGACCTGGCGCTGATCAATTCCGCCGACGCACGCCAGCTCGACCGCTATGCGCCGCGCCTGGCGGAAATCTACGGCGAGCCGCCGGTGCTGCGCCGCAAGGATGTCTCGGAAACCATTTCGGGGCCGCTGGCACTGCTCAATGCCGTGTTTGCCACCGGCCGCAAGGGCCTGACCATGCAGCGCTACAAGGGCCTTGGCGAAATGAACGCCGAGCAGCTCTGGGAAACGACGCTCGACCCGAATGTGCGCTCGCTGTTACAGGTCAAGGTCAATGACGCGACTGATGCGGACAGCTTGTTTTCACGGCTGATGGGCGACGAGGTCGAGCCAAGGCGCGAATTCATCCAGGAAAACGCACTGTCGGTCGCCAATCTGGACATCTGAGCCGCCATCCAGATACCCAGCCAGCAGGCATGAAGTGTATTGGTGCGCCAAGGCGCACCAATACGACTGCTGCAACGCAACAAAGATCACCAGGACCGCCGGAACGGAAAGGCTTTCAAGGCATTGTAGTCGATCACAATCGCCGCAGGAGGCATCCATGGGACGTGGCATTTTGCTCTGGCTTCTCGGAGTCCCAATTCCGATCATTATTCTGATCATGCTGTTCGCACGGTAGGGAGGCTTCGATGCAGTCCACCGTAACAGCTGTCGACGTTTCCGCCCCGACGGAATCCGCTTCCACTGCTGTCAGCTGGGGGCCAATCGTCGCCGGCGCCTTTGCTGCGTCGACGCTTACCTTCATCTTGATGCTGCTCGGCTCCGGGCTTGGGCTGAGCATGGTGTCGCCATGGTCCGGCTCGGGTGCGTCAGTCACCACTTTCGCCGTTTCCACCGCCGTCTGGCTGATCGTCGTGCAGTGGCTGTCGTCGGCCCTGGGCGGCTACCTCGCCGGACGCCTGCGCACCAAATGGGTCGGCATCCACACCGATGAAGTCTTCTTCCGCGATACCGCTCACGGCTTCCTGGCCTGGGCGCTGGCGACGCTGCTCGTCGCCGGCGTGCTCGGCACGGCGCTTTCGGCCGCGATAGGTACCGGTGTCCAGGCTGCTTCGACTGTGGCATCGGGCGCGGCAATGGGCGCTTCGGCAGGTGCTGCTGCAAACGCGGGTAGCGCCTCGACTGACAACGCCACATCGTATTTCGTCGATACGCTGTTCCGCCCGGCCGATCCGGCAAGGCTCGCTGCCGCCAATCCGGAGAGCGACGCCGCGGCAACGGCGCAGGCATCGCGCATTCTGATCGCGAGTGCCGCAGCAGGCGAAATATCGGCCGACGACAAGACCTATCTGTCGCGGCTGGTGGCCGCCCGCACAGGCCTGTCCGAAGCGGATGCCACCGCTCGCGTCGATGCGGTAATCGCCAGAGCGCAGGACGCCAAGGTCAAGGCCCAGCAGGCGGCCGACACCGCCAGAAAGGCAGGCGCCACCTTCTCGCTGATTGGCGCGCTGTCGCTGGTCGTCGGGGCCTTCATTGCCAGCGCGGCTGCAGCACTTGGCGGCAGGCAGCGCGACGACGAGGAAGCGATTTTCCTGACCAGTCGTTGATCGGTGACTAAGCGAACTCGGTCCGCTTCGGGAAGATTACGCCCGAAGGGGACCTTGCTTTGAACTGCCGCCGCGGCATTGTCGTGCGCTGCTCGCCGCCTACAGCTCAGCTTCCAGTTTGCGGCCGAGATCGACCGCATCGCGCAGCACGGCAAGGTGCGAGCGCGGCTGTACGCCGGCCGGCGCGTTGACCTCGACGCCGCTCGCCGTCAGCGACCAGTAGAGCCTGTGCGTGAAGACGCGGCCGCCCGAGCCGCGCAGCTCGACCTGGATGTTTTCCACGCCGGGACCAAAATTTTCCGTCATCCGCCCTGAAATCGGGTCGCCGGTCAGCCAGCCATTGCCCCTGTCGAAAATATTGGTCCAGCGCGTCGCGGCAAACACCGCGCCATGATGCACCGCCCGCTGCGGCTTGCCGGAATGGCTGCGCCCTTCCTGGTAGAGCATGGTCCCGCCCGCCGCCCTGTCGGCGATCGGCGGGCATGCCGAAAACAGGCGCTCGGCGATGCCGCGCCTGAATTCGGCGAGGTTGTAGGTCACCAGAAACTCGCTGTGGGTCAGCGGACTGCCGAGCGTGACGAAATCGCTGATCTTCCACGGCAGCGGATGATCGGCGTCGCCGTCGCGAAGCTGCCGGCAGAGCTCCCATTGGCTGCGCCGGAATGCGGGGAGGTCATCGAGGCTGTCGGGCCAAGCGGAGGCATCGGCGGCCAGCGTCGCCTTGTCGACGGCGTGGATCGCCTTCAGCCTCGCTTTGTCGCGAATGGCTTCCAACTTTCTAGGCCTGAAATCGGCCCACAATATCTGCAACAGATCATAGGCGATGATCGACCCGAGGCTGTGCGAGACCAGCACGATGCGGTCATAGGCATCGTCCATCATGAGACGCTTCAGCAGCTTGAGGCCACGCTCGCGGACCAGCGCCCGCTTCTCGACCGTTGCCGCTTCGGCCCGCACATAGGCGGCGACGTCGCCGAAATAAGGCAAGCCAAACTGGTCCACCGACCAGATGACGAACGACGCCAGAACCGTGACAAGCACACCGGTCGTCCAGGAGATGTAGCCTTGCCAGGTCGACGTTGCGAGCGCCAGCGCCGCGCCGAGGACGACGATGGTGGCCAAAAGCGTGACGACATAGAGTTTGAGCACATCGCGCGGAATATCGGCCGGCTTGCGCCAGAGCAGGGTCGTCACCCAGGCAGCAAGGCGGCTTCGGGTCGTGCCCTGGGTGATGTCAGCCCAGTAAAGCTCGTAGAAATCGGTGCGGCGGCCATCGACATCATAGGGCGTGGTGATCCGGCGGAGTTCGTGCGAATTGGTCCGGCTGTCGGGCGTGATCCAGCTCTGGTTGATCTTCGCACCCATCGGGTCGGCCGGATCGGGGACATGGGTATAGAACGGTGCACGGGCCGGATCGTGGCTCCATACGGCCTGGACAAACTCCCTCAACGTGTCCATGGGCCGCTGCTCGCCCATGCCGTGCACGACCACTACCGCCTGGCTGCGCTTACGTGGCGCCTTCTCTGCTGCGGTCAGATCGGCGGCCGGCGATGCAGCAGAACCAGGGTCGGGCACCAGCACCTCCACGATGACGCCGTTAGCAAGACGACGGGTCGGCATCGTAGCTTCAGAACCGGTAACAGCCAAGAAAAAGCCCGGCGCGGAGCCGGGCTGTATTCGACGATCGGCAGTGCGTTGGCAGCGACGCCGTTTCAGTGATCCATCGCTTTGACGATCTCCTCGGTCATCTTCTTGGCGTCGCCGAGCAGCATCATGGTGCCGTCCTTGTAGAACAGCGTGTTGTCGATGCCGGCATAGCCGGAGCCGAGCGAGCGCTTGACGAACAAGCAAGTGCGCGCCTTGTCGACGTCGAGGATTGGCATCCCGTAGATAGGTGAGGACTTGTCGTCACGAGCCGAGGGATTGGTGACGTCATTGGCCCCGATGACATAGGCGACGTCGGCCTGCGCGAACTCAGAGTTGATGTCCTCCAGCTCGAACACTTCGTCATAAGGCACGTTGGCTTCGGCCAAGAGCACGTTCATGTGGCCGGGCATGCGGCCGGCAACCGGGTGGATGGCGTATTTGACGTCGACGCCGTTGGCCTTGAGCTTGTCGGCCATCTCGCGCAGCGCGTGCTGCGCCTGGGCGACGGCCATGCCGTAGCCCGGCACGATGATGACCTTTTGAGCATTCATCATCAGATAGGCGGCATCCTCGGCCGAGCCCTGCTTGACCGTGCGCTCGATGCCGTCGTTGGCAATGGCTGATGTCTCGCCGCCGAAGCCGCCGAGGATGACCGAGATGAAGCTCCGGTTCATGCCTTTGCACATGATGTAAGACAGGATGGCGCCCGACGAGCCGACCAGCGCGCCGGTGATGATCAGCGCCAGATTGCCGAGCGTGAAGCCCAGGGCGGCCGCGGCCCAGCCCGAATAGGAATTCAGCATCGACACGACCACCGGCATATCGGCGCCACCGATCGGGATGATGAGAAGCACACCCAGCACCAGCGAGGCGGCAACGATCAGCCAGAACACCACCTTGGACTCGGCGGTGACGAGCAGCACGATCAGCACGATCAGCGCAATTCCCAGGGCCGCGTTGATGAAGTGGCGGCCACCGATCATGATCGGCTTGCCCGACATGCGGCCGTCGAGCTTCAAAAAGGCGATGACCGAGCCGGTGAAGGTGATGGCACCTATGGCAACGCCGAGGCTCATCTCGATCAGTGCCTGGGCATGAATATCGGCGACGGTGCCGATGCCGAAGCTTTCCGGTGCATAGATGGCGGCGGCCGCCACCATGACCGCGGCAAGACCGACCAGCGAGTGGAAGGCGGCGACCAGCTGCGGCATCGAGGTCATGGCAATGCGCCGTGCCGTGACCGCACCGGCCGAGCCGCCTATCAGCAGCCCGAGCACTATGAGGCCGAAGCGCCCGGCCGAAGGGGTCGCCAGCGCCAGCGTCGTGGCGATGGCGATGCCCATGCCGATCATGCCGTACATGTTGCCCTGGCGGCTGGTGGTCGGATGCGACAGGCCGCGCAATGCCAGGATGAACAGGATGCCGGAGACCAGATAGAGAAAGGAGGCGAAGTTGGCGTTCATAGCGGCCTACTTTTCCTTCTTCTTGTACATGGCCAGCATGCGCTGGGTGACGAGGAAACCGCCGAAGATGTTGACCGATACCAGCATCAGCGCAACGAAGCCGAAGCCGGTGGCAAGCCCTGAGGCCGAGATGCCGACGGCCAGCAGCGCGCCGACGACGATGACGGAGGAAATGGCGTTGGTGACCGCCATCAGCGGCGTGTGCAGTGCCGGCGTGACGGACCACACGACGTAGTAGCCGACGAAGATCGCCAGGACAAAGATGGCGAAGCGAAAGACGAAGGGATCGATGGCACCGCCGGACAGCGCGTGAGCGGCGTCACCCGCCGCCTCGGTGCCGGGCGCGGCCGCCAGGTTCTGCACCGCGAGCCGCACGGCAGCTGTCGCCTGGTCGAGCTGGTCGAGGGCTTTCTGCAGAGTCTGATCCATCACGCGATCCCTCCGGTGGTCTTGGGCTTCCTCGAAGCGGCCGTTTTCTTCGCAGCCGGCTTCGCCGAAGCCTCGGCAACCATCGTCCTGGCCGGAATGGCCGGTGGTTCGACATATTGGCCCTTTGGCGGCTCCTGCTCAGCCTTTGCGAAAGCCGGATGCACGATCTTGCCAGCATCGGTCAGCATCGTCGCCTTGACCAGTTCGTCGTCGTGGTTGATGGCAAGCGTCTTCGCCGCCTTGTCGACCAGCGTCTCGAGGAAGGCATAGAGGTTCCTGGCATAGAGAAGCGAAGCGGAGGCGGCGACGCGACCGGGAACGTTGAGATGGCCGACGATCTTTACCCCGTTGGCCGTGGTCACCACCTTGCCGGCTTCGGCGCCCTCGACATTGCCGCCGCGCTCGACCGCGAGGTCGACGATCACAGAGCCGGGTTTCATCGAGGCGACCATCGCCGCCGAGACCAGCTTCGGCGCCGGACGGCCGGGGATCAGCGCCGTGGTGATGACGATGTCCTGCTTGGCGATGTGCTCGGCGGTCAGCGCCGCCTGCTTGGCCTGGTATTCCTTCGACATTTCCTTGGCGTAGCCGCCGGCTGTCTCGGCCGCCTTGAACTCCTCGTCCTCGACGGCCAGGAATTTTGCGCCGAGCGAGGCGACCTGCTCCTTGGCGGCCGGGCGCACGTCGGTGGCGGTGACCACGGCGCCGAGGCGGCGCGCGGTGGCGATGGCCTGCAGACCGGCGACGCCGACGCCCATGACGAACGCCTTCGCCGCCGGTACGGTGCCGGCCGCCGTCATCATCATCGGTAACGCCCGGTCATATTCGGCAGCCGCGTCGATCACCGCCTGATAGCCGGCGAGGTTGGCCTGGCTGGATAGAACGTCCATCGACTGGGCGCGGGTGATGCGCGGCATGAACTCCATGGAGAAGGCAGTAACACCGGCCTTGGCAAGGGCAGCGACGGCAGCGTCGTTGCCGTAGGGATCCATGATCGCGATGATAGCGGCGCCGGACTTGTAGCCCTTCAGCTCGGCGTCCATGGGCCGGCGCACCTTCAGCACGACATCGGCCTTGGCAGCATCGCCGACCTTGCCGATCGCGGCGCCCACCCGGGCGAACTCCTGGTCGGGAATGCGCGACGCTGTGCCGGCGCCGGTTTCGACAATCACGTCGAAACCCAGTGCCGCCAGCCGCTTCACCGTGTCGGGGGAGGCCCCGACGCGCGGCTCGTTTGCGTCGAGCTCACGAGGGATGAAAACCGTCTGTCCCACCGCATGATCCTTTCGGCCGGAACCCTGTTACCGCAAGACACCGACCGACCCCGGCGGCGCCTTCGACAAAGGTTGGAGGAGTTATCGGAGAATAAAGGCGCCGATGGCCAGGATCAGCACGAACAGGATAGTCCCCGAGAAGAAGCCGCCCACAAAGAAGCCGAACGCCATGGCAAGAAGCACGGCGGCGCAAAATAGCGACCCATATTTGGCCAGCATCACAAAGCCGGCATAGGTGCGGTCGTGCTCGGCATAGTCCATCTTCGCGCCTAGTTCGACAGGACCGGTCGGCGTGTGTTCAGCCATTGGAATACCCCTTCGAAGACATCTTTCAGGCACATAGCGAAAAGCCGCGTTAAGGGCAATGGCGCTATTGCCGCATCGCCGCAGCCAACAATCTCAAGCAAAACTTGAAATCGCTGCGCGAAGCGCGGCGATACCAATCCCAATGGACGGCAGGTCCGCTACTGCCGATGTCGTTAGCCGGCGAGATGCGGGAACAGACCGAGCAGGCCGACAACGATCAGATAAAGGGCGACGATATAATTGAGCAGCCGCGGCATCACCAGGATCAGCACGCCTGCAATCAGCGAGATAAGCGGGGTAAGGGCGAGCGTGGAAATGGTCATATCGGTTCCTTTGATCGGATCGCTATCGAAGCGATGCTTGGCGGATGCCGGCCATGCCGACCTACCACCAGCACCCTTGCCCAGAACGCCGAAGCGACCGGAAGGCTCCATGGGCTCGTTCAGGCGGCTTCGCGAAAATACTTGGCGGTGGGCAGGATGGTCAGCGGGGCGAGTTCGCCGGCACCGGGCGTATCGAACAACATGCGCTGCTCCATCGGCGTCGAACGGAAAAACGGAAAGCGAGCGTAGGTTTCATTCTTGATCGCCAGGACATCGGCTTGATAAAGCAGCGCGAAACAGTTGATCACGCCGGCATAGGGCCGCGCATCGCCAATCGGTCGCGCCCGATAGATGCGCTTGTAGAAAGCCGCATGGTCCTCGCGGATCATGGATATGCAATAAGGCGCGCCGAAATGGAAGCAAGCCATGCCCGCAAGGCGCAGCGTCACATACGGGATCTGCGGGTAAAGCCGTGACCATTCGGCGTCCACGGCAAAACGGCTCGGGTCGATAAAGACTTCGCCGGCCGCCAGACGCGGCATCAACAAGTCCTTGTAGACGCTGAGCGCTGGTGATGTGGCGTTATCAGCAGACACGTTATGCAGGCGCATTGTGCTGACCAGCCGCCCCTCGATGTAGATTCCGAACGTATGGCAATTGGGCAGTTCGTCAAACTCGTCATGGACCTGACGGGACGCATTCTCGGGCACCAGATCGTTCATCCGATAGGAATTGTAGCGCAGCCTGTAAATGCTTTCGAAGTCCTCGCCGCTTTCACAGCGTCGGTACTCCGTCCGGTCAAGCAGCGCATAAACATGTTGCGCGAAGCTGGACATGGTCTCGGACGCATCTTTCCCACCAGCGCCCGCCGCATGGCCGAGCGAACTCAACTGGGCACACATGAACTCTATTCCCCGCGATTACCGCCACCAGCCGACACTACGGACGGGTCATGAGATGTAAAGATGAAAATAAATAGGAGCTCGTTTACCGCTCGTTAGGGTTAACAATTAATAAAATTATACTAAAATACGCGGTTTTTCAGCGCGAAGTCAGCGCCGCGGCGCCTTCCTTGCCGTCTGGATGTCCTTGGCGAAGGGCCAGACGGTGCTCGACATCGTCTCGATGCCGGACGCGCTGAGTGCCGACCCGAACAGAAAGCCCTGGACCAGGTCCGGCTTGACCTGCAATGCCAGGATCTTGAGCTGTTCGAAGGTCTCGACACCTTCGACGGTAACCGAAAGTCCCAGCGGCCGTGACAGGTTGACGATGCCCTTGAGCAATTCGAGCGACCGGCTGTTCTGAGTGACATCCATCAGGAACGAGCGGTCGATCTTGATTTTGTCGAGCGGCAGTTTGTGGAGATAGCTGAGGCTCGAATACCCGGTACCGAAATCGTCGAGCGCAATGCGCACGCCGAGCCGCTTCAACTCCTCGATATATTGGCGTGTCAGCGACTTGTCGTCGAGCAGCGCCGTCTCGGTGACCTCGATCTCCAGACGTCCGGCCGAGAGACCGGATTCAGCCAGCGCGTCGCGAACCTTCTGGATGACATCACGGTTGCGGAAATCCTTGGCCGAGAGATTGACCGACACGCTGGTCTGGGCCGGCCATTTGGCGCATTCCGTGCAGGCCGCATGCAGGACGAAGGTGCTGATGTCGGAAATAATTCCCATTTCCTCCGCCAGCGGAATAAAGATACCGGGGGAAATCGGCCCGAGATCGGGATGATCCCAGCGGCACAGCGCTTCGCAACTGGCGATACGCATCGTGCTCATCGCCACGATCGGCTGATAGACCACCCGCAATTCGTTGTTTTCCACGGCGCTGCGCAGGTCCGCCTTCATCAGCTGACGGCTGCGGAAGGCAGCATCCATGGAGGCCTCGAACAGCCGCCAACCGTTCTTGCCAAGCTCCTTGGCCTTGTAGAGTGCAAGGTCGGCTTTGACGATCATGGCGTCGACGTCGGTATCCTTGACCCGCGACAGCACCGCGCCGCCGCTGGCCTGGATGCGTAATCCGTGGCCGGCGACATCGACCTCGCCCTGTAGATTGACAAAGATCTCATCAACCTGGCCGGTCAGGTGGCTTTCATCCTCGATGCGCTCGAAGAAGATCATGAACTCGTCGCCGCCGAAGCGGCTGACGGTGATGCCTGGCCCAGCGACTGCCGCCAGCCGCTCGGCAACGGCGTAGATCAATCCGTCGCCGACCGGATGGCCGAGCGTGTCGTTGACGCTCTTGAAATCATCGAGATCGAGCACCACCAGCCCGCAGAGACGCTCGGGATCGCCTGAGGCCATGGCTTCCACCACCAACTCGTGGAAGTAGGCGCGGTTGGGCAGGCCGGTGAGACTGTCGTAGCGCGCCATGAAGCGGATCTTGTCTTCCGCCTCGACCCGGGCGGTCACATCCTCGAAAGTGACGACGCCCAGTTCCTGGCTGCCTTCGCGTGCCGAAAATTCATAGTGCTGGCCGTTGGTGAGCGAGACCAGGACCTTGCGGTCGCGGCCCTCGCGCAACGCACGCGTCAGCTGGGCTTCGATGTAACGGCAATCTTTCGGCGCCAGCATGCCGCCTGCAGCGCCGCGCATCAGCAGACCGTGGATCGAGCGGCCTAGCAGCGCATCGGCCGATTTGAGCGACATCAGGTGCGCGGCTTCGGCATTGGCCACCGCCACCCGGCCGTCGGGACCAAGCATGACAAGGCCATGCGACATGGTGTTGAGCGCGCGGTTGAAACGCTGCGCGATGCGGTTCGCCTTCTTTTCCTCCGACAGGGCGGTAAACAGGACTTCGCGGACGATGTCGGCGAACCGCTTGATCGCAAACAGAAAAGGGGCCGACATAAGACCGAGGATGATGTGGTAGATATCGCCGCGCAGGATAAAGCCAAGCGATATGGGCCATGTGGTGGTTATGATAAAAATCATGACCATGCGCGGCGACCCATAATTGCGGCCGGCAATCGACGTGACCGATGCCAGAGTGACGCAGACAGAGGCTATTTCGGCATAGTTGTCGTGGCTGTCATTTGCCAGATAGATACTGACGAAACAGAACGCGCCAAGCATGAAACCATGCATCGAACCGAAAATTATGTAATCGTTTTCGCGATCATGGGCTTCTTCCCACGTCGTCGGGGAAGGAAGTCGCCCGTATTTTCGGATGTTGCGAAGGCGCAGAGTACCGACAATGATGAGCCCAGCGGCAACTAGAAGATACGCCAAGTCCATGGTCTTCCAATAGACCAGAATGACGAGGAGCGTCTGCGCAACAAGGCCGATCGACAGCGTGAACCCGTCGCGAAACAGCGTTTCCACGAACGGAATGTAAACGTCGACCGGAATCTCGTTTTTTCGTCTCAGATTCACGCCTGGATCCCAACCCTGGGGAACCCAGCAGTGTCACATTGGCCTTAAGAAAGGTTTAGAGCAGCGGTTCGGGCTCTATTGGCATTCATTGGTGACGCAGCGGAAGCAGGAAAACTACAGTTCAGGTAAACAAGGCGTATCACAGCGCTGAATTATTCGGCGGCTTGAAGTTGCGGCCGCAGCGGCGCCGTCGAGAGGCGGTCGAGCAGACGCTGGCGTTCGCCGGCGGCTTTTTCGGCACTGGCCTGCTTGACGTGGCCAAAGCCGCGGATGAGCGCCGGTACCGAAACAAGCGCGGCAGCAACCTCGATCTTGCCCGGCGCCAGCGCGCCGGCGACAAGCTCCAGGTCGGCTTCATAGAGGGCAAGAAGCTGCCGCTCCATACGCCTCTCGGCGCTGTAGCCGAACAGGTCGAAAGCGGTGCCGCGCAGGCCCTTCATCGCCGCCAGCAGTCGGAACCCGTTCATCATCCACGGGCCAAAGCTCGATTTCTTCGGCTTCCCGTCACTGCCGCGCCTGCCCATGATCGGCGGTGCGAGATGGAATTCAAGCTTGCCGTAGCTCTGGAACTGCTTTGCGAGCTCTGCGGCAAAGGAGCCGTCCGTATAAAGCCGCGCCACCTCGTATTCGTCCTTGATCGCCATCAGCTTGAACAGGTTCTTTGCGGCAGCCTCGGTCACCACGGTCGACCCGGGCACAGCATTGGTTTCGGCCTTGCGCAGCGCCGCCAGTCTGTCGGCATAGCGCTTGCCATAGGCGGCGTTCTGGTAGGCGGTCAGGAAGGCGACGCGGCGAGCAATGATATCGTCCAGCGTCTCGGCAATGGCGGCATGCTGCGTGGCCTTGCCCGGCTGGGCAAGAAGGCTGCGCACGAAATCCGGCTGGTGGGCGGCGCGGCGGCCCCAGCGAAATGCCGCGATATTCATCGCTACCGCCTCGCCGTTGATCTCGATCGCCTTCTCGACCGCCTCCGCCGACAGCGGCAAGCCGCCATGCTGGAAGGCGAATCCGAGCATGAACATGTTGGCACCAAGCGAGCTGCCGAACAGCGCAGTGGCGGTGCGGGTAGCGTCGAAGAAATGCGTCCTGTCGTCGCCCGCGGCCGTTCTTATCGCTTTCTTCAGCCGCTCGACGGGCAGCGAGAAATCGGCCGAACGGGCGAACTCGCCCGGCATGATCTCGGCAGTGTTGGCGAGGAAGATGGTATGGCCTTCGCGCACCGCGGCCAACACCTTCTTGGCACCCGAAACGACGAGATCGCAGCCGAGCACGAGATCGGCCTTGCCGGCCGATACCCGAATGGCGTGGATTTCGTCCGGCGTGCGGGCGATGCGGACATGGGTGAACACCGAGCCGCCCTTCTGGGCGAGGCCGGCCATGTCGATCATGCCGCAGCCCTTGCCTTCCAGGTGCGCGGCCATGCCGAGCACCGCGCCTATTGTGACGACGCCGGTGCCGCCGACACCGTCGATGATCGCCGCCCAGCCTTGTTCACCGAGGGTGAATTGCGCCGGCGCCGGCACCCCCGCGAGCGGGTCGGCCGCGCCGGCTATGCCTTCGGCTTTCCTGATTTTGGCGCCGTGGACAGTGACGAAGGAGGGGCAGAAACCGTTGACGCAAGAGAAGTCCTTGTTGCAACTCGACTGGTCGATCTTGCGCTTGCGGCCGAATTCGGTCTCGACCGGCTGGATCGAGACGCAATTCGACTGCACGCCGCAATCGCCGCAGCCTTCGCAGACCAGCTCGTTGATGAAGATACGCTTGTCGGGATCGGCGAAGGTGCCGCGCTTGCGGCGGCGACGCTTCTCGGCGGCGCAGGTCTGGTCGTAGAGCAGCACCGAGACGCCTTTGACCGAACGCAACTCGCGCTGGACGAGATCGAGATCGTCGCGGTGATGGATGGTGGCGCCGGCGGGAAATTCCACCTTGCCGGTATATTTGTCCGGCTCGTCGGTGACGATGGCGATGCGCTCCACGCCCTCGGCGCGCACCTGTCTTGCGATCATGTCCACCGTCAGGCCGCCCTCGTGCGGCTGCCCGCCGGTCATCGCGACGGCGTCATTGTAGAGGATCTTGTAGGTGATGTTGGCGTCGGTCGACAGCGCGAAGCGGATCGCCAGCACACCCGAGTGGTTGTAAGTGCCATCGCCCAGATTCTGGAAGATGTGCTCGCGCTTCGAGAACGGCGCCTGGCCGACCCACTGCGCGCCCTCGCCGCCCATGGCGGTGAAGCCGACGGTGTTGCGGTCCATCCACAGCGCCATGAAATGACAGCCGATTCCGGCGGCGGCGAGCGAGCCGTCCGGCACCTTGGTCGAGGAATTGTGTGGGCAGCCGGAGCAGAAGAAGGGCGTGCGCGAGGCGATGTCTGACGTGTCGGCCAGCATCGCCTGGAACTGGCGCAACTTCGCCACCCGCGCGGCGATTTCTTCCGACGGGCCGATCGTTCGCAAAATCCTCTCGCCGAGCGCGATGGCAATATCGTTGGGGTCGAGCGCGCCCTTGGCCGGGAACAGCCAGTCGCCGCGCTCGTCCTTCTTGCCGACGATGACCGGCTGCGTCGCGGTGCCGTAAAGGTTCTCGCGCAGTTGCACCTCGATCAGCGAGCGTTTCTCCTCGACGACGACGATGGTATCGAGGCCGCGAGCAAAGTCGGCGATGTGTTGCAGGTCGAGCGGCCACGGGCAGCCGACCTTGAACAGCCTGATACCGATGCGACTGGCGGCCGCTTCGTCGACGCCGATATCCTCCAGCGCCTGGCGAACATCGAGATAACTCTTGCCGATGGTGACGATGCCAAGCTTGGCGCTGGTGCCGCCCGAATAGACGATCCGATTCAGCCCATTGGCGTGGATGAACGCTGAAGCGGCGGCGCGCTTGTGTTCATGCAGCCGCTCCTCCTGGCCGAGCATGTCGATCTCGTTACGGATATTGAGGCCGCCGGGCGGCATGTCGAAGTCCGGCACGATGATGTTCAGCCGTTCGAGCGCGGCATCGACCGAGGCCGTCGATTCGATGTTGTCCTTGACGCATTTGATCGCCGCCCAAGTGCCGGCAAAACGCGACATGGCAAAGCCGTAGAGGCCGTAGTCGATGATCTCCTGGACGCCGGCCGGATTAAGGATCGGCACCATGGTGTCGACGAACAGGAACTCGGTGGCATGCGCGTTGGTCGAGGATTCGGCCATGTGGTCGTCACCCATCAGAGCCAGCACGCCGCCATGTTTCGACGACCCGGCGAGATTGGCGTGACGGAACACGTCGCCGGAGCGGTCGACGCCCGGACCCTTGCCGTACCAGACCGAAAAAACGCCGTCATGGGTACCCTCGCCCAGCAATTCGGCCTGCTGCGAGCCCCAGCAGGCGGTGGCGGCGAGCTCCTCGTTGAGACCGGGCTGGAAGACGATGTCCGACTGCGCGAGCTGGTTCCTGGCCTTCCACAGCTGCATGTCGAGGCCGCCGAGCGGCGAGCCGCGATAGCCGGAGACGAAACCGGCGGTGTTCAGGCCAGCCCGGCGGTCGCGCTCGCGCTGCATCAGAAGCATGCGGATGACTGCCTGGGCACCCGACAGGAAGATGCGCTCCTTTGCCAGGTCGAACTTGTCGTCGAGCGCGACATTGTGCAGCGTCATCAGGCATTTCCTGTGCGGAGGCCGCGCCTGGTGGTGCGCGGCCAACGTCGGAGTCGAGTGCCCACAGTCTTTCTTCCCTTGCCGGGGAGGTCAAACAAAATCGAAGGTGCCAGGCGGTCCGCAACAAACGATCCGTGCGCGGCCGTGTGGCGCCACGAAACGCCTGTCGGGGAGGATGGCCGAGCATGAAAAATTCCGGCGGCGGTCAGTGCCGCTGGTGATGCATCATGCAGCCTTTGGGCAACTGGGCTTCGGTTCACCGGGCAGCTTGCCGTCGACATGGCCGGCCAAGTCCTTGTTGAGCTCGTAGACTGGCCCGACCACCAGAGGCCGGTCGGGCAGGACCGACTGGTCGAGCGAGGACGTCAGAGTGGTCGCGAAACTCTGCAGCAACTTGCCGCTGGAATCCTCGATGCGGATCGACACCGCATAGGGCTTGTCCTTGACAACGCAGGTAAGCGGCGGGCTGGTGAGCGTCACATGCGGCAGCTTCGGCCATATTTTCTGGGTGACGATGATCGGATCACCACCGGCCGGGTTCTGGAAGGAGACCACAGCGACCTGCCCCTCACCCACCGGCCGCAGCGGATTGAGGGTGATGACATAGGTGGCGATACCCAGCCGGTAGTTGAACTCGAACAGCTTCCCGGAAATGGCGAACAGCTGGTCCTTGCCGGAATCACGGCAGGCGCCGAGCGCGGCCGCCGCGAACAACGCCGCGACGACAATCATCGCGCGTGAGAATCTTCTAGACATTGGTGACCTCCCTGGCCGCGGTCCGGCGGCGATAGTGTCGGTTTGCCTTCTGGCGGTTGCCGCACACCGCCATGTCGCACCAGAGGCGGCTGGAATTGCGGCTTTTGTCGACAAACAGCCAGCTGCAGTTCGGACATATCCGCAGCCTGGCGATGGTGTCGCTACGCAGCAGCGACAGCGCCGAGACCGCAAGCGCGGCCTCGAAGGCAATCGGCGTCGCCGGATCACCGAACGGTTTTCCAGGCGTGCCGATTTCGGTGCGGCTATGAGCAAGGCCATCGGCGCAGGCTTCCAAGAATTTCGGCATATCGCCGGTCGCGATCGCACCTTTCGATACCGCGCCGCGAAACAGCCGATCGGTCGTCTCCCGGATCGACAGCACCACCGGTGCGATCTTTTCAGGCGCCGGCGCTACGAGCCGCCTGCCGCCGAGCTCGGCGGCGCGAAAGGCACTCGCGGCTTCGGCAAAGCGGGCGATCTCGGCCGGATCGTCGAAACGGTCGAAAGTTTTCTTCGGATCGTTCCGCAAAACGACGGTGTTCGCCGTATCGAGCGCCAGCATGCCACCGGTAAAGCGGTGCGGAGTCCAGGATACTGTCATATGGCGAATCTAACTGATAACTCGCGTTTGACAAGTTAGATTCCGGGTGCAACGCTCGTCACTGAGGCGATCGCCGTACTGAGAATATCGTTCGTCCCAAACCTCTGCCCCGATTGCGGGGCATGCATAGAGGGTCTTGCATGCTCTATTTCTTCCAGCAGGTTCTGAACGGGCTGCATTCGGGCGCGCTCTACGCATTGCTTGCCTTCGGCTACGTGCTGACCAACGGCATCCTGCACCGTACCAATCTTGCCTATGGCGCGCTGTTCGCCTTTTGCGGGCATACGATGATCCTCACCGCGGCGTTCGGCTATCAGGCGCTGTGGCTGACGCTGTTTGCATCGGTCGCGCTCGGCGTAGCTGCGGCATTCCTTTATGCGGCGCTGCTCAGCCATGTCCTGTCGCGAAGTATCTTCGAACCGCTGGCCGACCGCTCGCCCAACGCCATCGTGGTGACGACGCTCGGCATATTGCTGGTCTTGTCGGAAGCCAGCCGCATCGCCGCCGATACCCATGACCTATGGTTGCCGCCAATGCTGGCCCAGACCATCGTCTTCGCGCAGAATGCCAGCTTCAAGGCGACGTTGACGCTGATCCAATTGCTCGATTGCGCCGCCGTACTGGCGGCCATAGCGCTGGCTGCTTGGGGCTTCGCATATTCGAGCTTCGGCCGGAGCTGGCGCGCCGTATCCGACGATCCCAAGGCGGCTGCGATGTGCGGCGTCGATGTCCGTGCGGTGTTTCGGCGTGCGGTGCTTTTCGGCGGCCTTTGCGCGGCACTGGCTGGCGTGCTCGCCGCCTTCTACTACGGTAACATCAGCTTCGGCACAGGGTTGGTCTACGGGTTGAAAATCCTGTTCGTGACCGCAGTGGGCGGCTATCTTTCGCCTTTGCGGGCGGCACTGGGCGCCGCCGCTTTCGGCATGGCCGAATCGCTATGGGCCGGCTATTTTCCGCTCGAATGGCGGGACGGCTGGATGTACCTGTTCCTCGTCGCCATGCTTGTGCTGATCGGCGCCGGCCGCGACCAACAGAAGATCGCCTGAGCCGCACCCGACTTTGCTTGGGTGAAAGCGCCGCATGTCCTTGGACATGCAAAGGATGCGGCAGCATTTTGCCGCCCGTCATCTCACAACTGTGTTTATGCGGGCTGTCCCGTGTTGACCCGCCGGACCACGCACTGCATACCGTTGGTCCACAGCGACGCGACGGACAGGGAACCGCCGCGCTCTGACACAAGGGAGGAATGCATGGCAGGGCTTCTCGCTCTTTCCAGAACCATTGACCGTTTGAACGAATTCATCGGCAAATGGGTTTCGTGGCTGATCCTGCTGGCGATCCTGGTAAGCGCCGCCAACGCCGTCATCCGCAAGATGTTCGACATGTCCTCGAACGCCTGGCTGGAATTGCAATGGTATCTGTTCGGCGCCGCCTTCATGCTGGCCGCCGCCTACACGCTGAAGCAGAACGACCATATCCGCATCGATATCGTCTACGGCATGTTCTCGCGCCGCGTGCAGCACTGGATCGACCTTTTCGGTCACGTCTTCTTCCTGATGCCGTTCGTGACGTTGATGGTGGTCTATTTCGTTCCCTATGTGTCGCTGTCGTATCGCAGCGGGGAGATGTCGAACAATTCCGGCGGGCTGATCATCTGGCCGGCGAAGGCGATCCTGCTGGTCGGCTTTTTTCTGCTCGCACTGCAGGGCATTTCCGAAATCATCAAGAAAATCGCCATCATGCGCGGTCAGATGGACGATCCCACCCCGTTCATATCGGCGCATGAGCAGGCCGAACTCGAAGCCAAGGCGCTCGCCGAAGAGGTGCGCTCGTGATCGAGTTCATCGCCCAGAACATGGCGCCGATCATGTTCGCCTCGCTGGTCGTCTTCCTGCTGATCGGCTACCCCGTCGCCTTCTCGCTCGCCGCCAACGGCCTGATGTTCTTCTTCATCGGCGTGCTTCTGTCGCCCTATTCGGGCGGCTCGATCAATCTCGCCTGGCCGTTGCTGCACGCGTTGCCGGATAATTTCTATGGCAGCCGGGTGATGTCGAACGATACGCTGCTGGCGATCCCGTTCTTCACCTTCATGGGCATCGTGCTCGAACGATCCGGCATGGCCGAAGACCTGCTCGACACGATCGGCCAGTTGTTCGGACCGGTCCGTGGTGGCCTCGCCTATGCCGTGATTTTCGTCGGCGCGCTGCTTGCCGCGACGACCGGCGTGGTGGCGGCCTCCGTCATTGCCATGGGTCTGATTTCGCTGCCGATCATGCTGCGCTACGGCTACGACCGGCGGCTGGCATCCGGCGTCATTGCCGCGTCCGGGACGCTCGCCCAGATCATCCCGCCGTCACTGGTGCTGATCGTCCTGGCCGACCAGCTCGGCCGCTCGGTCGGCGATATGTATAAGGGAGCGCTGATCCCCGGGCTCATTTTGACCGGCATCTACATGCTCTACATCCTGCTCATGTCGATCTTCCGGCCGAAGTCGATGCCGGCCCTGCCGCTGGAGGCCCGCACGCTCGGCCACGGTGTGCTGTCGCTGCTGGCGGCGCTGCTGGCGGCGGTGGTGGTTTCCTATGCGGCGTATCGCTACCTTGCGCCGAACCATGGCGGCAACGCCGATATCCTCGGCGCCACCATCGGCGTCATCTTCATCTATGTCGTGGCGATTGTTGACCAGCGCCTGAAGATCAACCTGATGTCCAGACTGGCACAGCAGGTGATCATCGTGCTGATCCCGCCGCTGGCGCTGATCTTCCTGGTGCTGGGCACCATCTTCCTTGGCATCGCCACGCCGACGGAAGGCGGCGCCATGGGCGCCGTCGGCGCGCTGGCAATGGCGGCGATGAAGGGGCGGCTGTCGCTCGACGTGGTCAAGCAGGCGCTGGCCTCGACGACCAGGCTGTCGTCCTTCGTTCTGTTCATCCTGATCGGCGCGCGGGTGTTCTCGCTGACCTTCTACGGCGTCAATGGCCACATCTGGGTCGAGCACCTGTTGACGTCGCTGCCGGGCGGTGAAGTCGGTTTCCTGATTGGCGTCAACATCCTCGTCTTCGTGCTCGCCTTCTTCCTCGACTTTTTCGAGCTTGCCTTCATCATCGTACCGCTTTTGGCGCCAGCGGCTGACAAACTCGGCATCGACCTGATCTGGTTTGGCGTGCTTTTGGGCGTCAACATGCAGACCTCCTTCATGCATCCGCCCTTCGGCTTCGCGCTGTTTTATCTGCGCTCGGTCGCCGCGCGCGTGCCCTATCTCGACCGACTCACCGGCAAGCAGATCGCGCCGGTCACCACAGGGCAGATCTATTGGGGCGCAGTGCCCTTCGTCTGCATCCAGGTGATCATGATCGGCCTGACCATCGCCTTCCCGCAGATGGTGATGCACTACAAAGGCACTGTCGTCGATCCTGGCACCATCAACTACCAGGTGCCGGAAACGCCTGGCATCGGCTTGTCGCCGCTTGGCACGCCGCCGGCCAACGGCGGCACTGCCCCGGCCTCACCTTCCACACCGGATTTGTCGCAGCCGCCGAGCTTCGACGAAAAGCCGCCCGCGAAACCGGCGGCGCCGGCAATCGATCTGTCGCAACCACCGAGTTTCAACTGAGGAAGGCCCGGCAGCCATGAAGGCGGTTCGGTTGGAGCGAGTGGGCAGCCTCGCCGTGTGCGAGGTCGAGAAACCGACCGCCGGGCCGAACGATCTGCTGGTGCGCATCGAGGCGTGCGGCGTCTGCGGCACCGACAGGCATCTTTTCCATGGTGAATTCCCGTGCACGCCGCCGGTGACGCTCGGGCATGAATTCTCCGGCATCGTCGAGGCGGTCGGACCTGCCGTATCCGGCTTTTCCGTCGGCGACCGCGTCACCGGCGATCCCAACATTGCCTGTGGCCGATGCGAGCATTGTCAGGCCGGCCGGGTCAATCTCTGCGGCAATCTACGCGCCATCGGCATCCATTGCGATGGCGGCTTTGCCGAATATCTTGTCCTGCCACAGAAACAGGCCTTCGTCTTGCCAGGCGATCTGAAGCCTACGCATGGTGCTTTCTGCGAGCCGCTCGGCTGCTGCCTGCATGGCGTGGACCTTGCCGCGATCAAACCAGGCTCGTCGGTCGCGGTGCTCGGCGGCGGCGTGATCGGCCTGCTCACCGTTCAGCTGGCAAAGCTCGCCGGTGCGACGACCATTATCTTGTCGACCCGTCAGGCCTCGCGGCGGGCTCTTGCCGAGCAATTTGGCGCAACGGCGACGCTCGATCCCAGCGCCTTCGATGTCACCGATGCGATCGTCGGCCCGTCGGGTTTCATGCCGGGCGGCGTCGACGTGGTGTTCGAATGCGCCGGCGTGAAAGACACTGTTGAGCAGGCGATGCGGCTGGCCAAAGCGGGCGGCACCGTCGTCGTCGTCGGCGTGATGCCGCAAGGCATGAAAGTGGCGTTCGAACCGTTCGATCTGCTGTTCCGTGAGTTGAAGGTCCTGGGTTCCTTCCTCAACCCCTTTACCCATCGCCGGGCCGCCGATCTTATCGCCTCGGGGGCGATCGAAGTAGATCGGCTGATATCACGACAAGTCAGCCTCGACGAGGCGGTGGCGATCATTGCCAACCCGCCGGCGCCAGGTGAGGTCAAAGTCCTGGCAGTGCCTCAGAGCTGATCCATCGGGCCAGTTGCCACCGGCAGGCTTCGCGGTTCTGCGTCGCATCGATGGCTTCATCCTCAATCTGATAAAGCCGGGCTGATGAAGCCGGGGAAAGGCGACCCCGCCACCTATGCCGACGCCGGCTTACAACCGGGTGAAGGTCCAGCAACTGATGCGTGGCCGCATCAAGTCGACAGTGTTCTATTGCCATGCTCCGGGCGGGAATACCGGTGGAAGTCAGTGCGTCCGAGGCTGACAGGAAGGAACACAGGGCGTGCTCAGGGTCCTTTGACAAGAACCACGTCTTCCTGGAGCGGAATGCATTCAAATAAAACCGGGCATCCGCTTTGTTTTAGCCCATTTCTGCGACGCCGAGTGGAGCCACTCGGCGTCGCAGAATGTTCTAGAGCTTGCTGTTGCGCTGCTGGACCATCATGAAGGTGTCATAGTTGTACTCGGCCACCTGCGCCCAGAGATAATGCTCCTTGCGGAACGCCTTGATCGAATCCCAGATCTTCTTGAACGGCGCGTTCGAGGCTTCCATCTCGGCATAGACTTCGTTGGCCTTTTCGAAACAGGCGGCCATGATCTCCTGGCTGAACGGGCTCAACTTGGCACCGCCGGCAACCAGCCGCTTAACCGCCGCCGGATTGAGATAGTCGTATTTCTGCAGCATGTTGGCGTCGGCCGCTTGAGCGGCAGTATGCACCAGCGACTTGTAAGCCGGCGAAAGTTCGTCGTATTTCGCCTTGTTGAACATCAGATGGACAGTCGGTCCACCTTCCCACCAGCCGGGATAGTAGTAATAGGGCGCAACCTTGTAGAAGCCGAGCTTCTCGTCGTCATAGGGGCCGACCCATTCGGCGGCATCGATCGTGCCTTTTTCCAGCGCCGGATAAATGTCGCCACCGGCGATCTGCTGAGGAACCACGCCGAGCCTTTGCACCACTTTGCCGGCAAAACCACCGATACGCATCTTGAGGCCGGAAAGGTCGGCGACCGTTTTGATCTCCTTGCGGAACCAGCCGCCCATCTGCACGCCGGTATTGCCGCCCGGCAGCCCAAACAGACCCTGCGTCGCCAGGAACTCGTTGAACAGATCGATGCCGCCACCATGATAGTGCCAGGCGTTTATGCCGCGCGCGTTGAGCGAAAACGGAACCGCCGCTCCCAGCGCCCAGGTCGGGTCCTTGCCCCAGTAATAGTATGCCACCGTGTGGCAGGCCTCGACGGTGCCGGCAGTGGTGGCATCGGCGGCCTGCAGGCCGGGAACGAGTTCGCCGGCGGCGAAGACCTGGACCTGGAAGTTGCCGTCGGTCGCCTCCGACAGCATCTTGGAAAACACTTCGGCGCCACCATAGATCGTATCGAGCGACTTCGGGAAGGACGACGCCAGCCGCCAGGTCACTTTCGGATTGGACTGAGCGATGGCCGGGGCGGCAAGTGTCGCGGCAGCGGCCGCGGCGCCAACGCCGGCGGTGCCGGCCTTGCGGATGAACGAACGACGATCCATGAAGTTCCTCCCTTTTGGATCCACTGACCGACATTCGGGACACTTCGGCGCCCGGATCGGCTTCGAGCCGACAATACACAGGCAAGGAGTCGAGTCCAGCACGGCAGCCCGGTTTGAGCGGCGCATTTCGGGGAAATTCACGGCGTTGGGGCAGATCTTGCAACTATAGTCTAAGGTCGATTAACTGGCCTACGCGACACGCCGAAACTTGCCATGGAAATGCGCCTTCGGATCGCCTATTTTGCAGGCAGATAATTCGTTGCACCCGATGGGATCCGGACCAAATGCACCAGCCGCTCGTCGCAATATCGACCGACGTCCGCCAGTTCGACAATTACACCTGGCATGCCGCGCCACAGCAATATCTCGAAGCGGCGCTTTCGGGTGCAGGCGTGTTCCCGCTGCTGGTACCATCCTTCGCCGACCGGCTCGACTTCGACGAACTGCTTTCCGCCGTCGACGGCGTCATGGTCACCGGCTCCAAATCGAACGTTCATCCCTCGCTCTATGGCGGTGACGCCAGCGAAGCCAATGGTCCCTACGACCCCGCCCGCGACGCCACCACGCTGCCGCTGATCCGCCGGGCGGTGGAGCGCGGGGTGCCATTGCTCGCCATCTGCCGCGGCATCCAGGAGATGAATGTGGCGCTGGGTGGCACGCTGGCCACCGAAATCCAGGAACGCGCCGGTTCGCTCGATCATCGTGCGCCGGCAAGCGACAATCAGGACGAACGCTTCGCCATCCGCCAGAGCGTGGCGATAAAACCCGGCAGCTGCCTGGCCGGGGTCTTCGGCGCCGGCGACATCATGGTCAATTCGGTGCATCGCCAGGCCATCGACCGGCTTGGCCCAAAGCTGCAGGTCGAAGCGGTCGCCGCCGACGGCACTGTCGAGGCGGTTTCGGTGCGCGATGCACGGGCTTTCGCCGTCGGCGTCCAGTGGCATCCCGAATACTGGGTCAAATCGGACAGTATCTCGGTAAAGATATTTCGCGCATTCGGCGATGCGGTGCGCCTGCATCAGGCGGCGAAATCGGGTGCGCGCGCAGCCGCGGAATAGTCCTGCCGCGCTCGCTAGTTGCCGGCCGACGCCAGCGTCAGCAGCGGCAGCGCCGGCGCGTAGGATTCGTAACCATCGCCGTCGGCGACTGAGAACATGACGATCGGATCGGTGCCGTTGGCGCTGAAGGTGACCGTGCCGTCATCCTGCTCTCGCCAGAACTTCGCCTGCTCGACGCCGGGCAACACCCGGCGGCAATTTGCTGCGACCGTCAACAGCGACAGACCTTGCGAAATCTCGGCGCCGCGGCTGACCGCACAAGACCCCTCGTCGCCATGGGCTACCAGCCTGTAGTTGCCGGATGAAGGCGGTGACTCACTGGCTGCACGGCTTTCACCGCTACCGGCGTAAAACAGCTGGGCGCTGCCGAACAGCACAGCGACTGCCATCAATGCAGGAAGCGTCTTCATCCTGGTTCTCCGCGCATTTCAAGCGCGCCGGTTCGAAGAGATCAGGGAGGCGCGCTTCATCTTGCTGTCATGTCCTGTCAGGCGGACATACACCGCGAAGGGACCAGAATGATTCCGAAGGGTTAAGCTGAAGTTAATAGATATGGCAGCCCGCTTACGGCCTTGCCTTGACATTTGCCGTCTCCGGCACCGGCGTCAGCGCCTTTCGCTGCGAAAACCACGAGACCAGATTGTCGACGCACAGGTCCGCCATGGCGCGGCGGGTGTGCTGCGAGGCTGAGCCGACATGCGGCAAAAGCGAGGTGTTGGGCGCGGCAAGCAACGCCGCTGGCACATTCGGCTCGTCGGCAAAGACGTCTAGCCCGGCAGCGGCGATGCTGCCGCTGGCAAGTGCGGCGGCAAGGGCTGGTTCGTCGACCGTGCTGCCCCGGCCGATGTTGACAAAGACGCCGTTCGGCCCAAGAGCCGAGAGAATTTCGGCATTGACGGCCTTTTCCGTCGAAGCCCCGCCGGGCGCCACCGAGATCAGTGTGTCGACCGCCTCGGCGAGACCTTTCAGCGTCGGGTGATGGTCATAGGACAGGCCTTCGACGCGGCGCCGGTTGTGATAGGCAATGGGCAGCCCAAAAGCGTCGAGCCGGCGGGCAATGGCGAGGCCGATGCGGCCCATGCCAAAGATACCGACATGGCGCCCGCGCAAGGTCAGCCGGCTCAGCGGATAGTTGCCGTTGCGCAGCCAGCTTCCGTCGCGCAGCCAGGCCTCGGCGCGCGGCAGTTCGCGGATGGTATTGATCAACAGGCCGAGCGCCGTATCGGCGACCTCTTCGGTCAGCACATCCGGTGTGTTGGTGACCATGATGCCGCGCTGTGCGGCGTGGCGGACATCGACCGAATCATAGCCGACGCCGAAATTGGCGATGATCTCGAGCTTTGGCAGCGCGTCCATCAACGCGGCGCTTATGCCGCCAAAGGCGGCGATGCCGCGCACCGTATGACGCATCTCGTCGGTGACCAGCGACGGATCGGCGCGTTCGATCCGGACGCGGCTGAACACCCCGTCGATGCGGCCGACCGCATGATCGTTGAACTGGCCGGGCACCAGAATGGCGACAGCTTGCTGTTTGGTTTTTGTCATGCACGTTCCACCGGTTTGCCGGTCGACTGGCGCACATGCAGTTCCGGCTTGATCAGTTCCTGCGACGGCCGCACCGTCTGTCCGTTGAGTTTGTCGAGCAGCGCGCTGGCGGCGCGGCGGCCAACCTCGCGCTGGCCGTTCCAGACGGTGGTTAGCGCAGGCGTCGCGATCGCCGCCTCCTCGAGGTCGTCATAGCCGGTAACAGAGATGTCGATGCCCGGCACCAGCCCGGCGCGCGCAATGCCGTTCATCAGGCCGATGGCGACGAGGTCGTTCCAGCAGCAGGCCGCGGTCGGCCTGTCCTTCAGCGCCAGGAACTGCCCGGCGGCCTCGAAGCCGGCCTGCTTGGTGCGTGGGCCGGCGATGCGCCAGGACGGCCTGACCTCAAGCCCTGCCGCCTCCATGGCGTTGACATATCCCTGATAGCGGTCGCGGCCGGTCGAGGTCTGGTCGGTACCGCCGATCATTGCGATGCGCTTGTGGCCAAGCGAGATCAGATGATTGGTGGCAAGCCCGGTGCCATAGGCATCGTCGCCGCGAAACACCGGCACGTCGGCACCTTCGACGGTGCGTGCAATCAGCACTGCCGGGAGACCGTTCTCCTCGGCCATGATTATGTCTTCGGGCGGTGTGCCGATGGCCGGCGACATGATGACGCCGTCAGCGCCGAGTTGCAGAAGCGTGTCGATGAAGGTGCGTTGTTTCTCGAGCTGGTCGTAGTGGTTCGACAGGATGAAGGTTTGCCGGCTGCGGTCGAGTTCGCTCTCGATCGAACGCAATATCTCGGCAAAGAACGGGTTCATGATGTCGTGGACGACGACGCCGACTATGCCTGAGCGCGAGGTGCGCAGGCTGGCGGCGCGGCGGTTGTAGATATAGCCGATGGCGCGGGCATGTTCCTTGATGCGGTCGCGGGTGCCGCCGGCGACCAGCGGGCTGTCGCGCAAGGCCAGCGAAACCGTGGCCGTGGACACGCCGAGCGCATCCGCGATGGTGGAAAGCTTGATCTTCTGTGCCAGCGCCCTGCGCTCCCGAAGCAATTTAAACTGTTTAAAGGCCGGCTCTTATGCCATCGATCCCGCGCAAATCAAAGTTTTTTTGCCAGCGCTTCCGCCTCCGCGTCCAGCGTCGCGCGGTTGCGCACACGAAGCCGGTGCTCGCGGTGGACGATGTAGAGGCCGCTGGCGACGATGACTGTCGCACCGGCCAGCGTCCAGCGGTCGGGAAACTGGTTGAAGACGATCAGGCCGGAGATGATCATCCAGATCATCTGCGAATAGGGATAGGGGGCCAGGGCCGTGGTGGTGGCAAGGCGATAGGCCTGCACAAGAAGCCAATGGCCGATGGCGCCGAAGACGCCCAGCATCAGCAATATGAACCAGTGCCAGCCATCCTGCGGCAACGAAAGCGAAAACGGCAGTGTCGGCAGCAGCAGCACGGCCGGCGCCAACGCCGAAAACAGGATGAGGCTTTCCGAGGTTTCCGTCGCCGACATGCGGCGCGTCATGATGACGTAGAAACTGTTCGATAGCATCGAGCCGAGCGCAAAGAGATGGCCGACGCCAAAAACCCCGATGCCCGGCCGGGTGATGATGAGGACGCCGACAAAGCCGCTCATGATCGCCAGCCAACGCCGCCAGCCGGCCCATTCCCCTAGCAACGGACCGGCAAGCGCGGTGATCACCATCGGGCCGAAGAAGTAGATCGAGGTGGTTTCCGCCAGCTGCAGCGTCCGCAGCGCGAGAATGTTGCATATCGTCGATCCGAACAGGAGCAGACCGCGCGTGAGATGCGCCGGCAGGTTGGCGGGACGAAAGCGCAGCGGCTCACGCCATCCGTGCAGAAAGACGCCGACGATCAGCACATGGACCGCGAAGCGGGTCCAGGCGACGATCAGCGCCGAGACGCCGGCCAGCACAAGGTACTTGCTGCTGGTGTCGAGGAAGGTGAAAAACACATAGACGGAAAGCATGCACAGGATCGCCGCCGGCGATGTCGCGCTTTCGTCTTGTCTTGGGGGAGCATTCAATTTCAGGTCGGACGGGAAGCAAGGCGGTCCCTCACCAATGCGGCAATTGTCGCCTGCGGGCAAGCCAAAACAGTCTGGCACAACGACAGCCGCCGACAGGCTCAGTTTGTTTCCCAGTGGCCGACCTAGTGGCCGACGACTCAGGCGTGCATGCGGGCGCCCTTGGTGATCTTGTCGACGAGCTTCTTTTCGGCGCGAAGCGCGATGCCGACCACCTTGGCATCCTCCGGCGCAAATTCGGCAAAGACGGCGCGGTTGGCCAGATCATACCCGGTCGAAAACATATCCTCGACATAGAGCGAAACCGTCACACCACGCTCCAGCGCCCGCCGCTGGATCGCGCCGAGCGTCTGGCCGTCCGCCGAAAGCACGATGACCGGCTGGATCGACAGCGGGTTGTAGATATTGCCGGCGCGATCACGGTAGGGGTCGCCGATAATGTCGGGAAATTGCGCGACGATGCCGCTGGTCAGAAAGGCGGTGACATTGAGCTTTTGCCAGACGGGAAGATCATCCTTGAGCACGATTGCAAATTTCGTATCGAACATGCGACAGTTTCCAATCCGAAAAGGGGGCCAATCCGAGGCTGCGAGTGAAGCGATGGCGCACGATCTAGACCGGGAAGCCTTTCAGGGTCTTGGACGTTTGTGCGTGGATGCAGCCGAGAACTGCATCGTACCGGCACCCGGTGCTGCCGGGATGGAACGCATCGAGGCCCGGTTCCACGGCAATGCCTTCGATCTCCATCGCCACGACACCTATGCGATCGGGGTGACGCTTTATGGCGTGCAGCGCTTCCGCTATCGCGGCCAAACGCATCAGAGCCTGCCTGGCCAGATCATTATCCTTCATCCCGACGAACTGCACGATGGCGGTGCCGGCACCGAAGACGGCTTGCGATACAGAATGCTCTATTTGGAGCCGTCCCTGATGCTCGATTGTCTCGGCGGCGGATCACTACCATTTGTCGGGAATGCCGTGGTGACAGACCGCGATCTCCGGGCGACGCTGCTTTCGGCGCTCGGGCCGTTGAATCAGGAACTGGACGAGCTGTTTGTCGTCGATTTCATGACGCAGCTTATGCAAAGCTTGGCCCGGCACGCCGGTCAGCCGACGAAACCGGTAGCGAAAACTGCGTGGCGCGCCGCCAGCCTGGCGCGCGACTATCTGGAGGAAAATGTCGCGCGGATTGTACGTTCGGATGAATTGGAGGCGATAACCGGATTGGACCGTTATGCCCTGTCGCGGCATTTCCGCGCCACCTTCTCCACCAGCCCGCACCGGTTCCTGTTGATGCGCCGGCTTCAACGAGCCCGTCGGATGATGGAAGCCGACGAGCCACTGGCGCAAATCGCCATCGCAGCCGGCTTCAGTGACCAAAGCCATTTCAATCGGCATTTCAAAAAGGCGTTCGGCGTCACACCGGGACGCTGGTCGGCACTGACGCGACGGCCGTCAGCGGCGAACGCGTGACCTTATTCAAGGATCTTGTCCTCGATATCCAGTTCGTCATCGGGGAGCACCATTTCGCCGTTCGAAAGGTTCGCCTCGACACGGGCAAGCAGCTTGAACAGCGCTTTCTGATCCTTCTTGTCGAGACCCTTCAATGCCTGCTTTTCGGTCTTCTTCACCGATTTCTCGATGGCGTGGATGAATTCGCGGCCGGTGTCGGTGAGGAAAATATGCGCCTGGCGGGCATCGGCGGACGAGGCCCGTTTCTCCAGAAAGCCCTGCGCCTGCAGCCGGTTGATGGTTTTGGTGATGGTTGGCGGACGCACGCCGAGGCGGCCGGCAAGGTTGCCGGGCGTCTGCCCGTCCTCGCGGTCGAGCGCCAGCATGATCTGGTCCTGGCCGGCATAGAAACCATGCGCCAGAAGCCGGGCGGCGAGCGCCGTGCGCGCCAGCCGCGCCGCCGAATGCAGCCGGCTCATTGTTGCAGTCTTGTCCGCCTTGGCCATGCTCATCCCTCCTCGGCCGAACCGGAGCGGACAGCATAGAAGCAGGCCGCCGATTGGCAATGACGATCGAAAACATTCCGGCTCGGAAAATAGCTTTGCCGGCAAGCTTCGCGGTGTTCGCCGTGGCTAATGCCAGATGTTTATTTCAGTTAGATGACAAACGACTTTCCGCAATGGCTGGATGGGGACGTGACGAGGTGTTCTCAACCGGCTTTCACCGCGACCACCATCAACGCCTGATAGGCGTCCGCCATTTCCCGCAGCGCTGCCTGCGACAGCGGCCCGGCCTGCCGCGCAATGCCGTCCCGCGCGTTGGATGTATCGCGTTTGCCGGGGCGATCTTTATAGGGCGCGACGGTGGCGAATATCTGCTCGCTGAGGCCGTCGGGGAAGAACATCTGGCCGGTCATCACCGAGCGGTCGTCGGGGAAGATCTTGAAATGGATGTGGGTGGTGCGGCCGCGATACCAGCCGGGATAGATGGTGGCGAAAGAAGCGATGCCGCTTTCATCGGTTCTCTGCCAGCCGCGGAGAAAGCTCTGGCCGGACGTGTCGATATCCTGCCCGTCGCCCTGTCCGGGATAGCCGGAATAGGTGCCCTGGGCATCGCAATGCCAGATATCGACGCGTGCGCCGGGAAGCGGCCGGCAGGCGGCGTCGACGATTTGCAGCCGCACATTGAGGCCGATGCCCTTCTTGCCCTCGGTGATATCGGCGCGTTCGAGCTTCGGGTCGAAATAGAACGGCCCTTCGGTGACCTCGGGCGTGATGGCGCAGACGCCGGCACCGGCTTCGAACAAAGCAAGCCGGGCATAGGGCGAAACCTGCCCGGCCCTTGCACCGGCGGGCAGGAATATGCCGCCAGCGGTAACCGCAACGAGACCGAGCGCCTGCCGACGGCTTAGTGGCAAGGACATGTCGGACATCTGGCGCCTCTTCAACGCGAACAGCTCCGTAAATGACCCCGCCTATCTAGGGCCCGCTGTCAGGCGGCGCCAATGAAAGTTCGGTAATGTGAGGAAAGTTCGGCAATACCAGCCCCTCTTTGGCCCACCGGTTTGCCTCGTGCAAAAGCCGAGCACACATCCTATATGGAGCCGACAATCCCTATTCGAGGCACAATATGAGCGACGCACAGACGCAGATCCCCGTAACCGTCCTCACCGGCTATCTCGGCGCCGGCAAGACGACACTGCTCAACCGCATCCTTTCGGAAAACCATGGCAAGCGCTACGCCGTCATCGTCAATGAGTTCGGCGAGATCGGCATCGACAACGAGCTGATCGTGGAATCCGATGAGGAGATCTACGAGATGAACAATGGCTGCGTCTGCTGCACCGTGCGCGGCGACCTGATCCGCGTCGTCGAAGGCCTGATGCGCAGGCCTGGCCGCTTCGACGCCATCCTCGTCGAGACCACAGGCCTCGCCGATCCCGTGCCGGTGGCGCAGACCTTCTTCATGGACGACGACGTGCGTTCCAAGACCAGGCTCGATGCGGTGGTGGCGCTGGTCGACGCCAAGCACCTGCCGCTGCGTCTGAAGGATTCCCGAGAGGCCGAGGACCAGATCGCCTTTGCCGATGTCGTCGTACTCAACAAGACCGATCTGGTCACCCCCGAAGAGCTGAGCAAGGTGGAGGCGACGATCCGCGCCATCAACCCGGCGGCACGAATCCATCGCACCACACGCGCCAGCGTGGCGCTGTCCGAGGTGCTCGATCGCGGTGCGTTCGACCTGTCCCGGGCGCTGGAGAACGATCCGCACTTCCTCGAGGCGCATGACGATCACGACCATCATGATCATGATCATGACCACCATCACCATGATCACGACGGCCATGATCACCACGATCATGACGGGCATCATCACGCGCATCCTTCCGACATCCATGACGTGACGGTGCAGTCGGTGTCGCTGCGCGGCGGCGAGATGGATCCGAAGAAATTCTTCCCCTGGATCGAGAAGATCACCCAGATGGAAGGCCCGAACATCCTGCGGCTGAAGGGTATCATCGCGCTCAAGGGCGATGACGAGCGCTATGTCATCCAGGGCGTGCACATGATCATCGAGGGCGACCACCAGCGCGCCTGGAAGGATGGCGAGAAACACGAGAGCCGGCTGGTGTTCATCGGCCGCGATCTCGACGCCGAGCGGCTGAAGAAGAGTTTCGAGGCCTGCCAGGCGGCTTGATTTCCAGATCTTATAACGTTAGCGCTGCCCCTTCTTTCCTTCTCCCCTTGTGGGAGAAGGTGGCCGAGCGTAGCTCGGTCGGATGAGGGGTGCTCCAGCTTGGCATCGACGGCGCTCGTTCCAGCACCCCTCATCCGTCTTGGCGCTGCGCGCCAATCCACCTTCTCCCACAAGGGGAGAAGGCGGAGCCTCGCCGACAGCCCGGCGGGGTTAGATGACAAGCAGAAATCTCGAACGGAATGATCTCTCATGCCGACAGTCGCCCCGCTCGATCTCGAAGGCCACTGCCTCGCCGCCGTGTTTCTCGGCGACGTGCCGCATTTTGCGCTGGCCGACGGCACAATCCATTGGCTCGACCACGGCCACAAGACGGTGCAGGCCAATGACGGAATGCTCGCCGCCTTCCATGATGCGGCAAACGACCGACTGATCACCGGTGGTGAGGACGGCAGGATCTTTGCCGTGACCCCAGGCGGCAATACAACGGAATTGGCGACCGCAGGCAAAAAATGGATAACCAGCGTCGCCGCCGGGCCGCAAGGCGCTGTTGCCTATGCTTCGGGCAAGATTGCCTATGTGCGCTTTGCCGACGGCAAAACCAGGGAATTCTCGCATCCGCGCTCAGTCGAGGGGCTTGCCTTCTCGCCCAAGGGCATGCGCTTCGGCGTTGCCCGCTACAATGGCGCGACGCTGCACTTCCCGGCTGCCGACGGCAAGCCGGTCGAGCTCGAATGGGCCGGCGCCCACACCGGCATCGCCTTCTCGCCGGACGGCGGCTTCGTCGTCACCACCATGCAGGAAAACGCGCTTCATGGCTGGAAGCTCGCCGACGGCAAGCACATGCGCATGTCCGGCTACCCCGGCAAGGTGAAAAGCCTATCGTGGAGCGCCAAGGGCAAATGGCTGGCGAGTTCCGGCGCGCCGGCGGCGATCGTCTGGCCGTTTTCCGGCAAAGACGGGCCGATGGGCAAGGCGCCGCTGGAACTCGGCACGCGCGGCAATGCGATGGTCACCTCCGTCGCCTGTCACCCGAGCCAGGACGTCGTTGCTATCGGCTATGATGACGGGATGGTGATGGCGGTGCGCTTCGCCGACGCCAAGGAAGTGCTGTTGCGCCGGCCGGGCAAGGGCGCCGTCACTTCGATGATGTGGGACAAGGAAGAGCGCCGCGTCGCCTTTGGCAGCGCTGCGGGCGACTGCGGCGTCATCGATATTTCGGCGTAGCCTGTTACTTACTCGGCTCCGCAAGATACTTTGCCGGTCAATTCAGCCTGCTTGCCGTCCTTTTCGGCATCGGCCGTTACATCATGGATTGAGAGCAAATAGCGACCGTCATAGACGCCTTCGTCGCTGGCCTTGGTCAGGATCGCCAGTTCGACATAGCCGTAGGCGTTTTCGACCAGCCGTTCGTGGTAGACGAGCAGCCGCAATTCCTTGTTGTCGAGCCAATATTGCGTGAGGTTCTGATCCTCGAACAATGTCTCGCGCAGACTGTCGCCAGCCGGCCTGCCCAGAATCTCGAGCTCGCCGCTAAAATTGAAGGTCGGCCCGCCCATGCCTCTGGTGATCCCGGCACCGACCTGAAATTTGACGGCTGCATCCTCGGCGGAACACCAGATGCCGCCGGACGCCAGAGCCGCACCAACCGACGACAGCAGCGTTGCTGCGCAGACGATCGCCCGCACCATCTTATGCCCTCCAGCCGAAGTACCATTGGCGCCCGAAGGCGGCTCGCGGTCAAGCGCCTGTTTTCATTCAAATGACCGCTGACCCAACACAGGGCAGCCGCCCGGCCAATTGCGGTGGCGGATGCCGATTGTCTAAAGTGCGACTGAGAGGGCCGCCATGAACGTCATGAACCATTCAAAGACTTGCATCGGCGGCATCGGCCCGGCCCGGATCGTCGAGTTGCGCGCGACCGAGGCAGAAGTCTTCCGCCGGGCGCGGCCAAAATCGATGGCGAAAATCGGCAATGGCCTGCCCGGCTTCTTCGGCGGCGTGCCGATGCATTGGATGAACGACTGGCCGACGCCATTCCCGATCCTCGTCGATAGTGCCAGGGGCGCCATCATCAGAGATATCGACGGCAACCGGCTCGACGATTTCTGCCTTGGCGACACCGGTTCGATGTTCGGTCATTCGCCGCCGCCGGTCGCACGCGCCATCCGCAGGCAGGCCGGACGCGGCCTGACCTACATGCTGCCTGCCGAGAACGCGCTCGCCATCGGGCCGTTGCTGCAGCAGCGCTTCGGTTTGCTGTCGTGGCAGATCGCGACGACGGCGACCGATGCCAACCGCTTCGCGCTGCGGGTTGCCCGCGCCGTTACCGGCCGGGAGAAGATACTGGTCTTCAACGGCTGCTATCATGGCTCGGTCGACGAGACGATGGTGCGGCTGGTCGCCGGGAAAGCGGTGAATCGACCGGGACTGGCCGGCGAGTTCCGCGACCTGACGCGGGCGACTGATGTCGTCGAGTTCAACGATCTGCCGGCGCTCGACGCGGCACTCCGGGGCAACGATGTCGCCTGCGTCATCGCCGAGCCGGTGCTGACCAATTCCTGCATGGTGCTGCCCGAAGCCGGCTTTCATGATGGCTTGCGGCGTCTCACCCGTGCGACCGGCACGCTGCTTCTAATCGACGAGACGCATACAATCTCGACCGGTCCCGGCGGCTATACAAGCAAATACGGGCTGGAGCCGGACCTGTTCGTGCTGGGCAAGCCGATTGCCGGCGGCGTACCGGCGAGCGTCTGGGGCATGAGCGAAGACGTTGCGGCCCGCTATGCCGCTTATATCAGCCGGAAAGAGCCCGGCTACTCCGGCATGGGGACAACGCTGTCGGCCAATCCGCTGCAATTCGCAGCGATGCGCGCCACGCTCGAATACGTCATGACCGACGAGAACTACAGCCATATGGACCATCTGGCGCAGCGGCTCGACGCCGGGCTGACCGCCGTCATCGATCGCTATCGTCTGCCCTGGCATGTTGCTCGCGTCGGTGCCCGTGTCGAGTTCATCTGCGCGCCGGGCCCGCTGAGGAACGGCGGCGAAGCGGAAGCTGCGCACGTGCCGGAGCTCGAGGCGGCAATCCATGTCGCGCTGGTCAATCGCGGCGTGCTGATCGCACCCTTCCACAACATGATGCTGATCTCTCCTACGACCAGCGCCGCCCAGGTGAACCGGCTGATCACTGCCTTCGGCGCGGTTGCGGCAAAGCTTACGGCGTGAGACAAGCTTGCGGCATGAAACAAGCGCCCAAGCAAAGTTTGAACCTGGTCACGGCATCCCCTTCGGGCTCGACGCCCGCCGAGGCGCAGGCCTTTCTCGACGCTCATCCCGAGATCGAAGCGTTCGACATCGTGCTGACCGACGCCAATGGCGTCGGGCGCGGCAAGATCGTGCGCCGGCATGAGTTGATGAGCATCTACGAGGGGGGCCGGCACATGCCGATCTCGATCCTCGGCCTCGACATCACCGGCGAGGATGTTCACGAGACCGGGCTGATCTGGACGACGGGCGACGGCGACCTGCGGGCGTGGCCGATCCCCGGCACACTGGTGCCGCTGTTCGCCACCCAGCCGCCGCGCGGCCAGGTGCTGATGGCGATGTACCATCTCGATGGCCAGCCGATGTCGTCCGACCCGCGGCTGGCACTCGCCCGCCAGGTAGACATCCTCGCGGCCAAGGGCCTGCATCCGGCCGGCGCCTTCGAGCTCGAATTCTTCCTGCTCGCCAACGAGCGCGATGCCGAAGGCAAGGTGCAGCCGGCGCACGCGGTGCTTGACGGACGCCGCTCGGCCAAGACGGAGGTCTATTCCGTCGACCATCTACACGGCATGGAGCCGCTGTTTTCCGACATCTACGCCGCAGCCAAGGTGCAAGGCATCCCGGCCGAGACGGTCATCTCGGAATATGCGCCCGGCCAGTACGAGCTGACGCTCAACTACCGCAAGGATGTGATGCGGGCGGCCGACGATCTCGTGATGCTCAAGCGACTGGTGCGGGCGCAGGCGCGCCGTCATGGTGTCACCGCTTGCTTCATGGCCAAGCCGATCGAGAAATATGCCGGCTCGGGCATGCATTTTCATGTCTCGCTGCTGGATGATGCCGGCAAGAATGTCTTTGCCGAAACCGGCGGCGAAAGCTGGTCGCTGCCGCTGCTGCGCGGCCTCGGCGGACTGATCCAGACGATGGCGGAATCGATGCTGGTCTTCGCGCCGCATGCCAATTCATGGCGGCGCTTCGTCTCGCAATCCTATGCGCCGGTGGCGCCGACCTGGGGCGTCAACAACCGTTCGGTGGCACTGCGTGTGCCGGCCGGCGATGCCAAGAACCGCCGCATCGAGCACCGGCCATCGGGCGTCGACGCGAATCCTTACCTAGTGGCAGCAACGGTGCTGGCCGGTGTCGTCAAAGGCCTCGACGAAGGCCTCGATCCCGGTCCCGAAACCACCGGCAATGGCTACGAATCGGCCGTCACGCGCACGACGATGCCGGTCGACTGGCGTGCCGCGATCGAGGCGGCAAGGGCGTCGACCTTCCTCAAGGGCGCATTGGGCGAAGACCTGCACCGGACGTTCGTGGCGATCAAGCAGTCGGAATATCTGCGCGTGGCGCGCACGGTCAGCGAACTGGATTATCACCTCTATCTGCACGAGGTGTAGGGCATCACATCGTCGGCCATCCGCCGGTGAAGGCCCATGCGGAATAATTTCAACGGAACCTTCGGCGGGCTTTGCTCATTGCGTGTCTGATTGCAGGAGCGAGCAAGGCCGCCTTAGTCATGATCGCCAGGATGCAGACAACCCCGACGCCGCACCATGCCAAAGTGCAGGCAAGACGCTTGCCTGCAAGCAAGTCTCCGGAAACGACAGAAATCGACGCCAGGACGATTCCTGAACTGCGCGAAACGGCCAAGATCTGCCGCCGCTGTCCGCTATGGCACGACGCCACGCAGACCGTGTTCGGTGAGGGCCCTGATAAAGCTAAGGTGATCTTCGTCGGCGAACAGCCGGGCGACCAGGAGGACCTGGCGGGCAAGCCCTTCGTCGGTCCGGCGGGCAAGGTGTTCGACGCGATCCTGGACGATGCCGGCGTCGATCGGCTGAAAGTCTACGTCACCAACGCGGTCAAGCATTTCAAGTTCGAGCCGCGCGGCAAGCGGCGCATCCACTCCAAGCCAAACGCCGGCGAGGTGCAGGCTTGCCGCTGGTGGCTCGACAAGGAAATCGATCTGATCAAGCCCAATCTGGCGGTGGCGCTCGGCGCAACGGCGGCGCAGGCGCTGCTTGGCAAGGTGGTGCCGATCATGAAGATGCGCGGGGCCGTCGTGGAGCGCGACGATGGCTTGCGTGTCTTCGTCACCATCCACCCGTCCTTCATCCTGCGCATTCGCGAGCCGGCGGACAAGCAGGCAGAACGCGACCGGTTCCTGCAGGATATGAGAGCGGTGAAAAAGCTGATGGCCGCCTGAGCTATTTGATCAATATCGCCCGGAGATCGTTGACGTTTGTGCCGGTCGGACCGGGTACGAAAAGGTCATCTACGGCATTGAATGCCGTCCAGGCGTTGTTGCCGGCAAGCATGGCCTTGGCATCGACGCCCGCCTTATGCATCCGCGACACTGTCGAGCCGTCGGCGAAGGCGCCGGCATTGTCTTCCGAACCGTCAATGCCGTCGGTGTCGGCGGCCAGTGCGTGGACGCCCGCCATGCCGCTGATCCCAATGGCGAAGGCGAGCAGGAATTCCGAGTTGCGGCCGCCTTTGCCTTTCGCGCGCAAGGTCACGGTCGTCTCGCCGCCCGACAGGATCAGCACCGGTTTTGCGAATGGCCGGTTGCGCGTCGCCACTTCGCGCGCGATTGCGGCGTGGACGCTGCCGACCTCACGCGCCTCGCCCTCGATGGAATCGGAGAGAATGACCGCTTCGATACCTTGGTACCTGGCTTCGGCCGCAGCCGCTTCCAGCGATACGCCGGCCGAGGCGATCAGATGTACCTCGTTGCGGATAAAACGCGGGTCGTCCGGACGTGGCGCATCGGCGGCCGGCGAATTGATGTGCGCCATCACTGAAGCCGGTAGTTTCATGTCATAGGCGGCGATCGACGCTAATGCATCTTCGCGGCTGCCTATATCCGGCACGGTCGGACCAGAAGCGACCAGAGCCGGATCGTCGCCCGGAATATCAGAAACAACCAGCGAGACCACCTTGGCAGGATAGGCGGCGGCCGCCAGCCTGCCGCCCTTGATCGAGGACAGATGTTTGCGGATGGTGTTCATCGCGGCGATCGGCGCGCCGGAGGCGAGCAGCGCCTCGTTGACGGCGATCTCGTCGGCTAGCGTCAGACCTTCGGCAGGTGACGGCAGCAGCGCCGAGCCGCCGCCCGAAATGAGCGCCACGACGAGGTCGTCCGCAGTCAGTCCCTGGACTTTTTCGAGCAGCCGCCGGGAAGCTTCGAGCCCCGCAGCATCCGGCACCGGATGCGCCGCCTCGATGATCTCGATGCGCCGGCAGGCCGCGCCATAGCCGTAGCGGGTGACGACCAAACCTTCGATCGGCCGGTCCCACACTTTCTCGAAAGCCGCCGCCATCTGCGCCGAGCCTTTTCCTGCACCGATGACGATGGTCCGGCCCTTCGGCCTTGCCGGCAAATGATCCTTGATCGACCTCTGGGGATCGGCGGCGGCAACGGCGGCGTTGAAGATCGAAATGAGGAAAGGCTTGGGATCTACCTCTGTCATTTTGCTTCCGCCGGCAATGCCAGCTCGCGCGCGTCGATGCGGAGATGCTCACACAGCGTATCCACGACCACTCCGTGGTCCTCGCGCTCCGGTAGACCGGAGACGGCGATCACGCCGATGACGCCAGCGCCCTTGACAGTGATGGGAAAGCCGCCACCGGCCAGCACATAGTCGGCAATGTCCAGCCCCTCGCCGGGCTTGAAGCTGCGGTCGGGGCGCTGCTGCTCCAGCACAATGCGGTAGGTGCTTTTCAAGAACCGCCGCACGACGTTGATCTTGCGCCGCGCCCAGTCCGGATTGGAGGCGTTCGAGCCGGGCATTGCCGCATAGAACAGCGGCCGGTCGAAAGTTCTGATATCGACGATGATCGGCAGGTTTTTCTTGAGAGCCCGGTCGCGGATCGCCGAGCCGATCTCGAAAGCGACGGCTTCATCGAAGGCCGAAAAGACAAGCGTGGCTTCCTGTTTCTTGATCAGAGCGATATCGTCCGCAACGGCCATGTCGTTCCCCTGTCGATCTCGCCTGTTGCTTTGGCGGATGGCTGCCGCCCGGTCAAGCCGGCCGCATACGACGGCTACACCCCTATATCCGCCTTGGCCGCCCGGCCGGCGACATAGACCTCGCGCACGGCGCGGTCGTCGCCGAGCGTCTGCAGCAGAAACAATTCCTCGGCGAGCGTGTCCGCCGTCTCCACCCGCAGCCGCATCGCCGGCGTGGCGCGGGCGTCGAGCACGATGATATCGGCGTCGCTGCCTTCCTCCAGGGTGCCGATCTTTTCCGCAAGCGACAGCGCCTCGGCATTGCCGCGGGTCAGCTGCCAGAAGGACTGGAACGGATTGAGCTTCTCGCCGCTCAGCGCGATCACCTTGTAGCCCTCGTCCATGGTGCGCAGCATCGAATAGTTGGTGCCACCGCCGACATCGGTGGCGGCGGCGATGCGAAGCGGCTTCTGGCGGCGGCTATAGCGCTGATAATCGAACAGGCCCGAGCCGAGAAACAGGTTGGAGGTCGGGCAGAACACCGCCACCGAGCCGCTATCCGAAAGCGCATCCGCCTCGCGTTCCGACAGGTGGATGCAATGGCCGAACAGGCTTCTGCGCCCGAGCAGCCCATAGTGTTCGTAGATGTCGGTGTAGTCCCGCGTCTGCGGGTACAATTGCTGCGTGAAGGCGATCTCGGCGTGGTTTTCCGACAGATGCGTCTGCATGTGCAGATCAGGATATTCGCGGCAGAGCGCGCCCGCCATCTCCAATTGCTCGGGCGACGAGGTGATGGCGAAGCGCGGCGTGATGGCATAGTGCTGGCGCCCCTTGCCGTGCCACTCATCGATCAACGCCTTGCTGTCGTCATAGCCCGATTGCGGCGTGTCGAGCACGCCGTCCGGCGCGTTGCGGTCCATCATCACCTTGCCGGCGATGTTGAGCATGTTGCGGTCGTGCGACTCGGCAAAGAACGCTTCGGCAGATTCCTTGTGTACCGAGCAATAGGCCGCGACTGTCGTGGTGCCATGCCGCAATACTTCATCCAGGAACAGCCTGGCGATACGGCGGCCATGCTGGGCGTTCTGGAATTTTGTCTCTTCCGGAAAAGTGTAGGTGTTCAGCCAATCGAGCAGCTCGGCGCCGAAGGAAGCGATGACCTGCATCTGCGGAAAATGTGCATGCGCATCGATGAACCCGGGCAGCAGCAGATATGGCCTGTGGTCGATCTTTTTTGTTCCCGCGCCAGCCTTTTTCTCGACCTCGGCATAGGCACCAGCGGCAACGATCCTGCCGTCGCGCATCAGCAGGCCGCCATCTTGCTCGTAGCGCCAGGCGGAATGGTCGTCGATGGTTTCTGGCCAGCGCAAAAACGACAGCGTGCGGCCGCGCAGCAGCGTGCTGGTCATGCTATTTCCCCGCGCCTTCGAACCAGGCTACCAGCAGTGCCCGTTCCTTGTCGGTGATCTGGGTGACGTTGGCGGGCGGCATGGCGTGGCTGCGTCCGGCCTGCAGGTAGATCTCGCCGGCGTGCTCGGCGATGCCGGCATCGGTATCGAGCATCACGCCCTTAGGTGCGTGGTAAATGCCCTCGTAGGACGGCTCCGCCGCATGGCACATCGAACACCGGCCAAGCACCGTATCACGCACGGCGGGAAAATGTGCCGAGGCGACGTAGACCTGTGCCGCCGAGGACGTTTTGACTTCGCCGGTCAGCAGCTTCGGTGCCGTCGACAGCCAGATGATGACGACGAACAGGACGGCGGCGGCCAGCCAGGTCCAGGTCGGATTGCCTTTGCGCGCATGCCTGGTGTTGAAATAGTGCCGGATCAGCACGCCGATGATGAACACCAGCGAGGCGATGACCCAGTTGAACTCTGTGCCGAACGCCAGCGGATAATGGTTCGACAGCATCAGGAACAAAACCGGCAGCGTCAGGTAGTTGTTGTGCAGCGAGCGCTGTTTGGCGATCTTGCCATATTTCGGATCGGGCTTACGGCCGGCGATCAGGTCGGCGACGACGATCTTCTGGTTGGGGATGATGACCATGAAAACGTTGGCCGACATGATCGTCGCAGTGATGGCGCCGAGATGCAGGAAAGCGGCGCGGCCGGTGAACAGGTGGGTCAGGCCCCAGGCGATGAACACCAGCACGCCGTAGAGCACCAGCATCAGGCCGGTGTCGCTGTTGCCAAGCGGCGAACGGCACAAGAGATCGTAGACCACCCAGCCGACGCCGATCGTCGCCAGCGACAGCAAGATGCCTGTAGGCACCGACATGGCAAGCACATTCGGATCGATCAGGAACAGGTCTGCCCCGGCATAGTAGACGACGCACAGCATGGCGAAACCCGACAGCCAGGTGGCGTAGGATTCCCACTTGAACCAGGTCAGATGCTCGGGCATCTCAGCCGGCGCCACCAGATATTTCTGCACATGGTAGAAGCCGCCGCCATGCACCTGCCATTCCTCGCCGAAGGCTCCGGCAGGCATGCCCGGACGCTGGCGCAGCCCGAGATCGAGCGCGACGAAATAAAAGGACGATCCAATCCAGGCGATACCGGTGACGACGTGCAGCCAGCGCACGGCGAAACTCAGCCAATCCCAGAATATCGCGAAATCCATCATGAAAAAATCGTCCCTGCCGATCCACTGACTTTACGGACTGGAGCGCAAACGGAAAGAGCCGAGCTGCACGATGACTTTCAAAAAAATTTGGAAAATACTAGGCTCGTTACACGCTGCCACATGAGAGCCACGGAAGCCGCATGGCCTATCTCGACAACATCGCCGTTTTCGTCCGCGTCGTCGAGCTCGGCAATTTATCGGCGGCTGGGCGCGACATGCGCATTTCGCCGGCGGTCGCCTCTAACCGGATCAAGGAGCTCGAGAAGCACCTGGGAGTCAGGCTGTTCAACCGCACGACGCGACAATTGATGCCGACCGAGCACGGCACGGTGTTCTACTCTGGCGCCAAGCAGGTGCTGGAGGCGGTCACCGAGGCGGAAGCGGCGGTCAGCGCGTTATCCGGCCAGCCGCGCGGCACCATAAAGGTGACAGCGCCGCTCGGCCTCGGGCGGCGGCTGGTAGCATCCGGAATCCCGGATTTCCACGACAGGTACCCAGATATCGAGGTGCGGCTCCGGCTTTCCGATCACAATGTCGATATCATGAAGGAAGGCATCGACGTTGCGTTCCGGCTGGGCATTATCGAGGATTCCAGCCTCAGGATGCGCGGCATCATGGAGTGCGAACGCGTGCTGGTAGCGGCTCCGCAATATCTGGACGTGCGCGGCGAGCCGAGCGAGCCGCAGGAGTTGATCGGCAAGAAACACGATTGCCTGATGCTGCGCTATTCCGGCGCGCGCGAATATGTCTGGACGCTGCAGACGCCGAATGGGCCGCAAAAGTTCGAGGTGCACGGCCCCTACGATACCGATGATGGCGACGTGCTGACCGGCTGGGCGCTGTCCGGCCGCGGCATCATCAACAAGCCGCGCTTCGAGGTCGAGCCGTTTATCCGCGACCAGCGGCTGAAGGTGATCCTGAGCAACACGCCGCCGACGCCGGTGCAGTTCGCCGCCGTCTACCCGCACAAGAAGCTGCAGGATCCGAAGGTGCGGCTGCTGCTCGATTTCATGGCCGAGCGCTGCCAGCGGCTGATCAGGGATATTCTGGCCGGCAAATGATCGCCGGCTGGCCGGTTGCTTTCCGTCCAGCCGGCGAGATAATTCTCCAGGAATCTCGCTCAACAGGGAAAAGCGATGGCCAACGGCGCCACAATGTGTCTCGCCGTTTCACTGTCTCCGGAAGCCGCCCCTTCCCATCCGCCCGACGCCGGCCCGGACTTCAGTCTGCTGACGCGGTTCGTGCAAGAAGCCGAAGCGGCCGGTCTGGACATGGTGTTGCTGGGCGATTCCGCACCGGTTGCAGGCGGGCCGAACCGCCAAATGCGATTCGAAGCAACGACCTTGGTGGCAGCGCTGGCGACGGTGACAAGCAGGATCGGCCTCGTCGCGGCAGCGTCGACGGTCGCCCACCAGCCCTACAACCTCGCACGCCGTTTCGCCTCGCTCGATATCATCAGCCATGGCCGCGCCGGCTGGAACGCGAGCATGTTTCCCGATCCGCGCGAGGCGGCCAATTTCAGCCGACCGGAAGGGTTTTCCGGCGACGATTTCCGCCTGCGCGCCGAGGAATTCATCGGCATCGTGCAAGGCTTGTGGAAAGGCTGGGACGCAGACGCGCTGCTGTTCGACAAAAGTGGCGGCCGCTTCTTCGATCCTGAAAAGATGCATTTGCTCGACCACAAGGGCGAATATTTTTCCGTGCGCGGGCCGCTCAACGTGGCGCGGTCGCCGCAGGACACGCCGGTGCTGGTCATGTCCGGCCTGTCCGAGCCCGACACGGATATCGCCGCCCGCACCGCCGATGTCGTCCTGCTGGATGAGGCATCGATCGAGCCGGCGAAGGCTGGCGATCTGAAGCGCCGTGCGCTTGCCTTCGGGCGCAGTCCGGAGGCGCTGAAAGTGCTGATGAACGTTACCGTCAGCGCCGAAATAACCGCCGCGCCGGACCTGTTTGCGGACGGGCTCGAAGAGTGCTTTCGCTCGAAAGCCTGCGACGGTTTCAACATCGCCATGCCGTTCACATCGGCGCTCGACGATTTCGTCGGTCTCGTGCTGCCGGAGCTTCGCCGCCGCGGCCTTGACCGGTCCGGCTACAGCGCGGCGACACTGCGCGCCCATCTCGGGCTTGCAGGGGAGGATCGGCAATGAGCGCCGGTCGAGGCCAGATGAAGCTCGGCGCCTTCCTGTGGGCGACAGGCCACCACATCGCCGCCTGGCGCCATCCGCAGGCGCATGTCACGGCTGGCATCGACATCGACCATTACGTCCAGTTGGCGCGGACGGCGGAAGCAGCCAAGTTCGACATGATCTTCTGCGAGGACGCCGCCGGCGTGCGCGAGGCCAATGTCGACATCGCCAGCCAAACGTCGCGCTCGATCGGCTTCGAGCCGATAAGCCTGCTTGCCGCGCTCGCCGTCCAGACGGAGCGCATCGGCCTCGTCTCCACGGCGTCGACGAGCTATAACGAGCCTTACGGACTGGCGCGGACCTTCCTGTCGCTCGACCATCTGAGCGGCGGCCGAGCCGGCTGGAACCTCGTCACTTCGGCGAGCCAGATCGAGGCCGCCAATTTCGGCTCGACCGGACTGCGCCCACATGCGGACCGCTACGAACGCGCGCGCGAATTCGCTGCCGTGGTTACCGGCCTTTGGCGAGGCCAGGGTGGACACGAAGGCAGAAGTTTTTCGGTGCGCGACCCGCTCGATCTGCCGCGCTCGCCACAAGGTGCACCGGTCATGGTTCAGGCGGGAGCGTCGGATGAGGGCCGCGATCTTGCCGCCCGGACCGCCGATGTGGTGTTCACTGCGGCGCAAACATTCGAGGAGGCAAAGGCCTTCTACGACGACCTCAAGGGACGGCTGGCGCCCCATGGGCGCGAGCCGGAGGACGTCAAGATCATGCCCGGCGTCGCGCCGGTCGTCGCGGCAAGCGAAGCGGAAGCCCGGGCAAGACATGATGAACTGCAGGAGCTGATACCGGACGATGTCGGTGTCGCGCTGCTTTCCAGCTATCTCAGCATATCCGATCTCGCGCGCTATCCCATCGACGGACCGCTGCCCGAGCTGCCGGCCAGCGAAGGCATGCAGAGCCGGCAGGCGCTCGTCATCGAGCAATCCCGCCGCGACAAGCTGTCCATTCGCCAGCTTGCCCGTCATTTCGCCGGCGCGCGCGGTCATTGGCGCGTCGTCGGAACTCCGGCCCAGATCGCCGACCAGCTCGAGGCACGCTTCGAGGGCGGCGCGGCAGACGGTTTCAACGTCATGCCATCCTATTTTCCCGGCGAACTCGAAGCCTTTGCCACGCTTGTCGTGCCGGAGCTGCAGCGGCGCGGGCTTTTCCGGAAGGATTATGAAGGTAGCACGCTGCGCGACCATCTGGGCTTGAAAACGCCGGCGTAAAACGACGAGCGGAACGAAAGTCGGAGATCGCCGTTTTGGGATGCTGTGCCGCGGCGATGAGGCGTCTGCGCGCATATTCGATTGACCATCCCAAACTTCGCCCTCTTTTCAAACCACGCGGACGCAACCGCCACAGGAGCCGATCATGGATGCCATCGCCACCCGCAATGACCTGCAATCCAATGCCAAGAAAGAGTGTATCGATCTTCTCAATGCCCGCCTCGCCGACGCCATCGATCTGGCCTTGATCACCAAGCAGGCGCACTGGAACGTCAAGGGACCGCAATTCATCGCCATCCACGAGATGCTCGACACGTTCCGCGAGGAGATCGACGGCCATGTCGACACCATTGCCGAGCGCGCCGTACAGCTCGGCGGCACGGCGCTCGGCACCTCGCAGGAGGTGTCGAAGGCGACTATGCTGGAGGCCTATCCGACCGACATCCACAAGACCCGAGACCATCTGGCGGCGCTGATCGACCGCTATGCCGCAACCGCCAAGCGGGCACGCGCGGCGATCGACGAGGCGGCTGGCGCGGGCGACGCCGACGACATCTTCACCGCCTATTCGCGCTCGCTCGACAAATTGCTGTGGTTCCTTGAGGCGCACACGCAGGAGAAGGAATAGCCAAAACGTCAGCCAGCCATCGCCTTGCGGTGAGAGGCTTTGGACTGAGCGGACGGTGCCGCCGCATGGCCGGCCAACGCTGTCATAATCTCGGCTACGGCGAGTGCGGCGATCACCTGCGGGCGCTTGTCCTTAACGGCATCGCCGCCGATCGGCGAGACGAGGTGGGCAAATTCCGCCTCGCTTCCGTCCGCCGATTTCAGGAACCAGTTCCGGAACGTCGCCTTCTTGGTTCTCGAGCCGATCATGCCGACATAGGCGGCATCCCGGCGTTTCAGAGCCTCGGCGACGATCAGGAAGTCCAGCGCGTGGTCATGTGTAAGGACGACGAAGGCGGATCCAGCCGGGGCTTCGCGCACCATCGCCTCAGGCATCGGCGTCAGCTTGGTTTCGACCGCTTCCGGCATGCCTTTGAGCGCCTCGGCTCGCGTCTCGACAACGACGACATGCACCGGCAGCAAGGCCATCGCGGAGGCCAGCGCCTGGCCGACATGGCCGCCGCCGAGGATGTAGACATGCGGTCGCTGCGCTTCCTCGGTTTCCGCCGCCGCAACCAGCTTGGCTTCAAGCGCGGGGTCGACTAGCTGGATCAGCAGCTCGACCCTACCGCCGCAGCACTGCCCGATGTCCGGGCCGAGCGCGATGTCGAGGGTGGCGCGGATATCCCTCCCCCTTGAGGGGAGGGTGGCGGCGAAGCCGCCGGGTGGGGTCGCCGCGGCAGTGCTCGACGCGCTGGCGGTACCTTCTGAGACGACCCCCTCTGGCCGCTCCGCGGCCATCTCCCCCTCAAGGGGGGAGAAAAGCATCTGTCGCGCTTTGTCGATCGCCATGTATTCGAGCTGGCCGCCGCCGATCGTACCGAAAGTGGCCGATCCTGAGACGAGCATGAAGGCACCCGTCTCGCGCGGCGTCGAACCTTTTGTCCGGGCCACCTCAACGAAGGCGACCCGGCCGGCGCCGGCAAGAAAGGCTTTCAGGCTCTGCACTTTCGCGTTCATCATTTGCGTTCCCTATCGGGAAATATAGAGTTTTTCGGCCTGAATTGCACGTTTTCCGGGATTCAAGTGCCGGTTTTGGCTTCCCGCTTCAGCCGTTCGATCGCCATCAGCACACGCTCCGGCGTGGCCGGCGGGTCGAGGCGCGGGCAGATCTTGTGGCTGGCAACGCTCGCAACTGCGTCCGACAGCGCATGCAGCACCGACATTGCGAGCGGAAAGGGCGGCTCGCCGACCGCCTTGGAGCGGTGCACCGTCGGCTCGCCTGCTTGCGCCCAGTCGGCCAAAGTCACATTAAAAATCTTCGGCCGGTCCGACGCGAGCGGGATCTTGTAGGTCGATGGCGCATGGGTGCGCAGCCGCCCCTTGTCGTCCCACCACAGTTCCTCCGTCGTCAGCCAGCCCATGCCCTGGATGAAGCCGCCCTCGATCTGGCCGAGGTCGATGGCGCGGTTCAGCGAGCGGCCGGTTTCGTGCAGGATGTCGGTGCGCTCGACGACATATTCGCCGGTCAGCGTATCGACCGAGACTTCCGAGCACGCGGCGCCATAGGCGAAATAGTAGAAGGGATGGCCCTCGCCCTTGTCGCGGTCCCAATGGATTTTCGGCGTCTTGTAGAAACCCGCCGCCGAAAGCTGGATGCGCGCCATATAGGCCTGCCTGACGAGATCGGCGAAGGCGATCTCCTGGTTTCCGATGCGCACGCGGTTGGGCAAGAACAGCACCTGGTCGCGCGGCACCTGGTATCTCTCGACGGCGAAATTGATCAACCGGTCCTTGATCTGGCGGGCGGCATTCTGCGCCGCCATGCCGTTGAGATCGGAGCCGGAAGACGCGGCGGTGGCCGAGGTGTTCGGCACCTTGCCGGTCGTCGTCGCGGTGATCTTGACCTGATCGAGGTCGATCTGGAACTCTTCCGCCACGACCTGCGCCACCTTGACATAGAGGCCCTGCCCCATCTCGGTGCCGCCGTGGTTCAGATGCACCGAACCATCGGTATAGACATGCACCAGCGCGCCGGCCTGGTTGTAGTGGGTGGCGGTGAACGAGATGCCGAACTTGACCGGCGTCAGCGCCAGTCCGCGCTTGATGAAGCGGCTGTTGGCATTGAAAGCATCGATGGTGCGGCGGCGCCTCGCATAGTCGGAACTCGCCTCCAGCTCGGCGACGATGCGGTGGATGATGTTGTCCTCGACCGTCTGGTGATAGGGCGTGATGTTTCGGTCGCTGGTGCCGTAGAAATTCTTTTTGCGGATTTCGAGCGGGTCCTTGCCGAGGGCAAACGCAACTTCGTCGATGACGCGCTCGGCGCCGACCATGCCTTGCGGGCCGCCGAAGCCGCGAAAGGCGGTGTTCGATACCGTATTGGTGTAGAGCGGCGCCGATTGCGCGTGCACCGCCGGCCAGAAATAGGTGTTGTCGCAATGGAACAGCGCGCGGTCGGTGACCGGGCCGGAGAGGTCGGCCGAGAAGCCGCAGCGCGCCGCGAACATGAAATCGACGCCCAGAATATTGCCCTCGTCGTCGAAGCCGACCTCGTAGTCGACGAGGAAATCGTGGCGTTTGCCGGTGGCGATCATGTCGTCGTCGCGGTCGGGCCGGATTTTCACGGCCCGATGATGTTTCTTCGCGGCGATAGCGGCCAATGCCGCAAACTGATTGCCTTGCGTTTCCTTACCGCCGAAAGCGCCGCCCATCCGGCGGATTTCCACCGTCACCGCGTGGCTCGGAACACCGAGCGCGTGGCTGACCATGTGCTGGATTTCGCTCGGGTGCTGGGTCGAGGAATAGATGGTGACGTCGTGGTCCTCGCCAGGGATGGCCAAGGCGATATGGCCTTCGAGATAGAAATGCTCCTGGCCGCCTATGCGCATCTTTCCCTTCAGCCGGCGCGGCGCCGCCTTGATCGCAGCCGCTGCATCACCGCGCTTCAGCGTCAGCGGCGGCGTGACCAGCTTATCCATCCGTGGATCGAGCTCACCGACATCGGCGACGAACGGCAATTCCTTGTATTCGACCTTGGCCAGCCTCGTTGCACGGCGCGCCTGCTCGCGGGTTTCGGCAATGACGCAGAAGATCGGCTGGCCAAAGAATTGCACCTTGCCGTCGGCCAGCACCGGCTCGTCGTGACGGCCGGTCGGCGAAATGTCGTTCTCGCCTGGCACGTCGCTCGCCGTCAGCACGTCGATGACGCCGGGTGCGGCGCGCACCGCCGAAAGGTCCATGCTGGTGATGGTGGCATGCGTCGCCGTCGAAAGCCCAAGGCAGCCATGCAGCGTGCCGGCCGGTTCCGGCATGTCGTCGATATAGACGGCCGTGCCACTGACATGCTTGTGCGCGGAATCATGGCGCTGGTCGGTGGCGACGCCGCCGGCGATTTTTTTTGCCTTCAGGTTTGGCGTGGCGTGCTTGTTCATCATGCCGCCTCGTGCCGTGATACCTGGATCGGCGCCCGGGTGCCGGTGGTTTCGGCAAAGAAGCGCAGCAGCAGGTTGCGCGCCGCCAGCGCCCGGTATTCGGCGCTTGCCCGCATGTCGGTCAGCGGCGTGAAATCGTCGGCATACGCGGCCATCGCCGCCTCGACCGTCGCTTCCGTCCAGGGCTTGCCAAGCAATGCCTTTTCGACGCCAAAGGCTCGCTTCGGCGTTGCCGCCATGCCGCCGTAGGCGATGCGCACATCCGCCACCGTGTCATCCTCGGCGAGCTTCAGGATAAACGCGCCTAGCGCTGCTGTGATGTCTTCGTCGCGGCGCTTGGTGATCTTGTAGACGGCAAATTTCGTCTCGCTGCCTGGCACCGGGACATGCACGGCCTCGACGAATTCGCCGGGCTGCCGGTCCTGTCGGCCATAAGCGATGAAAAAATCCTCCAGCGGGATCGTCCGCCGCTTGTCGCCGCGGCGCAGCGTCAGGCGGGCACCGAGTGCGATCAGCGGCGGCGGCGTGTCGCCGATCGGCGAACCGTTGGCGATATTGCCGCCGATGGTGCCCATGTTGCGCACCTGATCGCCGCCGATGCGATCGAACAGCGGGCCGAGCGCCGTGATGCGTTTCGCCAGCATCGAGAAGGCTTCGCTATAGGTGACACCGGCGCCGATCGAGATGACGCCTTTGTCCTCGGAAATCCCGCACAGACCGTCGAGATTGCCGATGAAAATCGCCGGCGCAATATCGCGCATGTGCTTGGTCACCCAAAGGCCGACATCGGTCGAACCCGCGACGATAGTGGCTGCCGGCTCCTTGACCAGCACGCTGGCCAGATCGTCGGCATTGGCCGGCACGATCAGCCGCATGCTGCCGGAGCCGATCTCGATGCGCGAACCGTCCTTCATCGCTTCGAGCTTAGCCGTGACTGACTTGCGCTCCGCCGCCAGCGGATCCTTTGCCGCCGGGCCGTAGCTGGAGATGGCACGTGCGGCGCGCATGATCGCCTCGTAGCCGGTGCAGCGGCAGAGATTGCCTTGCAGCGCCTTTTCGATGGCGGCGTCCGACGGCTCCGGCGTCCGCATCCACAGAGCATAAAGCGACATGACGAAACCCGGTGTGCAGAAGCCGCATTGCGAGCCGTGGAAATCGACCATCGCCTGCTGCACGGGATGCAGTTTTCCTGCGTCGCCGCGCAGATGCTCGACGGTCACTACATGCGTGCCGTCTAGCGAGCCAAGGAAGCGGATGCAGGCATTGACGCTTTCATAGACCAGTGTTCCACCGGAGAGCCTGCCGACCAGCACCGTGCAGGCGCCACAGTCGCCCTCGGCGCAACCTTCCTTGGTGCCGCGCAGCGAGCGGTCGAGCCGCAGCCAGTCGAGCAGGGTCTGGTCGGGTGCAACCGTGCCGAGCGCGACGTCCTCGCCATTGAGGATGAAGCGGATTTCGTTGCGTGTCTTGATCCCTGCCATCTCAGCTTCCCCGGTAGGTCGAATAACCGTACGGCGACAGAAGCAGCGGCACATGATAGTGCATCGGCTCGGCCATACCGAAGCGGATCGGCACATGGTCGAGGAAGGCCGGTTCCGGCAGTTTTGTCCCTTGCCGGCGCAGATAATCGCCGGCCGCAAAGACCAGCTCGTATTCGCCGGTACGGAATTCCGCGCCGGCAAGCAGCGGAGCATCGCAACGGCCGTCATCATTGGTGACGACCGTTTTCAGATGCGTCCGGGCCTGACCGTCAAGATGATAGAGCTCGATCGACAGACCGGCCGCCGGTTTACCGGCCGCAGTGTCGAGGACGTGGGTCGTCAGGCGCCCGCCTTCGGCTTTCGACGTTTCCGCCACTGGCTGCTCCATTCCCTGCACAGTCGAACACTATTCATGAATTGTGCGCCAATTAAAGGCGATGCATAAGTCCCGGTCGAGCGGACCGCGACAAAAACACTTTCAAAAATTTCGGGGGAATGCGCAGGCACTCCTTTCGACTATCCTGATCACAATTTCCGGCAGGAGCGAGAATGCGTTACGAACGAGACATGCGCGGCTACGGAGCCAATCCGCCGGATCCGAAATGGCCCGGCGGGGCGCATGTCGCGGTGCAGTTCGTCGTCAATTACGAAGAGGGCGGCGAGAATTGCGTCCTGCACGGCGACAAGGCTTCGGAGGCTTTCCTGTCGGAGATCGTCGGCGCCGCGCCCTGGCCCGGCCAGCGCCACTGGAACATGGAATCGATCTACGAATACGGCGCCCGAGCGGGCTTCTGGCGATTGCTGCGCCTATTCAGCGCGGCGCAAGTGCCGGTCACCTGCTATGGCGTCGCCACGGCCCTGGCGCGTTCGCCCGACCAGGTTGCGGCGATGCAGGAGGCCGGCTGGGAGATCGCTTCGCACGGGCTGAAATGGATCGACTACCGCGACCATGCGCCAGAAGACGAGCGCCGCGACATGGAGGCGGCGATCCGGCTGCATTATGAGGTGACAGGGGCGCGGCCGACCGGCTGGTACACCGGCCGCACCTCGATCAACACGGTGCGGCTGGCGGCGGAAGAGGGCGGCTTCGATTATGTGTCGGACACCTATGACGACGAACTGCCCTACTGGTTCGAGCATGCGGCACCGGACGGGTCGGCGAAGCCGCAGCTGGTCATCCCCTATACGCTCGACGCCAACGACATGCGCTTTGCCACGCCGCAAGGCTTCAACTCGGGCGACCAATTCTTTGCCTATCTCAAGGATAGTTTCGATACGCTCTATGCCGAGGGCAAGGCAGGACGGCCGCGCATGATGAACATCGGCCTGCACTGCCGCCTCGTCGGCCGGCCGGGCCGGGTCGCGGCACTGAAGCGCTTCATCGACTACGTCAAATCACACGACAAGGTCTGGCTGGCACGGCGCATCGACATCGCAAAACATTGGCAGGAGACGCATCCGTTCCGGTTGCCGGCGCTGCGCCCGTCGAAAATGGAATTCGAGGCCTTCGTCCATACATTTGGCGGCGTGTTCGAGCATTCGCCGTGGATTGCCGAGCGCGCTTATGAGCTGGAGCTCGGCCCGGCGCATGACAGTGCCGGCGGCCTGCACAATGCGCTCTGCCGCGTCTTTCGCGCGGCAAGCGAGGCCGAGCGGCTTTCCGTGCTCAATGCCCACCCCGACCTTGCCGGAAAACTGGCGCAGGCCAAGCGGCTGACGGCGGAATCCTCGAGGGAACAGGCTTCGGCCGGCCTCGACGCGCTGACCGACAAGGAGCGCGAGCTGTTCGCAAAACTCAATGCCGCCTACGTCACCAGTTTCGGTTTCCCCTTCATTATTGCGGTGAAAGGCAAGACCAAGGGGGAGATCCTGGCCGAGTTCGAGGCGCGTATTGGCAACAGCCACGATGTCGAATTCGAAACCGCCTGCAGACAGGTCGAGCGCATCGCGCTGCTTCGTCTCAAGGACATGCTTCCGCAATAGGCTTTGGCTGCCGCGATAGGCCCTGGCTTCCGCAACAGGCTTGAATTTATGGATATGATGAAAATGGCCGAGCGAACCTATTATGCGCCGCAGGGCGGACATCCCGGCCAGAGCGAATTGCTGACCGGCCGCGCTGTGTTCACACAGGCCTATGCCGTCATCCCCAAGGGCGTGATGCAGGACATCGTCACCAGCGCCTTGCCGTTCTGGGATGGGACACGCGTCTGGGTGCTGTCGCGGCCGCTGTCGGGTTTTGCCGAGACGTTTTCGCAATATATCGTCGAGCTCGCGCCTGGCGGCGGCAGCGACCACCCTGAGCTTGACGCCGCCGCCGAAGGTGCGCTGTTCGTGGTCGAAGGCGAGCTAAGCGTTTCGCTTGCCGGCAAGAAACATAGCTTAATGCCGGGCGGCTTTGCCTTCCTGCCGCCGGCGAGTGGGTGGACGGTGCACAATGAAAGCGGCGCCGCCGTCCGCTTCCACTGGATCCGCAAGACTTATGATGCAGTCGACGGCATCGAGCCGCCGCAAGCGTTCTTCGTCAACGAACAGGAAATCGCGCCGACGCCGATGCCGGGTACCGAAGGCCGATGGGCGACCACGCGCTTCGTCGATCCGGCCGACATGCGTCACGACATGCATGTCACCATCGTCACGCTCGAGCCGGGCGCGGTCATTCCTTTCGCCGAGACGCATGTCATGGAGCACGGGCTCTATGTGCTGGAGGGCAAGGCGGTCTATCGTCTCAACCAGGATTGGGTCGAGGTCGAGGCTGGCGACTATATGTGGCTGCGCGCCTTCTGCCCGCAGGCTTGTTATGCCGGCGGGCCAGGCAAATTCCGCTATCTCCTCTACAAGGACGTCAACCGCCACGCCAAGCTTGGCAGCGCCGGCGTCGCGAGACCTACACCATGACCCGCATCGTCGCGCGGCCGCTGACCCGCGAGAATTTCGCCGAATTCGGCGACGTCATCGATATGGGCGGCGACAACCACTATCCGATCAATGGCGGCAAGGCCGAGCGCTACCATGACCTCGCCACCGCGGAAGCACGAGGGCCGAATGCGCGCGTGCTGATCTCGATGGTGCGTGGCACGCCCTATGAGCTGCCGTTGAAGCTTACCATGGTGGAGCGCCATCCGTTTGGCAGCCAGGCCTTCATCCCGCTGTCACCACGGCCGTTCCTGGTCGTCGTCTGCCATGACGGCGAGGAGGGCCCGGGCGAGCCGCATGCCTTCATCACCGCGCCCGGGCAAGGCATCAACTATCCGCGCAATTTGTGGCACGGCGTGCTGACGCCGATCGGCGAGCCGCAGGACTTCCTGGTCGTCGACCGTGGCGGCGACGACTCCAATCTCGAAGAGTGCCATTTCTCGCACGCCTACGAGATACATCTTCCCGATGGGAGCCGGTGATGACCGACATTTCGCTGATCGACCGCCTGCTCGATGTCATAGAGCACGACATCGTGCCGAAGACGGCCGAGGGCGTCGCGCATGGCAACAAGTTGTTCGGCGCGGCGATCCTGCGCAAGGACGACCGCTCGCTGGTGCTTGCCGAAACCAATAACGAGACCGAAAACCCGCTCTGGCACGGCGAGGTGCACTGCCTGAAGCGCTTCTACGAACTGCCGAAAGCCGAGCGCGTCGACACCAGGGAGGCTATCTTCCTCGCCACCCACGAGCCCTGCTCGCTCTGTCTGTCGGCGATCACCTGGACCGGCTTCGACAATTTCTTCTATCTGTTCAGCCACGAGGACTCGCGCGACAGCTTCGACATCCCGCACGATTTGAAGATCCTGAAAGAGGTCTTCACCCTCGATCCCGGCGGCTACAATGCCGAGAATGCCTATTGGAAGAGCTTTTCGATCCGCAAATTGGTGCGCTCGCTGCCGGACCCCGAGCGCGGTCGGCTGGAAGCGCGCATCCACACAATATCAACGCGCTATGACGAATTGTCCGGCGCCTATCAGGCCGGCAAGGACGAAAACGACATTCCGCTGAATTGACGCGGATTGACCAGCCGAATTCGTTGACTGGCCCATGACGCGCTCTCACGGGCTCCATCATCTGGCGCTCCTGGAGTTCGCCCGCATGAAAATCGTCACTGAATTCCCCCGAAAGATCGTCGAATTTCCGGATATGGGGATCATCATGCCGGACGGCTGCCGGCTGTCGGCGCGGGTGTGGATGCCGGCCGATGCTGCCGACGACCCAGTGCCGGCAATCCTCGAACACCTGCCCTATCGCAAGCGCGACGGCACGATCTATCGTGATCAGCTGACGCATCCCTATTTTGCCGGCCACGGCTACGCCTCGATCCGCGTCGACATGCGCGGCAATGGCGATTCCGAAGGGCTGATGGACGACGAATATTCCGAGCAGGAATTGCAGGACGCTTGCGACGTCATCGCCTGGGCGGCGGACCAGCCCTGGTGCAACGGCAATGTCGGCATGATGGGCATTTCGTGGGGCGGCTTCAACTGCCTGCAGGTGGCGTCTAAGCAGCCGCCGGCGCTGAAGGCGGCCATCAGTCTCTGTTCGACGGTCGACCGCTATGCCGACGACATCCACTACAAGGGCGGCTGCCTGCTGATCGAGAATTTCGGCTGGGCCTCGACCATGCTGTCCTATTCGTCAAGGCCGCCGGATCCGTTGCTGGCCGGCGACAACAGATGGCGCGACCTGTGGCTGACCAGGCTGGAGAACCAGCCATTCCTGGCACCGCTGTGGCTGAAGCACCAGCATCGCGACGCCTATTGGAGGCGCGGCTCGATCTGCGAGGACTATTCCGCCATCCATGCCGCGGTGCTGTCGATCGGCGGCTGGCATGATGGCTATCGCAATACGATTTCCCATCTCGCCGTCAATATCGAGGCGCCGGTCAAGGGCATCGTCGGCCCGTGGATCCACAAATACCCGCATTACGCCGCGCCCGAACCGCGCATCGGCTTCCTGCAGGAGGCCTTGCGCTGGTGGGACCGCTGGCTGAAGGACATCGACACCGGCGTCGAGGCCGACCCCGCCTACCGCGCCTATGTCATGGACAGCGTGCGTCCGGCACGCTGGCATCCCGAGCGGCCGGGCCGCTGGGTCGCTGAATCGGAATGGCCGTCACCCAACATCAAGACGCAAGAGGTTGAGCTTATCGCTGAAGGCAACCACGCTATCGTCGCTTCGCCGCAAAGCTGCGGCCTCGCCGGCGGCGAATATTTCCCCTTCACCTTCGGCCCGGAACTGCCGGGTGACCAGCGCCCCGACGATGCGCTGTCGGTGTGCTTCGACCAGCCGGTGCTGACCGAAACGGTCGACATTGTCGGTGCTCCCGAAGTTGTGGTCAGCGTCTCGTCGGACCGGCGCCAGGCGAACATCGCGGTTCGGCTGTGCGACGTCCATCCGGACGGGGCATCGGAGCTGATCTCGTACGGCGTGCTCAACCTGACGCATCGCAACTCGCACGAATTTCCCGAAGCGCTGGTGCCCGGCGAAACCGTCAGCGCCCGGGTGGTGCTCGACCAATGCGCCTATCGCGTGCCGGCCGGCCATCGCTTGCGCGTTGCCGTTTCGAACGCCTACTGGCCGATGATCTGGCCGTCGCCGGAGCCGGTCCGGCTCGAATTGTCGGCCGCGACATTGATGCTGCCGGTACGCCCGCCGGCGACAGGCGACGAGGTCACCTTCCCCGCTCCCGAAGGTGCTGCGCCCTGGGCAACGGAGACGCTTCGGCCCGCCAATTCCGAGCGTCATGTCGATCGCGACGAAAAGACCGGAATGATTACGCTTTCCATCGTCGACGATTTCGGTGAGGTGCGCGACCTGGAGCATGGCCTCGCCAATGGCAGCATCGCCAGAGAGACATGGGCGATCCATCCCGACAATCCGCTGTCAGCCTCGGGCAAGACGCATTGGACCCAGACGCTGTCGCGAAATGGATGGTCGGTGCGCACCGAAACCTTCGCCGAAATGCGGTCCGACGCGCAAAGCTTCGTGGTTAGCGCCAGAATCGAAGCCTACGAAGGCGAAAAACTGGTCTTCGAGCGCAACTTCGAGGAGAAAATCCCGCGCGCACTGCTTTGAGCGCTTATAGCGATTGGTCCAATTGCGACGCACGATTTACGCCACGGCATGTCGCATTCGGTCTTGCTTACCGCTTTCCCTTACGGTCATTATTCTCCCGATAGAAATGAGAAAAACGACCATAAGGTCGGACCAGCAGAGTGAGGAACTCAACATGTCGAACGAACTGGAATATCTGAGCCGGCGCGTTGCGTCCGGCAAGCTGAGCCGTCGCGATTTTCTCGGCCGGGCAGCAGCGCTTGGCGTCACCGCAACCATCGCCAATTCGCTGCTATCCAGCGCTTCCCGCGCGGCGGGTCCGGTCAAGGGCGGCACGCTCAAGGCCGGCCTGGTCGGTGGCGAGTCCACCAACAGCCTCGATCCGGCGCTGTTTATGACGCAGGTGCCGTTCGCCTTCGGCAAGATGTGGGGCGAACTGATCGTCGAACTGTCTCCCGAAGGCAAGCTCGAGAACCGCATCGCCGAGGAGATCGGCTCGTCGGACGACGCCAAGACCTGGACGCTGAAGATCCGCGATGGCGTCGAGTTCCACAACGGCAAGAAGGTGACCGCAGAGGACGTGGCCGCCACCCTCGAACGCCATTCGGACGAGAAGTCAAAGTCCGGTGCGCTCGGTTATATGAAAGGCATCGAGAGCATCAAGGCCAGCGGCAAGGAAGTGGTGCTGACGCTGAAGGAGCCGAATGCCGACCTGCCCTACCTGCTTAGCGACTATCACCTGATCATTCAGCCGAATGGCGGCAAGGACAAGGCCGATGCCGGCATCTCGGCGGGTCCTTACAAGGTCACCACCAACGAGCCCGGCGTGCGCCATGGCGGCGAGCGCTTCGCCAATTATTGGCAGGGCGACAAGATGGGCCATGCCGACCAGATAGAGATCATCGTCATCAACGACGCCACGGCGCGCACGGCCGCCCTGCAGGGCGGCCAGGTCCACATGATCAACCGCGTCGAGCCGAAGATCGTCGATCTGATCAAGCGCGTGCCCGGCGTCACCATCCGCAACCATTCGGGACCCGGCCACTACGTCTTCATCATGCACTGCAACACCGCGCCGTTCGACAACAACGATTTGCGGATGGCGTTGAAGCTGGCGATCGACCGCGAGGAGATGCTGAACAAGGTGCTGCGTGGCTATGGCTCGCTCGGCAACGACTTCCCGATCAATGCATCGTACCCGCTATTCACCGAAATCGAGCAGCGCAAATACGATCCCGACAAGGCCAAGTTCCACTACAAGAAGTCGGGCCATGACGGTGCCGTCCTGCTCCGGACGTCGGACGTCGCCTTCCCCGGTGCCGTCGATGCTGCACAGCTGTTCCAGCAGAGTGCTGCCAAGGCCGGCATCACGCTGGAGATCAAGCGCGAGCCGGGCGACGGCTATTGGTCGGAAGTCTGGAACAAGCAGCCCTTCTGCGCCTCCTACTGGGGCGGCCGGTCGACGCAGGACCAGATGTACTCGACTGCCTATCTGTCGACGGCCGACTGGAACGACACACGGTTCAAGCGTCCGGATTTCGACAAGATGGTGCTGGCGGCTCGCGCCGAGCTCGACGAGGCCAAGCGCAAGGCAATGTACCACGACATGGCTGTGATGGTGCGCGACGAGGGCGGCCTGATCCTGCCGATGTTCAATCAGTTTATCGACGCGACGGGCGCCAAGGTTGCCGGGTGGGTGGATGATCCGCATCAGGAGTTGATGAACGGATATGCTCTGGCGAAGTGCTGGCTCGAAGCCTGAGCCCGGCCTTGCGGATATGTCCTCACCCATCGTGAAACTGGTGGCCCAGCGCATTGCGCTGGGCATTCTGCTGCTGTTGGCCGTTTCGGTCCTGATCTTCGCCGGCACCCAGATCCTGCCCGGCGACGTCGCGCAAGCCATCCTAGGACAGTCGGCGACACCGGAGTCGCTCGCCAATCTGCGCGAGCAGCTCGGCCTCAATGATCCCGCTTACATCCGTTATTTTCGCTGGCTCGGCGGCATTCTGACCGGTGATCTCGGCACGGCGATGTCGAGCGGTCAGGATATCGCAACCTCTATCAAGGGAAGGCTGTGGAACACGCTGTTCCTCGCCTTCTGGGCGGCGGTCGTCGCGGTGCCGCTGGCGATCATCCTCGGGCTGATCGCGGTGCGCTACCGCAATGGCTGGGTCGACAAGCTGATCTCGGGACTGGCGCTGGCCTCGACGTCCTTCCCGGAATTCTTCGTCGGCTATGTGCTCGTCTTTTTCTTCGCGGTGCAACATCAATGGTTTCCCGCCATTTCCACTGTCTATGACGGGATGCCTTTCGGCGAACGCATTCAGGCCATCGCACTGCCGGCGGCGGCGCTGACCCTGGTGGTGCTAGCCCATATGATGCGCATGACGCGCGCCGCGATCCTCAATGTCATGCAGTCGGCCTATGTCGAAACCGCCGAACTCAAGGGGCTTTCGGCCTTCGCGGTCATCCGCAGGCATGCCTTCCCCAATGCCATTGCGCCGATCATCAACGTCGTGATGCTCAATCTCGCTTACCTGATCGTCGGCGTCGTCGTGGTCGAAGTTATCTTTGTCTATCCAGGCATGGGCCAATACCTCGTCGACCACGTCACCAAGCGTGACGTGCCGGTGGTGCAGGCGGTCGGGCTGATCTTCGCCGCCGTCTACATCAGCCTGAACATCATCGCGGACATAGCGGCGATCATCGCCAATCCGCGCCTCAGACATCCGAAATGAGGGGGGCGGGTATGCTCGTCATCAAACGCATCCCCATCCCGGCATTGGTCGGCATCGTGCTGACGGCGCTGTTCGTGCTGGCAGCAATTTTTGCGCCGTGGATCGCGCCGCATGGCAATGCCGAGATCGTCAGCGACGTCCCTTGGGAACCGATGTCGGCGGCGCATTGGCTGGGCACCGACAATCTCGGCCGCGATCTGATGTCGCGCATGATCTACGGCGCCCGAATCACCCTGTTCATCGCGGTGCTGGCGACCGCGCTGTCGTTCTCGCTCGGTGCCATCCTCGGCTTCTCGGCCGCGGTGTTCGGCGGCTGGTTCGACACGCTTCTGTCGCGTCTCGTCGATCTCCTGATGTCGATCCCGACATTGATCATGGCCCTTGTCGTGCTGTCGGTGCTGCCATCCAATCTGGTGACGCTGATCCTGGTCATGGGCGTTCTGGATTCGACCCGCGTCTACCGCCTGTCGAGGGCGGTCGCCGTCGACATCAACGTCATGGATTATGTCGAGGCGGCCAAATTGCGCGGCGAAGGCAGCGGCTGGATCATCTTCCGCGAGATCCTGCCCAATGCGCTGTCGCCGCTGGTTTCGGAACTCGGCCTGCGCTTCATCTATGCCGTACTGTTCCTGTCGACGCTGTCCTTCCTCGGCCTTGGCGTGCAGCCGCCTAGCGCCGATTGGGGCGGCATGGTCAAGGAAAACAAGGACGGCATCGTCTTCGGCATAGGCGCCGCCCTCATTCCGGCGGCGGCGATCGCAGCGCTGGCGATTTCCGTCAATCTCGTCGCCGACTGGGTGCTCAACCGCACGACAAGCCTGAAGGGAGGACGCGGGTAATGGCTGACAAGCAACCGAAGCCCGGGCAACCGAAGCCCGGGCAACCGAAGTCCGGCGTGCTGCTCGACATTCGCAATCTGCGCATCGAGGCCACGGTATACCCGCCGGGTGAGGCGCCGAAGAACATCGTGCTGGTGCACGATGTCTCGCTGACGCTGGAGAAGGGCAAGGTGCTTGGCCTGATCGGCGAGTCCGGCGCCGGCAAATCGACCATCGGCCTGTCGTCGATGGGCTACGGCCGCGGCGGCGTGCGCATCACCGGCGGCGAGGTCATCCTCAATGGCCGCGACATCCTGAAGGGCGGCAACGAAGGATTTCGCAAATTGCGCGGCCGCGAGGTCTGCTATGTCGCGCAATCGGCGGCAGCCGCCTTCAATCCGGCGCACAGGCTGATGGACCAGGTGGTCGAGGCAGCACTCCTGCACGGCACGGCGACGCGGGCCGAAGCCGAAAAGCGCGCCGTGGCGCTGTTCAAGAAGCTCAGCCTGCCGAACCCCGAAAGCATCGGCGAGCGCTTCCCCCACCAGGTCTCGGGCGGTCAGCTGCAGCGCGTGATGACGGCAATGGCGCTGTGCTCGGAACCCGACCTGATCGTCTTCGACGAGCCGACCACGGCGCTCGACGTGACGACGCAGATCGACGTCTTGGCGGCGATCAAGGATGCCATCCGCGACACGCATGTCGCGGCGCTCTACATCACTCACGACCTTGCCGTCGTCGCCCAGGTCTCGGACGAGATCATGGTGCTGCGCCACGGCCGGCTGGTCGAATGGGGCGGCACCCGCCAGATCATCAAGGAGCCGCGCCAGGAATACACCAACGCGCTGGTTTCGGTGCATGAGATCGAACACCAGGAGCAGAAGCCTGGCACGAGCCCGTTCCTGTCGGTCAAGAACATCACCGCCGCCTATGGCCGCAGTCACATCAAGGTGCTGAAGAACGTCTCGATCGATATTTTCCCCGGCCAGACGCTGGCGGTGGTCGGCGAGTCCGGCTCCGGCAAATCGACACTGGCGCGCGCCATCACCGGCCTCTTGCCGCCCGAACAAGGCACCGTCACCTTCGACGGACGGCCGCTCGCCAACCGGCTTGCCGACCGGCCGAAAGAGGATCTTCGCCAACTGCAGATGATCTACCAGATGGCCGACGTGGCGATGAACCCGCGCCAGACGGTCGGCACCATCATCGGCCGGCCGCTGGAATTCTATTTCGGTCTGCGCGGAAGGCAACGTGACGCCCGTGTCGCGGAACTGCTCGACAAGATCGAAATGGGCAAAGGCTATGTCGACCGCTATCCGGCCGAGCTTTCGGGCGGCCAGAAGCAGCGCGTCTGCATCGCCCGCTCGCTCGCCGCAAAGCCGAAGCTGATCATCTGCGACGAGGTGACCTCGGCGCTCGATCCGCTGGTCGCCCACGGCATACTGGAGCTGCTCCTCGGGCTGCAGAAAGAGGAAAACGTCGCCTATCTGTTCATCACCCACGACCTGGCCACGGTCAAGTCGATCGCCGATTCAATCGCCGTGATGTATCGCGGCGAAGTGGTGCGCTACGGCGCCAAGAGCACCGTGCTGACGCCACCCTTCGATGCCTACACCGATCTTTTGCTATCGTCGGTGCCAGAAATGGAGATCGGCTGGCTAGAGAAAGCGATCAAGGGACGGCGCATGGCCAGCGCGGGGAACTAGCGGGCCGCCCTTTGCGCCCGACGATCCTGTCCGGGCGTGGATTGAACGGCAGGCCCGCCCTGACTTTTCCGATTAAGCCGCATGGAGGCGCCCTTGGCGCTCAACACAAAACTATTGCTCATCATCCTCGACGGCGTGCCTTACCGGAACTGGCGACGGCTGATGGGCAATCTCGAAGGCTGGGTGCAATCAGGCGAAGCCCGCGTGTGGAAGATGCGCTCCGTGCTGCCGTCGACCTCGGCATCCTGCTATGCCTCGATCCACACCGGCGTGCCGCCTCAAGTGCACGGCATCCTGTCGAACGAGAACCGGTTTCGCGTCGAACAGCCGGACATCTTTTCCGAAGTCAGCAGGGCCGGCGGCAAGACCGGTGCGGTCACCCACTCCTACTGGTCCGAATTCTTTCGGGCCTATCCGTTCGACCTGGTCGAGGACATGGAGTTCGACCAGCCGGGCAGGCCGATCAGCCATGGCCGGTTCCACACCATGACCGGCTACAATGCCAGGAACCAGATGACGCCGAGCGACGTCGACCTGTTCGCGACGTTGACCATGCTGACCAGGCGCTACGGCATCGACTACGGCATCCTGCACAGCTGCACGCTGGACTCGATGGGCCACCGCTTCGGCCATGACTGCCACGAGATGGATCATGCCGTCTATGCAATGGACGCCATGCTCGCCGGCTTTCTGCCGCGCTGGCGGGAAGCCGGCTACGAGGTGATCGTCACCGCCGATCATGGCCAGACCGATCGCGGCCATCATGGCGGCCACGACGAGGAGATGCAGGATTTCGCACTTTACTACTTCGGATCCGGCGAGGGTCCGGAAGCCAATACGCTGCTCGATCAGCTGCAGCTCGCGCCGACGGTGCTTGTGCGCCTCGGCGTGCCGGTGCCGGCGACGATGAAGGCCGAGCCGTTCCTGAGTTGAGCGCGCCCTCTTCTCCCTCTGGCAACGCTCCCGCTCTTCAGTTAGCCTCCGCAAATATACGGGCGGATGCGGTGAACCTTTTTGGGCCGATCAGCGACAGAGCAGGCAGGAGCCAGGCGGCTCGACCGGCGATGACGGCCGCGGAGACCGATCGCGCGCTTGTCGAGCGGGTCGCGAAAGGTGACCGTGCCGCCGTGCGGCTCCTGTTCATGCGCCACCACGCGCGGGTCTACCGCTTCGTGGCACGCCAGACGGGATCGGAACTGATGGCCGACGATATCGCGAACGAGGTGTTCCTCGAACTCTGGCGGCAGGCACCGGCCTTCGAGGGGCGCTCGGAGGTCTCGACATGGCTGCTCGGCATTGCCCGCTTCAAGGCGCTGTCCCTGCTGCGCAAGAAGAAGGAAGACTGGATCGACGACGATGACGCGGCCCAGGTCGCCGACGGCGCCGACACGCCGGAAGTCGTGACGATGAAGGAAGACAAGGCCGCCGCCTTGCGACGCTTTATCGATGCCATGCCGGAAGAGCACCGCACGGTGATCGACCTTGCCTATTATCACGGGCAATCGGTGAGCGAGATCGGCGAGGTACTCGGCATCCCGGTCGCAACGGTCAAGACCAGGATGTTCTACGCCCGCAAGAAACTCGGCGAAGCCCTCAAGGCCGCCGGTTACGACAGGGGGTGGCCATGAGCGCCGCTGAAAAAATGTCACGCCGCGACGAAATGGAAATGCTGCTGCCGTTTTATCTGAACGGCTCGCTGGAGGGCACCGAGCTCGAAGCCATCGAGGAATGGCTGGCGAGCGATCCGGCGGCCATGGCCGCACTAGGCGAGGCCGAGGCCGAATTCTCCGGCACCGCTGCCGCAAACGAGGCAATCCGCCCGCCGGCCGATGCGCTCAGCCGCTTTGCCAAGGCGCTCGACGCCGAGGCCGGCCCGTCCCGCGCGCCTGCGGCATCGTCCTGGCTGGCGCAAGCCTGGAGCCGCTTCATGGCGGTGCCGGTCGGCGTCGCCTGGGCCGCGGCCGCGGTGCTGCTGGCCCTGGTCGTCGCGCAATCCTTTGTGCAGACCGGCAACAGAGGTGGCGATTTCGAGATTGCCGGATCGGAGGACGATCTGGCCAAAATGCCGTTTGCCCTTGTGAAGTTCAAACCGGATGCGAAGCTGTCCGACATCATCGCTTTTCTCGATCAGAACCAGTTGAAGATCGCCGGCGGGCCGACCGCCGACGGCGTCTTCCGCCTCGGCGTTCCGGCCAAGACCGCCGCCGACTATCAGAAGCTGCTTGGCCTTATTGCCGCCCAGCCTTTCACCGAAGCTGCGCTGGAGGGAAGGAAACCGGCTGATGGCGGCTAAGGCGGTCATTCGATTGACGGCAGCGATGACAATCTTCGCCGCGTCCGCAATGGCGCAGACCAATGACCCGAACCTCACCCAGGCTGAGATCGACTGCCTGAACCGGGGAAATGCTGCCAACGCCGACTGCGCCAAGGATGGCGGCGCCGTGAAGGATGGCGGCAAAGCGCTGGCTCCTGGAATAACGGGCGCGGTGTTTCTTCCGGACTTGATTGTCGACCTGTTCCCCAATCCTGCCGTAGTCACCGAGGCGCCTATACCTCCTGGCAATACTGCAACCCCACCCGCCGTCGCGCCGGCAATACAGGCTGCCGCGCCGGGCGGTCCGGTCGTAGCACCCACCGATCTTGTGGCAACCGAGCCGCCGCGCGCCGTGATCGGCGATTTCGTGCCCGACGAGGTGCTGGTCACGGTCAATGGCGATGCCGGCGCGGTCCAGCAGATCGCGGCCTCGTTCGGCCTCGAGATACGCTCGCAGCGGCAGTCGCGGCTGCTCGGCAACACACTGGTGCGCTTCGGTATTCCCGATGGCCGCCCGGTCGGCGTCGTGCTGGCGCAGCTTGCCGCCGACGGCCGTACTTTGCGGCGTGAGGCCAACCATGTCTACTCGCTGCAGCAGGCGGCCAGCATCGTCAATTATGCGTTCGAGCGCATCGCGCTCGATGCCGACAAAGCCAGCGGCGAGAATGTGCGCGTCGGCGTCATCGACACCGGCATCGATGACGGCAATCCGGCGCTCTCCGGCGTCATTGCCGGGCAGTTCGATGCCATGCCCGATGTGCCGATCACGGCGCGCGACCACGGCACCTCGGTCGACGGATTGATCGCCGGTAACGGCGCGTTCAAAGGTATGGCGCCGGGCGCCAGGATCTATCATGCCCGCGCCTTCGAGGGCGGCAAGTCGACCATGGACGTCATCCTTTCGGCGCTCGACTGGGCGGCGGAGCAGGATGTCCGCATCATCAATATGAGCTTCGTCGGCCCGAAGAACGACCTGCTCGGCATCGCCTGCCGCAATGCGCGCGCGCTTGGCATCGTGCTGGTTGCGGCCGCGGGCAATAATGGGCCGAAGGCGCCCTACGGTTATCCGGCCGCCTTCGTCGGCGTGATCGCGGTGACGGCCACCGATGCCAAGGACGGGCTGATGCCGCAGGCCAATCGCGGCGCCTACGTCTTCATCTCCGCTCCCGGCGTCGAGATGGTAGCGCCAAGCGGCGCCGGCTCGGACGTGGTGACGGGGACTTCGTTTGCAGCGGCGATCGTGACCGGCGCCGTCGCCAACCTGTTCCATGCCGCACCCGACCGTTCGGCCGACTGGGTCGAGAAAGCACTTGCCGCCACCGCCAGGGATCTCGGCCCCAAGGGGCGGGACAATGATTTCGGCTTTGGCCTGCTGGACACCAAGGCGGCCGAAGCGGCGAAGGAATAGCCCGCTCAGGTCGCGTTTTGCTGAGGACGTAGGAGAAAATAGAATGCGGCGATGTGCGTTATCATCAGCAGCGGTACGTAGATGATCGGGATCGCGTAGGTGGCGCCCAGTTCGCCTGCGCGTGCAGGAAGGCCGATCTGAATGGCGTGGTAATAGTCGACGATGAGGTCGGCCGTCCCCGCGACATTGAAGGCGACGACCAACGGCCAGAAGAGCGGGCGTATCCTCACCGTGAGCAGCGCCAGCATGGCCAGCACGCCAGTCGCGAAATCGCCGTAGGCGGCGAATACGGCGAAGTCGGTGGGCAGATTGGGGCTTACGACACCTGGAACCAGGAAGACGAGCCCGAAGAAGCGGAAGCTGTGCAGCGTGGCGATGGCGCGTTGCGCCGCGACCCGGTCCATCGACCTGAGCCACGGCAAACCGTACGCGCCGAAGCAAAGCAGCCACGCGACGTAGCCGAGAACAAGGTGGGTTTGGAATACCATTTCCGTGGACATTTGGCTTCCTCAACAGTTGATTCACGCGGCTTTAAGCCCGCTACCGCAATTCGACTATCCGGTGTAATCACAACAACCTATGAAGCAGAACTACACAGTCCGACATGGTGCGCTGGAGGGCGTCGAGGCGTTCCTGGCCGTCGCCAGGCGCCTCAGCTTCCGCCGTGCCGCCGCCGATCTCGGCGTGACGCCATCCGCCGTGAGCCAAGCGGTGCGCGCGCTGGAAGCCCGTCTGGGCACGGCGCTGTTCGTCCGCACGACGCGGAGCGTTGGTTTAACCGAGCCTGGCCAGCGATTCCTCGACCGTGCCGGCCCGGCATTCGAAGAGCTTGTCGCGGCCGGCGAGGCCGCCCGCGATATCGGCCAGCGGCCGACCGGTCTGCTGCGCCTGTCTGTGCCCCGCGCTATCGTGCCGCTGATGCTGGAGCCGCTGATCGCGTCGTTCTGCCAAGCCTATCCTGAGATCGAACTGGAGATCGCCGTGAGCGACCAGATGGTCGATCTCGCGACCGGCGGGTTCGATGCCGGCATCCGCCTCGGCCAGCTCATCGCCGCCGACATGGTCGCGGTGCGGCTGACAGCGCCGTTCTCGTTCGTGGTCGTCGGCAGCCCTGACTATCTTGAGCGCCACGGCCGTCCCGAGCGTGTCGACGACTTGCGCCACCACGCCTGCTTACGCTTGCGCCGCTCGAATGGCAGCATCGCGCCCTGGTCGTTCATCGACGGCAACGGCGCGATCGAAGCGGTCGTCTCAGGCCCGCTGATCGCGCACGACTATTCGACGTTGGTCGGGGCTGCGTTGCGGGGCGTCGGGCTGGCGCAGACACCGCGACCACTCGCCGAAGGTCTGATAGCCGAAGGAAAACTCAAGTCGGTACTGGACAGCATCGCCACGACGACGCCGGGTGTCTTCCTCTATCATCCCGGCAAGCGCCAAGTCCTGCCGAAGCTGCGCGCCTTCATCGATCACCTCAAATCCGCGGCCTGAGACCAGGACGCACCCGCTGGTGCTGGCCAACAGCCGCCAAGAGTCGACCTTGGTCGTTCAGAGTGATTGAGTTATGCCCCTAGGCAGGTGCGCCGGCGACCGATCCCCTGACCACGAGATCGACCGGCCAGACCTCGCCGCGAGCGCCCTCCTCCAGGCCGGAAATCCGCGCCGCCAGCCGTTCGGCGACGCGTGCGCCGGCCAGGCGGATCGACGAACGTGTCGTCGACAGCGGCACCGAAAAATTTTCCGGCTTCAGCCACGGAAAGACGTCGTCATGGGCGATCAGCGACAGGTCGCCCGGAATAGTCAGGCCGAGATCGCGTACCGCGCGCACCACGCCGAGCGCCATGATCAGGCTGGAGCAGGCGATCGCCGTCGGCGCGTCGCTTTGTTCCAGCAAGCGCCTGGCAGCGCGATAGCCGTTCTCCTCGGTCATGGTCAGCGAACAGACATGCTGATCACGAAGCACCAGGCCGCTCGCCGCAAGCGCGCGGCGCACGCCGCGCTCGCGATGAATGGCGAAGGTCTCGCGATCGTCGCCATTGATCAGCGCCAGACGCCTGTGACCGAGCTGAACGAGTAGCCGCGCCGCCTCGTGGAAGGCGCCCTCATTGTCGATGTCGGTGAAGGGATAGTCGAAATCGAAGCCTTCGCTGCGGCCATGGACGATGAAGGGAATGCCGAGCGTATTGACGAGTGCCACCCGCCGGTCGGCCGGCCTCGGCGAGGAGATATAGACCGCGTCGACCTGCCGGTTGGCGACAATGCGGCGGTACGTCGTCTCCTGGTCGTCGACATCGGCCGGTGACAGCACCAGGTCGAGCTCGTGCGAACGCGCATAGTCGCCGAGGCCGGACAGGAACTCGACGAAATGCGGGTCGATGTCGACCGTCGTCCCCGTCGGCAGCACATAGCCGATCATGCCCGTCTTGCCGGTCGCCAGCCGGCGGGCGCTCGGATTGGGGCGATAGCCGTGACGCTTGGCGGCATCGACCACCCGCCGGCGCGTTTCCTCGTTGACTTCCGGGTACCCGTTCAATGCGCGGCTCACCGTAGTCTGCGAAAGCGCCAGCATGTGGGAGAGCTGCTTGAGGTTCACCGGAGGCCTCCAAACCTCAAAGCGCTTTTAATCTGAATCGAGCTGGCCGCTATGAATCGCCTTGCCGAGCGCAATGACCATACGCACGGTTCGGACCGGTTTGAAGCCGAATTTGCTGCTGCACCGCCAGAAAACTGTGCTGCAGCGCACTTTCGCCGGCACTCGACCGCAGAAATTAAGTCGATTAATTTGGCTTTCTCTTGACTCCGGATCAATTCAGTGGCGAGATCGAAATCACCAAAGCGCTTTGGAAGACTCTACGAAAGGTTGCAGTTCCTTTCCGACTGAGTCACAGTCCTGCAGCGCCGGCGGACGGAATGGAGGTTTCGTTCGGTGTTTGTCACCACTGGGAGGGAATACCGATGAAGAAAATGCTTCTGCTGGGCGCTGCGTTTGCCACGCTTGCGCTCGCCATGCCGGCGCAAGCCGAACTGAAGTTCAAGCCGGGCGAAGATCCCCGTTTCAACTGGGCCAACTACGAGGAGCTCAAGAAGGTCGACCTCAAGGGCGAGACGCTGACGATCTTCGGGCCGTGGCGCGGCGAGGACGAAGGGCTTATCCGCACCGTCCTCGATTACTTCTCCGAAGCCACCGGCGCCGAGATCAAGTACTCCTCGTCGGAGAATTACGAACAGCAGATCGTCATCGACACGCAGGCCGGCAGCCCGCCCAACATTGCCGTGCTGCCGCAGCCGGGCCTGATCCAGGATCTGGCATCGAAGGGCCTTTTGACGCCGCTCGGCGACGACACGGCCAACTGGGTCAAGGACAATTACGGCGCCGGCCAATCCTGGGTCGACCTCGGCACGTTCAAGGACAAGGACGGCAAGCCCGGCTTCTTCGCCTTTCCGTATAAGGCCGACGTGAAGTCGCTGGTCTGGTACTCGCCGGACAATTTCGAGGAAGCGGGCTACAAGGTGCCGAAGACGCAGGAAGAGCTTGCCGAGCTCGAAAAGAAGATCATCGCCGACGGCGGCACGCCATGGTGCATCGGGCTTGGTTCGGGCGGCGCCACCGGCTGGCCGGCGACCGACTGGGTCGAAGACATCATGCTGCGCACCCAGACGCCCGAGACCTACGACAAATGGGTGAAGAACGAAATTCCGTTCAACGATCCGGCAGTGGTCAACGCCATCGACATTTTCGGCAAGATCGCGACCGACGACAAGATGGTCGAGGGCGGCGCCAAGGCGGTTGCGGCGACCGATTTCCGTGACAGCCCGAAGGGCCTCTTCTCGGTGCCGCCGAAATGCTATCTGCACCACCAGGCATCGTTCATCCCGACCTTCTTCCCGCAAGGCACCAAGATCGGCGAGGATGCCGACTTCTTCTATTACCCGCCCTACGCCTCCAAGCCCGAGCTCGGCACTCCGGTGCTCGGCGCCGGCACGCTGGCCATGATCACTAAAGATAGCAAGAGTGCCCGCGCGTTCATCGAATTCCTGAAGCTGCCGCTCGCTCATGAGATCTGGATGGCACAGGGCGGCTTCGTGACGCCGTTCAAGTCGGTCAACAAGGACGCCTATGCTAGCGACGCGCTGAAGAAGCAGGGCGAGATCCTGGCCAACGCCTCGACCTTCCGCTTCGACGGGTCCGACCTGATGCCGGGCAAGATCGGCGCCGGTGCGTTCTGGACCGGCATGATCGACCTGGTCGGCGGCAAGTCCGCCCAGGACGTCGCCACTGACATCCAGAAAAGCTGGGACGCGATCAAGTAAGCGGCCGGCTTGAGTTCCCAATGTGATGTGGTCCGGGCCTCAAACGGCCCGGACCTTATCCGGTGCTTGGCGTCGCGTCGATTGTCGTGAGTACAACGCATTCCGGCATGACGCGCGCCCAGTGACCTGCTTTCCGGCTGGTCGCGCTCCAGACAACTGAATCGGCGCATGATCCCGTCGCCAAAGCCATTCTCGACTGGCGGATCCGTGCGCAGGGGGAGGGACCCATGGCGGCTCAGATTTTTTCGGCGATATTCGTCATCATCATCGGCGTGGGCGGCTGCGTCGCCTATTTCTGGGGCGCCAACAAGGCACTCGACACGATCTTTCCGGCACGCGGCGTTTCCGGCAAGGCGGCGATTAACAATCTGCGCCGGCAGGGGGTGATCCGACCCTGGCTCTTCGTCGGCCCGGCGATGATCATCCTCACCATCTACCTGATCTACCCGGTGGTGGAGACGCTGAGGCTGTCGTTCCTCGATCGCGGCGGCGCCCATTTCGTCGGCTTGGCCAACTATCAATGGGCGTTCGGCGACCGCGAGTTCCGCAACTCGATCCTCAACAACATCATCTGGCTGGCGGTGGTGCCGGCCGCCTGCACCTTCCTCGGGCTGATCATCGCCGTGCTCACCGACAAGATCTGGTGGGGCACCATCGCCAAGAGCCTGATCTTCCTGCCGCTCGCCATCTCGTTCGTTGGCGCCAGCGTCATCTGGAAATTCATCTACGAATATCGCGGCGACGGGCAGACGCAGATCGGTCTGCTCAACGCCATCATCCAGTATTTCGGCGGCCAGCCGCAGGTCTGGATCTCGCTGCCGTTCTGGAACAACTTCTTCCTGATGGTCATCCTGATCTGGATCCAGACCGGCTTTGCCATGGTAATCCTGTCGTCGGCCTTGCGCGGCATTCCGGAAGAGACGCTGGAAGCCGCCGTCATCGACGGCGCCAACCCTTTCCAGATCTTCTGGAAGATCATGGTGCCGCAGATCTGGGGCACCATCGCCGTGGTCTGGACCACCATCACCATCCTGGTGCTGAAGGTTTTCGACATCGTGCTGACCATGACCAACGGCCAGTGGAACAGCCAGGTGTTGGCCAATCTGATGTTCGACTGGATGTTCCGCGGCGGCGGCGATTTCGGCCGCGGCGCCACCATCGCCATCATCATCATGATAGCGGTCATTCCGATCATGGTCTGGAACATCCGCCAGGCGAACAAAGAGACGGAAGGACATTGAGATGGCCGCGTCGACCGGAAAGTCCTTTGTCAGCCGTTTCGGCGTCCATATCGCCGTCTTCATCTTCGTTGCGATCTGGACGATTCCGACGCTCGGCATTCTGGTCTCGTCGCTGCGCGACAAGGATCAGATCATCGCTTCGGGCTGGTGGAACTCGTTCACTAGTTCCAGCCAGACGGAAGCCGGACGGCTGCCGCCCGCCTCGGCGCAAGTCGAGAAGGACGGCAAGTTCGTTCTGCAAGGCAATGTCTTCGGCGACGGTCCGGCCCGCAACATCAGCGCCTTCGGCGTCAAGTCGGCAGCGCCGACGCAATATCCCGCCGGCACGACAGCCGATCTCGGCGACGGCGTCACCCTGCAGCTCAATGCCGACGGCAGTTTCGTCATGACCTCGCCGAAGGCTTTCGAAAGCGAACGCGGCCAGCGCGTCTATTACGCCTCGTCGGCGCCGCCGAAATTCACCACCGACAATTACGACACGGTGCTGTTTTCGGAAGGCATCGGCCGCTCCTTCATGAACTCGCTGACCGTCACCATTCCGGCGACCGTCATCCCGATCCTGATCGCCGCGTTCGCCGCCTACGCGCTGGCCTGGATGCGCTTTCCCGGCCGGGCGCTGCTCATCGCCGTCATCATCGGCCTCCTGGTCGTGCCGCTGCAGATGTCGCTGATCCCGCTGTTGAAGCTCTATAACGGCGTCGGCAGCTTCTTCGGCGTGCCGTCGAAGACCTATCTCGGCATCTGGCTGGCGCATACCGGCTTCGGCCTGCCTTTCGCCATCTATCTTCTGAGGAGCTATATTGCCGGCCTGCCACGCGAGATCATGGAGTCGGCGCGTATCGACGGCGCCAGCGATTTCGAGATCTTCGTCAAGATCGTGCTGCCATTGTCGTTCCCGGTGCTGGCCTCGTTCGCCATCTTCCAGTTTCTCTGGGTGTGGAACGATCTGCTGGTGGCGATGGTTTTCCTTGGTACCGAGGGCGACCAGATCGTGCTGACCGCCAAGCTTAATGCGTTGCTCGGCTCGCGCGGCGGCGACTGGGAGATCCTGACGACATCGGCCTTCGTCACCATCATCGTGCCGCTGATCGTGTTCTTCTCGCTGCAGCGCTATTTCGTCCGCGGGCTGCTTGCCGGCTCGGTGAAAGGAGGTTGAGATCATGCAATCCGCTTTGAAGGCCACCCCGAAGCCAGATCTCGCTATAGATCGCGACTGGTGGCGAGGTGCCGTGATCTACCAGATCTACCCGCGCAGCTATCAGGATTCGAACGGCGACGGCATCGGCGACCTCAGGGGCATGATCGGCCGGCTGGCCTACATCGCCTCGCTCGGTGTCGACGCCATCTGGATCTCGCCATTCTTCAAATCGCCGATGAAGGATTTTGGCTACGATGTGTCGGATTATTGCGATGTCGATCCGATGTTCGGCACGCTGGCCGACTTCGACGCGCTGACCGCAGAGGCGCATCGGCTTGGCCTCAAGGTGATGATCGACGAGGTGCTCTCGCACACCGCCGACATCCATCCCTGGTTCAAGGAGAGCCGCTCGAGCCGGAGCAATCCAAAAGCCGACTGGTATGTCTGGGCGGATGCCAAGCCGGACGGCACGCCACCCAATAACTGGCTGTCGATCTTCGGCGGCTCGGCCTGGCAGTGGGACACCAGCCGCCAGCAATATTATCTGCATAATTTCCTGGCCGAGCAGCCCGACCTCAATTTCCACAGCCGCGCGGTCCAGGACGCGCTGCTCGACGTCACCCGCTTCTGGCTGGAGCGTGGCGTCGACGGCTTCCGCCTCGATACCATCAATTTCTATTTCCACAGCCAAGGCCTGGAAGACAATCCGCCGCTGCCGCCCGAGCAGCGCAACGACCAGACGGCGCCGGCCGTCAACCCCTACAACTACCAGGACCATCTCTACGACAAGAGCCGGCCTGAAAACCTCGGCTTCCTCGAACGCTTCCGCGCCTTGCTCGACGAATACCCGGCGACGGCCGCGGTTGGCGAGGTCGGCGATTCGCAGCGTGGGCTGGAAGTGGTGGCGGCCTATACGGCCGGCGGCAAGCGCGTGCATATGTGTTACTCCTTCGACTTCCTGGCGCCGGAGAAGATCAGCGCGGCAAAGGTACGCTCGGTGCTGGAAACCTTCGGCAAGGTGGCCAGCGACGGCTGGTCGTGCTGGGCCTTCTCCAACCATGACGTGATGCGTCCCGCCTCGCGCTGGGCAGCCGGCGAGCCCGACCCGACCGCCTACCTCAAGGTCATCTCGGCGCTGCTGATGTCGTTGCGCGGCTCGGTCTGTATCTATCAGGGCGAGGAGCTCGGGCTCAGCGAGGCCGAGCTCAGCTTCGAGGATCTGCAGGACCCATACGGCATCCGCTTCTGGCCTGAATTCAAGGGACGCGACGGCTGCCGTACGCCGATGGTTTGGGACGGCGCTGCCCGCAATGGCGGCTTCTCGACGGCAAAGCCCTGGCTGCCCGTGCCCAGCAAGCACCTTGCGCAAGCCGTCAATGTGCAGCAAGGCGACGACGGCTCGCTGCTCGAGCACTACCGGCGCTTCCTGGCTTTCCGCCGCGCCCATCCGGCACTGGCCAAGGGTGATATCGAGTTCATCGAAAGCGAGGGCGACACCGTCGCCTTCACCCGCCGTGAAGGCAACGAGCAGATCGTCTGCGCCTTCAATCTCGGAGCAAAGCCGGCCGAAGTCGATCTTGGCGGCCGCTCATTGCAGCCCTTGCCGGGACACGGGTTTTCGGGACAGACTGGCGCCGGCACTATCCGCTTCGGCGGCTACGGCGCCTGGTTCGGGCGTATCGACTGAATTCAAGGAAGAACTGGAGGGTACCATGGCCGATGTCACGCTACGGCAAGTGAAGAAATCATACGGCAATCTCAACATTCTGCACGGCGTCGACCTCGATATAAAGTCGGGCGAATTCATCGTCTTCGTCGGTCCCTCTGGTTGCGGCAAGTCGACCTTGCTGCGCTGCATCGCCGGGCTGGAGGAGATCACCTCGGGCGAGCTCAAGATCGATGGCGAGATCGTCAACGACGTGCCGCCGTCGAAGCGCGGCATCGCCATGGTGTTCCAGTCCTATGCGCTCTATCCGCACATGACCGTCTACGACAACATGGCCTTCTCGATGAAGATCGGTAAGGAAAGCAAGGCCGAGATCGACAAGCGGGTGCGCCAGGCGGCCGAGATCCTGCAGCTGACCAAATATCTCGACCGCCTGCCCAAGGCGATGTCGGGCGGCCAGCGCCAGCGCGTCGCCATCGGTCGCGCCATCGTGCGCAATCCCAAGGTTTTTCTGTTCGACGAACCGCTATCCAACCTCGACGCGGCGCTGCGCGTCGCCACCCGCATCGAGATCGCCAAGCTCAAGGAGTCGATGCCGGCCACAACGATGATCTACGTCACCCACGACCAGGTCGAGGCGATGACGCTGGCCGACCGCATCGTGGTGCTGAAGGAAGGCCATATCGAACAGGTCGGCACGCCGATGGAGCTCTACAAGCGGCCCGGCAATCTGTTCGTCGCCCAGTTCATCGGCTCGCCGGCGATGAACATCCTGCCGGCGACGATCGACAAGACCGGCAACCCGACGGTCGTCAGCCATGTCGGCGGCCGCAAGGCGACGGTGCCGATCGCAACGCCTGCCTCGGCGAAAGGCGCTGCGGTGAGCTTCGGGGTGCGGCCGGAGGATCTGATGATTGCCACCGGCGCCGACTATTTGTTCGAAGGGACGGTCGATTACGTCGAGCAGCTCGGCGAGGTCCAGCTCGTCTATGTCGACATCGGCCGCGCCGACCTGCCGCTGGTGACCAAGCTGCCGGGCAATGTCGAGGTCAAGCGCGGAGCGACGCTGCGGCTGACGGCGGACGCCGGCGACCTGCATATTTTCGACGCGGACGGGCGCTCTTTCGCGCTCCATGAAGCAGAAGCAAAGGCGGCTTGAAGCAGGCGTTCTTCCGCCATGCAAAAAACAAGAGCGGCGGGCATGGCCCGCCGCTCTTGTCTGGAATTCCAGTTCGGCCGTTAGAGCGGTTCATCGTTTCACGGAACGCCGAACCGCTCTATCTCTTTGTTTTGACGCAATTCCCAAGGGAAAGCGCTACGCGCTTTTCCCGGGAAAACCGTTTCACACTTTTCCTGGAATTGCTCTAGTTGTTGCCGAAGAGGTTGCGGTCGGCGCCCTGAGGCGCGGACTTGGGCACATCGCCAGACGAATTCAGCAGCTTGTAGATCGGCGAATTGCTGTCACGTACCGAATACGTCTGCGTCTTGTCGACGTTGACGGTCGACTGCTTGTTGATGTCGGTCCCGCCAACATTGTCGTTGCGGGCATAAGCGCTGCCGGCGGCAATCAAGAGAGCGGCGGCAGTAAGAACAATCTTTTTCATTTTGGGTACTCCTGGATTTTCGAAATCAAGCGGCGGGCATGCCGCAGCCTTGATGGTGGGATCGGCTGTTAGTTGTTGCCGAAGAGGTTACGGTCGGTGCCTTGGACAACCGGCTGCTTTTCAGCCTGGTCCGACGTCTTGACGGAAGCCGTGTAGGAGCTGTCGACCGAGACAGCGGGCTGGTTGGCTCCGTTGGAACCAAAGTTGTCGCTGCCCGCGAAGGCGCTGCCGGTGATGGCCAAAACGGCGGCGGCAGCAAGAACGATCTTTTTCATCTTAATACTCCTGAATTTTTCAGATCCCCGGACGGCGGATATGCCCGCCGCCCTGATGCTGGGATCGGCTGTTAGTTGTTGCCGAAGAGGTTTCGGTCGGCGCCCTGGACAGGCTGCTGGTCAGCATGAGCCGGCTTCTGAATGGAAGCCGTATACGAGCTGTCGACCGAAGCGGCAGGCTGGTTCGCACCCTTGGAACCAAAGTTGTCGCTGCCAGAGAAGGCGCTGCCGGTGATGGCCAAAACGGCGACGGCGGCAAGAGCGATCTTTTTCATTTTAGTACTCCAGTATCTCAGTTTTTCCGTCCGTCCAGCGGCGTGTCTTGGGAGGAATTCGCGTCGTTCGGACAGCCCCGATGTGGGAAAGGCGATGGCCAGTTTCCAATCACGAAGTTGTTTGGTGTGGACCAAGAATCTACACCTTGAAATTGTGCCAGAGATTCCCTTCGCCACAATTTTATTGCTAAATATCAAGTAGATAGCCCATAGTATCGGTCTGGCTGCAAGGTGACTTGGGGAGGCAGCGTTCACAGCGTCCTGCACGCATTGTCAACAGAAACGAACCGTTCGGTTCGATTTTTTAAACCGATAAAAGTCGCAGCCGAGGCTCTTTGTCGAATCGTTAACCATTTCGGCCAAACGCGGCGTCGGCGTTGCGGCTGCTTTTGGCCTGCTTTATGCCGCCCAACAAAGGCAGCAACCGGGCAAGCAGAACCGGTCAGACCCCGTAGCGTTCGGTGCGGATGAGTGCCGCAGGCACCCCGGCATCGATCAGTGCCTCGGCGGCGGCCGTCACGAATGCGTTCGAGCCGCAGACAAAGGCGAGCTTCGGCGGCGCGGGCAGCCTCGTCATGGCTTGCACCATCATCGCGGCGTCGACCCGCCGCGCATGATCTGCCGGACGGCGGGCCGGCTCGCGCGTCAGCGTCAGCACCAGGTCGAAGCCATCCCGGCGCTCGGCGAGGTCGATCAACTCGTCGCGAAAGATCACCTCGTCCCAGACCCGCGCCGAAAACACCAAGGTGGCGGCGACCAGCGATCCCCGCATCGCCCGGTGACGGACCATCGACATCAGCGGCACCACGCCCGACCCGCCGCCGACGAGCAGGAGCGGTCCGCCATCGCCGTCGGACCAGACGAAATGGCCGCCGAGCGGCCCGCGCAATTCGACCTCGTCGCCCACCGCCGCGATCTCGTGAAAGAACGGCGAGACCTCGCCGTCCTCGAGTTTTTCAATCGCCAGTTCGATGGTCTCGCCGGTCTCCGGCGCCGAGGCGATGGAGTAGGAGCGGCGCGCCTGATAGCCGTCCGGCGCTGTCAACCTGACATCGACATGCTGTCCGGCATGGTAGACGAAGGGCCGCGACGGCTGCAGGAAAAAGCTGGTGACGCGCGGCGTGCGCTTTTGGATGCGGGTGATGGTGACCGTCTGCCAGGGCGACTGCGCCGCCGGTGCGTCGCTCATGGATCGTTCGTGTAGCGCTGCTCGCGCCACGGATCGCCGTAGATATGATAACCTCGCAATTCCCAGAAACCCGGCTCGTCACGCTCGGTGAACTGCAACCCGTTCAGCCATTTGGCCGATTTCCAGAAATAGAGGTGCGGAACGAGCAGCCGGGCCGGGCCGCCATGATCGGGGGTGATCGGCTTGCCCTCGTAAAGCAGTGCCACCATCGCCTTGCCGCCGGTGAGATCCTTCGTTGGCACATTGGTGGAATAGCCGTCGAAACCCAGCGCCAGCGTGAAGGCGGTGGGCGGCTCGATGCCGGCGTCGGCAAGGATGTCGTCGACCAGCACGCCCTGCCACGCGGTGTCGAACTTGGTCCATGCGGTGACGCAATGGATGTCGCGCGTCATCTTGGTCAAGGGCAGCGCGTTGAACTCGGCCCAGTTCCACTTCTTGATCGGCCGCGGCCCGTGCTTAAGCGTAAACGACCAATCCTCGGTGCGGACATGCGGCGTCGGGCCGGCCGACAGGACCGGGAAACCTTGCTCGAGATATTGCCCCGGCGGGATACGTGCATCCGTATCCGTCGGCGGCTTTCGTCCGGAAGAGAAGCCTCGGGTAACCATCGAGAATATCCGTTTGCGCAAGGTCCAATCGACCTTTGTCAGTTTTCTCGAAGACGCGTGCGCGGGCAACCGAAATCTTGGCTCCGGCCTGGCGGCAATGCTCTACATCGATCTTGGCAGCGCGGCGCCCGCTTCAGCCACTGGCGAAGGGGACGGCGACGAACATCTGGGCGTCGCCACGCTCGACAAGCAGCAGCACCGATTTCTTGCCAGATTTGGCAGCCTGCACAATCGCCTGGTTAGCCTGCCTGGCGTTCCTCACCGGATGCTGGTCGACGGCGACGATGATGTCGCCGGGCTGGATGCCGGAAGCCGATGCCGCCTTGTTCGGGTCGACGCGCTCGACCAGCGCGCCGTGCTGGTTGCCTGCCAGGTTCATTGCCTGGCGCACATCCGGGGTGACGTCCATCAGGCCGAGACCGAGCGCCGGTGCGCGAAGGCCCTGCTCCGTCGACGGCTGACGCCGATCGCCGGTCACCGATCCCGTTGCCATGTCGTCTTCGTTGCGCCCGACCTCGACGGAGATCTGCAGGCTTTGCCCCTGGCGCCAGACATTGAGGGTTTCCCTCGTGCCGGGCGCAACGTCGGCGACGGTGCGCGACAGATCCCTTGGATCCTTTATGTCGCGGCCGGCGAAACTGGTAATGACGTCGCCGGTCTCGATGCCGGCCTTGGCGGCCGGCGATCCGTCGCTGACCTGCGCGACCAGCACGCCGGCTGCGTGATCGAGGCCGATGGCGCTCGCCATGTTAGGCGTCACCGGCTGGATCTGGACGCCGAGATAACCGTACTGGATGGAGCCGCCCTTCATCAGCTTGGCGACGACCTTTTGCGCCTGGTCCGAGGGGATGGCGAAGCCGACGCCGACGCTGCCGCCATTCGGCGAAAAGATCGCCGTGTTGATGCCGACGACATTGCCGTTCACATCCGTTAGCGGGCCGCCGGAATTGCCCCGGTTGATCGGTGCGTCGATCTGGATGAAGTCGTCAAACGGCCCGCTATGCAGGTCGCGGCCGCGCGCCGAGACGATGCCGGCCGTGACCGTAGTGCCAAGGCCGAAAGGATTGCCGAACGCGAGCACCTGGTCGCCCGGCATGAGCTTGTCGGAATCGCCCCATTTGATGATCGGCAAGGGCTTGCCGGCTTTGACCATGAGCACGGCAAGATCGTTCTTGGCGTCATGACCGATCAATTTGGCGGGAAGCTCGGTGCCGTCGTCGAGCGTCACCTTGATCGACTGGGCGCCGTCGACGACGTGATTGTTGGTGACGATGGTGCCGTCGGCGCCGACGATGAAGCCTGAGCCGAGGGCCTCGGTGCGCGGCGCCTGTTCCGGCGGTGTCTTGGGGGCGGGCTGTCCCTGGTCATCGAAGAAATGGCGGAAATAGTCGTCGAAAGGCGAGGTTCCGCCAAAGGGAGAGGCGTCGCTCATGGTGTCCGGCTGTTGTACTTTCATGACCGTCGCGATGGTCACCACTGCCGGTTTGTCGGCCGCCACGACCGGAGCGAACGAACCGCTGGGCGCCGTCATTCCGGTGACAGGTGGGGTCACTGTTGCCGCCAGGACATCATTCAGCCTGGGAGCGAGGGGCAGGGCGAAGGGGCTGACGATCAGCGCGGCGCCCAGCAGAGCGGCGACGCGATGTCTGCGAAGGGTCTGGATTGGTGACATGGCCGTTGTCCGGGCGAGAGATTGATCGGGCGCCGCAGCGTTCCGTCACCGGAATGCTCTATCGGCGTGTCGGCCTTGCCTGTCTCGCCTGGCACGGCGGCCGACCGGATCGACAGCCCCGCATCTAGGGCGCCGATCGTGGTTTCCAGATAATATTACGAAGATTTAATTTCCGGCTGGCAGCCGCCTTGCCGGGCTGGCGCCGAAACCCGAAACAAAAACCCGCCTTGCGGCGGGTCATTGGGGCGAATCAGCACCATACCTAGATTACTAGCATAGCTGCCGGCACAAAGCAAGAACAAAATAGCTGCGCAAGACAAATCGCTTCAGATTTGCGCCGCCTCAGCCGAGGCCTCCTATTCGCCTTTCCAGTCGGTCCGGCTGAGATAGGTGGTGGCGATCTCGCGCATCCGCCTGCCGTCGAAGCTCGGTCCATGGCCGCCATGGCCGATGCGGATCGGCAGCTCGAGCAGGCGCTGCATCGTGCGGCGATAGGCGGCACGATCCGAATCCGGCAGGTCGTCGATCAGCATGGCGTCGTAGATGGCGTCGCCGGCGAAGAACAGGCCGTCAGCCTCGTCGAACAGCGCGATCGAATCCGGAGAGTGGCCAGGCAGATGCAGGACGCGGAATTGGCGGTCGCCGAGGTCGATCCTATCGCCCTCGTCCAGGGTCCGGGCCAGAGGCGCGGGCTGAATCCTGTAATCGGCCGCCTTCCAGCCCTTTGCCGGCAGCCTGGAGACGGCGCCTTCCAGATCATGGAACATGTAGGCGTAGGTCACCGCTTCATCCATGCTGTCGAACTGTGCGGCGCTGTGGCGCGGCCCTGCCCGCAACGGAAACTCGTGCAGCGAGCCGACATGATCGAGATGGATATGCGTGGCGACGACGAGCAGCGGCTTGCCGGACGGCGTGTCGATCTGCGGCGCCAGCGGGCAGATCCCCATGCCGGTGTCGACCAGCAGGTCGACATCGCGGCCGCGCAGATGCCAGATGTTGGCGCGCACGAATTCGTGCACGAAGGGCTCGGTCAGCATCGTCGTCTTGGCGTCGACGATGGTTTTGCTGAACCAGCTGTCCATCAGATCAAGGCCGGCATCAGACGAACGGCTTGCCGACCTTGTACTTTTGCGGGACCAGCCGCTTCAGATAGGCCATCCCCGCATCGGACAGCCGGTTGACATCCGGCAGCATGAAATCATCCGGCATATGGCGCGTCTTGCCGGCGACGTTCTTCAGCGGCACCTTCTTCAGCACGGTTTTCTTGCCGTCATATTGCAGCGCCACCGAACCGCCCCCCTCGTCGGCCACCGTGACCGCGAAGGCACCGGCATCGAAGGCCTCCTGCGCGTCCACCGCGCTGATGGCGCCGACATAGCCGCGCGGCATATAGCCGAGCGCATCGACGCGCGCCCGCTTGCCCGGCAATCCTTCGGCGAGCGCGCGCTCCAAGGCTGCCGGCAGGTCGCTGCCCGACAGCTTGACGTTGCCGTGCTGGTCGCGCTCCAGCCTTTCCGGCGGCACCAGGCTTTCGACCAGCGCTTTGCCGTCGGCGGTGCTGACGCCTTCGGAGACGGCAACGATGCAGCGCTTGTGGCGGTCGAGCGTTGCACGAACGTCGTCGATGAAGCCCACCGCGGAGAATGGCCGCTCCGGCACGTAGACGAGATGCGGGCCGCTGTCCTGATCGAGCTGCCAGGCCGCGGACGCGGCCGTCAGGAAACCGGCATGCCGCCCCATGACGATGCCGACATAGATGCCCGGCAGAGCGCGGAAATCGAGATCGACCGAAAGGAATGCTCCAGCGACGAACTCGGCCGCCGACATGAAGCCGGGCGTGTGATCGTTCTCCTCGAGATCGTTGTCGATGGTTTTCGGCGCGTGGACGAAGGCGATCTTGCCGCCGGCGGCGTCGGTGAGGATCTGCTGCGTGCCCGAGGTGTCGTTGCCGCCGATATAGATGAAGGCATCGGCGCCGGCGTTCTTCAAGCCGTTGAGGATGAGGTCGCAATAGGCGGCATCCGGCTTGTCGCGCGTCGAACCAAGCGCGGCGCTCGGTGTCGCCGCGATCAGCCGCAGGCGGTCCTCGGGGATGGCGGAAAGATCGACGTAATTGCCGTCACGAATTCCGCGCACGCCGTGGATGGAACCAAGCACCTTGGCGCCGGGATGCCGCTTGCGGATTTCGAGCGTGGCGCCCACCACGGTCTGGTTGATGACGGCGGTCGGGCCGCCGCCTTGCGCGATGACAAAAGTTCCGGCCATTGTTCACGTCTCCCGGGCGGTGAAAATCGCAGGCACATTCGCCTGTCTTGCGGCATCGCGCAACGGCAGAGGCAGTGGGTCAGTTTGAAATCGGGCCACTCTTCGCCTGCAGCGCGATAGGATCCGTTTCGATGAGCCGAAGTGACCTGACCATACTCGCCGTCCGCGCCTTGTATTTGAGAAAGTGCGGCGTGGTCAGGTGGGCCTCATAGGCCGCCTGATCGGCGTAGCATTCGATCACGCGCACCTTTTCAGGCGTGCCTTTTACTGCCACCGCATGAAGGAAAAGCACGCCCGGCTCGACGCGTACAGAAGCCTCAATCTCTTCAGCAAGCAGGGCCTTGTAGCTGCCGATCTGCTTAGGATCGATTTCCAGTTCGGCTATCCTGACAAGCGGCATCAATTGCTTTCTTGCTTCTTGCAAGGGACCACGCATGGTCGGCTTCTCCGCTTCGCTCGCCTCGATCAGCGCAACGATGTCGCGATCTCCCAAAACTTGTCAGTCACGCGAGCGGACGTGGCTGGGCAAGGCGAAGCGTCGCATGAATTCGCACAAAATTGTAGTACATGGGTGTGCAGCGCTAGCCGGCAGAGTAATCGCTCGAGCCTTGGCCGCCGGTCAGACGACGACGACCGGATTCTTCTTGGAGACGCGGCTGTAGAGATCGATGATGTCCTGGTTGATCAGGCGCACGCAGCCCGACGACATCGCCTGGCCGATGCTCCACCATTCGGGCGAGCCGTGGATGCGATAGCCGGTGTCGCTGCCGTTCTGATAGATGTAGAGGGCACGCGCGCCGAGCGGATTGTCGAGGCCGCCCGGCTGTCCGCTTTGCCATTTCACCAGTTCCGGCCTGCGGGCGATCATCTCGGGCGGTGGGGTCCAGACCGGCCATTCCTTGCCGTACTGGATGTTGGCGCGGCCGGACCAGCGGAACCCGTCCTTGCCGATGCCGACGCCGTAACGGATCGCATCGCCGCCGGACTGCACCAGATAGAGCAGCCGTTCCTGCGAGTGAACGACGATGGTGCCGGGTTGCTCGCCGGTCGGATCGACGACGATCTGGCGGCGGAACTCCGGCTTGACCTTGAGATAGGGCACTTCCGGCACATTGAAGCCACCGTCGGTGAGCGAAGCGTACATCACGTCGGGGCTGGTGATGTTCTTGTCGACGCTGATACTCGGACGGATGGGCCGGATCGAGCCGGTGGTGACGTCGTCGAGCTGCAGCGACGGCAGATCCAGCGTCTGGCTGCAGCCGGCGACGCCGAGCAGCGCCAGCGCACCGGCGCCGGACAGCACCGTGCGGCGGGAAAGCTGTATTTCGGTTTCGATTGCGTCGCCGTTGTGCGGCAGCGACAGACCTTGCGGCAACTCACGCATTTACCCAAACCCTACGCTGTCGGCGGGAAACACGATCCGGCCGGATAGCAGGCATTTTCACCAATCATGGTTGAAAAAGCGTGAAGGCCGGCCGCCTGGCGTTAACGAGGGGCTTTTTCGATTTTTGCCTCTTTACATCTGCGCGGGACCAAGGATTTATCCTCTTCTTTGAGCTCAAGGAGAAGAAAATGTCCTTCGAAAACTGGGCCGCCTTTGCCGCCGCCTCGGCAGTCCTTCTGGTCATTCCAGGTCCGACCATCCTGCTGGTGGTGTCCTATGCGCTCGGCCAGGGCTGGCGCACCGCGCTGCCGATGGCAGTCGGCGTGGCGCTCGGCGACTTCACCGCGATGACATTGTCGATGCTGGGCATCGGCGCGCTGCTGGCGGCGTCCGCCACCGTATTCACCGTGCTGAAGGTGATCGGCGCCGGCTATCTGATCTATCTCGGCATCAAGCTGTTTCGCGCCGGCGGCGCGCTCCGGGCCGAACCGCGCACCGATGCGGTGTCGTCGGCGAAAATGATGGCGCATGCCTGGCTGGTTACCGCGCTCAATCCGAAAAGCATCACCTTTTTTGTCGCCTTCCTGCCGCAGTTCCTCGACCGGCATGCGGATTTCTGGACACAGATGCTGATCTTCGAGACGACCTTCCTGGCGCTCGCCTTCGCCAATGCCTTCGGTTATGCGCTGATCGCCGCAAGGGCGCGCAACGTGGTGCGCAACCCAAAGGCGATCCGCATCTTCAACCGCACCGGCGGCACGCTGCTGGTCGGCGCCGGCATCGCGACAGTGGCGATGCGCTCGGGCAACTGAGGACAGACCATGGCGGTGAGCGATGCATTCGGCCTGACACTGTCTGGCGCGACGGAGGCCGGGCTCTCGTCCTACAGCCGGGCTGTTCGCGAATTGCAGTGCTTCATCGGCGATCCGGTCGGTTCCATTGACCGGGCAATCGCCGAAGATCCCGGCTTCGTCATGGCGCATGTGTTCAAGGGTTATCTCTTTGGCCTTGCCACCGAGCGCGAAGCGACGGCGGTGGCCAAGGCATGTCACGAGGCGGCGCTGCCGCTTGCCGCGACGACGCGCGAGCAGGCGCATGTCGCCGCCCTTGGCTACCTTGCGGATGGACGCTGGCACGAGGCCGCCCGCGTGCTGGAGGATATCGCCATCGAGTTTCCGCTCGATGCGCTGGCGCTGCAGACCGGCCACCAGATCGACTTCTTCACCGGCAATGCGCGCATGCTGCGCGACCGCATCGGCCGCGCGCTGCCGTCCTGGCAGAGCGGCATGCCGGGCTATCACGCCATACTCGGGATGCAGGCCTTCGGGCTGGAAGAAATGGGCGACTACGCGCGCGCCGAAAAACTTGGCCGCACGGCGGTGGATCTCGAGCCGCGCGACGGCTGGGCCCAGCATGCGGTGGCCCATGTCATGGAGATGCAGAGCCGGCAGAAGGACGGCATTCTGTGGATGCGCGCCAATCCCGAAGCGTGGACGCGGGAAAGCTTCCTGCAGGTGCATAATTGGTGGCATCTGGCGCTGTTCCATTATGATCTCGGCGAGACCGACGAGGTGCTGGCGCTCTACGACGGGCCGATCTATGGCGAGCGCTCGAAGCTGGCGCTCAACATGGTCGATGCCTCGGCGATCCTGTGGCGGCTGCATCTCGGCGGCGTCGATGTCGGCGAGCGCTGGACGGCACTCGCCGCCAACTGGTTGCCCAAGGCGAGCGCCGGCCATTATGCCTTCAACGACGCCCACGCGATGATGGCGTTTGTCGGCGCCGGCCTCGAAGCGCCGGCCCGCGGCTTGCTCGAGGCGCAGCGCGAGGCGATCCGCGGCAAGGACGACAACGCTGCTTTCACCAGGGATGTCGGCCAGCCCCTGACGCTCGCCATCAAGGCATTCGGCGAGGGCAATTATGCCGGGACGATACGCCTGATCCGGCCGATCCGGGCAATCGCCCATCGCTTCGGCGGCAGCCACGCACAACGCGACGTCATCGACCTGACGCTGATCGAGGCGGCATTGCGTTCCGGTGATGGCGCGCTGGCGAGGGCGCTTGCGGCGGAACGCGCGCTGGCACGGCCGGACAGCCCGTTGTCGGCACTGTTTTCACGGCGTGCAACCGCTCTCGCGGCGAATTGACCAAGGCCACATCTTGCCTTAAAAACTGCCCCGGCCAGATTTTTTCGAGCGTCGAAAAAATCTTCGCGTGTTGACCGGGGTGCGTTTCCGGCGGCACGATTGCCGGGATATCTTCGCCGCCCGTGTCACAGGACTGGGCAGGGAAGCAAGAAAGACCGTCGCCGCCAGGCATGACGGACATGGGAGGAAACATGTATCTCGGCCTCGATCTCGGCACGTCGGGCGTCAAGGCGCTGCTGATCGATGCAAGGCAGAGCATCGTCGGTTCCGGCCATGCACCGCTCGACGTGTCGCGCCCGCATCCCGGCTGGTCCGAGCAGAACCCGGCCGACTGGATCCGCGCCTGCGAAGCGGCGGTCGGCGAGCTGCGGTCAATGCATGCGAAGGAACTCGCGGCGGTCAAAGGCATCGGCCTTTCCGGCCATATGCATGGCGCCACTCTGCTCGATGCCGCCGATCAGGTGCTGCGCCCCTGCATCCTATGGAACGATACACGCAGCCACGCCGAGGCGGCCGCGCTCGACGCCGACCCGCGCTTTCGCAAGCTAACCGGCAACATCGTCTTTCCCGGTTTCACCGCGCCAAAGCTGGCCTGGGTCAAGAACAACGAACCGGCTGTTTTCGCCAAGGTGGCAAAGGTCCTGCTGCCGAAGGACTTTTTGCGGCTCTGGCTCGCCGGCGAGCATATTTCGGAAATGTCGGATTCGGCTGGCACGTCGTGGCTCGATGTCGGCAAACGAGCCTGGTCCGCCGAACTGCTCGCCGCCACATCGCTCGACGAAAGCCAGATGCCGTCGCTGGTCGAAGGCACGGCCAAGGCCGGTGCCTTGCGCGCCGAACTGGCCGCGAAATGGGGCATGCAGGCGGGCATCCCGATCGCCGGCGGTGCCGGCGACAATGCGGCTTCGGCCTGCGGCATGGGCACGGTCGGCGCCGGGCAGGCGTTCGTCTCGCTCGGCACGTCCGGCGTGCTTTTCGCCGCCAACGCGTCGTATCTGCCCAACCCGGAAAGCGCCGTGCACACATTCTGCCACGCACTGCCCGGCACCTGGCACCAGATGGGCGTCATCCTGTCGGCAACCGATTCGCTCAACTGGCTGTCGGGGATCGCTGGAAAAAGCGCCGGCGAGTTGACCGCCGAACTCGGCGATGCGCTGCAGGCGCCGGCCGGTGTCTCCTTCCTGCCGTACCTGTCAGGCGAGCGGACGCCTCACAATGATTCCGTCATTCGGGGCGCGTTTACCGGGCTTGCCCACGAATCCGGCCGCGCGGCGCTGACCCAGGCCGTGCTCGAAGGCGTCGCTTTCGCTTTCCGCGACAGCCTCGAAGCTCTGGCCAAAGCCGGCACGACGCTGACCCGGGTGACGGCGATCGGCGGCGGCTCGCGCTCGCGCTATTGGCTGAAGGCCATCGCCACAGCGCTTGGCCTGCCAGTCGATATTCCAGCCGACGGCGATTTCGGCGCTGCCTTTGGCGCGGCCCGACTTGGCCTGATCGCGGCGACCGGTGCCGATCCGCGCGCCGTCTGCGCGGCGCCGGCGACCGACGCCACGGTCGAGCCGGTCGCCGCCCTCGGTGACGCCTATGCGCAAGCCTATCAGCGCTATCGCCAGCTTTATCCGGCGATCAGAGGCGCCACGGCGTGAACGGTTTCCCGCCCACGCCGCGGCCTGCCGAGAAGGCCTCATTGTGCCGGCACTTTGTCGAGAAAGCCGGTGACGCTTTTCAGCCGGCCATTTTCGATGACGCCGATATCCGTGCCTTCGATGACGGATTCGATGCCGTCCGGCCCAAGATTCCACGAAAAGCGGATGGTATCGGCGAAGCCGTCCGGCTTGCCTTTCAGCGAGAACCTAAAGCCGGCAAAGCGCTGCTGCACGCCGTCGATCAGCGCCGCGATGCCGTCATGGCCGTCGCCCCGCATGATCGGATCGCGATAGCCGACGTCCTCGGTGAAGGTTGCCTCGAGCAAGGCTTTTCTGCGCGCGTCGTCGCTCTCGTTCCAGGCGGCGATGTAGTTTTCGGCAATGGTGTTGAGGTCGGTCATGGTCTGTCTCCTTCGTTGGGTGGCTTTGACATGAGCCTTTTCGACCAGCTTCAGCGCGAAACCAATTACGCCTGAGGTAATCAGGCCGAACCATGCGAGAGGAAAAGAACATGAGCAGCGGTTTTTTCGGCGACATCCAACAGATCAAATACGAGGGACCGGATTCGACCAATCCGCTGGCCTACCGGTTCTACAATCCCGACGAGATCGTCGCCGGCAAGCGGCTGGAAGACCATCTGCGCTTTGCCGTCGCTTATTGGCATTCCTTCGCCTGGCCGGGCGGCGATCCGTTCGGCGGCCAGACGTTCGACCGGCCATGGTTCCCCAAGGCCGGCGGCACCGACACCATGGAGCTGGCCAAACTCAAGGCCGACGTCGCCTTCGAGATGTTTTCGCTGCTGGGCGCGCCTTATTTCTGCTTCCACGATGCCGACGTGCGGCCGGAGGGCCGGGACTTTTCCGAAAGTGCGGCGCGGCTCGACGAGATCGCCGATTACTTCTCGGGAAAGATGAAGCAGACCGGCGTCAAGCTGCTGTGGGGCACGGCCAACCTGTTCTCCAACCGCCGCTTCATGTCAGGCGCCGCCACCAATCCCGATCCGGACGTCTTTGCCTATTCGGCGGCGACGGTGAAACACTGCATCGACGTCACCAAGCGGCTGAACGGCGAGAACTACGTGCTGTGGGGCGGCCGCGAGGGCTATGAGACGCTGCTCAACACCGACCTTGCCCGCGAACAGGAACAGGCCGGCCGTTTCCTCAACCTGGTCGTCGATTACAAGCACAGGATCGGCTTCGAAGGCACCATCCTGATCGAGCCGAAGCCGCAGGAGCCGACCAAGCACCAGTACGATTACGACGTCGCCACCGTCTACGGCTTCCTCAAGCGTTTCGGACTGGAGAACGAGGTCAAGCTCAACATCGAGCAAGGCCACGCCATCCTGGCCGGCCATTCGTTCGAGCATGAACTGGCGCTGGCCAATGCGCTCGGCATTTTCGGCTCGATCGATATGAACCGCAACGACTACCAGTCGGGCTGGGATACCGACCAGTTCCCGAACAATGTACCGGAGATGGCACTCGCCTATTATCAGGTGCTGCAGGCCGGCGGCTTCAAGACCGGCGGCACCAATTTCGACGCCAAGCTCAGGCGCCAGTCGCTCGATCCGCAGGACCTGCTGATTGGCCACATCGGCGGCATGGATTGTTGCGCCCGCGGCCTCAAGGCGGCAGCGCGCATGGTCGAGGACAAGGCGCTGTCCGCCCCGCTCGCCGAGCGCTATGCCGGCTGGGATTCGACCGAGGCCAAGGCGATGCTTGCCGGCAAGCGTACGCTCGAGGAGGTCGCTGAGCGCGTCGTCAAGGAGAAGATCGAGCCGCAGCCCAGATCCGGCCGCCAGGAATTGCTCGAAAACATCGTTAATCGGTACGTCTGAGGCGTACCGTTCTCACGGCCGCATTGTTCAGCGGCCGCCGGCTAAAGACGGCTTTCCGCGGGGCTGAACCGACGAAGGTTTTGCCCCGTGTGAAACTCGCGTGGCCTGTTCGCTGACCGGGTCTGGCGCGCCTTAGCCGTGATCGAGGCCTCTCAGGTAGGCGCAAAACATGTCGGCCATGGCGTTGGCGTAGACTTCAATCTCCGCGGGGGTTCGGGGCAACTCCGAGAACTGCTTCCCCACCGTGCTGAGGGTCGTCATGACCAGGTCGCCGGCCAATTCGCGAGTCACTTGCGCGGCGTTGGGCAACGCCTCCTGCATGAAGAGCTGGATGGTGCGGTCTCCGGACGCCCTTGCCGTCTGCGCCTCGGGCGCGTCGCGGTAAAGCGGTGCGGCGTCGTCGAGCGCCACACGCACCGCAGCCTCGTCACACTCCGAGCGGAGGAAGGCGTGGACCAGGTCGCGCAGCCGGTCAAGCGGCGGTTTCCTGATATCCTCGAGGATGTCACGCAGCAAATCGGTCGTCTGCCGCCATTCGTCGCTCTGGAGCCGGAACAGGATCGCCGCCTTGTTCGGAAAATACTGATACAGCGATCCGACGCTGACGCCGGCCTTCTCGGCCACCCGTGCCGTGGTGAAGCGCTGCGCGCCTTCCTTCGCCAAAACCTGAACAGCAGCCTGCAAAATCGCAGCGACGAGCTCCGCCGAGCGGGCTTGCTTGGGCTGTTTTCGCGAGGAAATCCGGGAGCTTCGGTGATCGCTCATTGAGGGGCGCGCCAATGCGATTAGTAAATGCGAATGATTAGTCGTATTTTGAATGCCGCACAAGAACGCATTCCATTCCGACTGGAGACCGATATGACCATACTGACGACAACGCCGCTCGCGCCCCTGCTGGACCGCCTGTTCGAGGAAGCCGCTGCCGCAACGAGCCCCGCGGTGGCGGAACTCTCGGCCGAGGAGCGGAGCCGCCTCATTCGAAGCAAGACCGAATACCTCGATTTCTATGGGCGGCTAAAGGACCTCTGGCTTCCCGTCTCGCGAGAGACCGGCATGCTGCTCTACATGCTGGCACGAGGCAGCGGCGCAAGGACGATCGTTGAATTTGGAACCTCGTTCGGCATCTCGACCCTGCACCTTGCCGCAGCCTTGCGGGACAATGGCGGCGGCCGCCGCCTGATCACCAGCGAGTTCGAGCCATCCAAGGTCGCGCGCGCGAGGAGTAACCTGACAGCAGGCGGTCTCATTGACATGGTGGAAATCCGCGAAGGAGACGCGCTGCAAACATTAAGCGTCGATCTTCCCGAAAGCGTCGACCTGCTTCTGCTCGACGGCGCCAAAGCGCTCTATCCCGAGATCTTGAGTCTGGTTGAAAGCCGCCTCAGGCCGGGCGCCTTCGTCGTTGCCGACAACGCAGATCTTTGCCCCGAATACCTCGAGCGGGTGCGCTCGACCGGGAGTGGCTACATGTCCACGCCGTTCGGCGAGGATGTTGAACTGTCGATGCGGCTTGGCTGAAGCAGCGCCTGACCTGCCGGGACGATCGTGCCCAAGATGGGCGGCGGCGGACAAAACTTTGCCCGGCATCGCCCATCAATCGCCTCGCTCTTGCCTTCAAACAGCCGTCACGAACCTCCTATAGTGTGGTTCGTGGCGGGATTCAGAAAGAAGGAGGCGAAACGATATGCAGCACGAACGCGAAATCGACGCCCTGCTCTCATCTGGCGAGGCTGGATCGATCATCGACCGGCTGATGGCGCTGCCGCACCCGAAACAAGGTGCGCTGAGTGCAAACGAATGGGATCGCGCGGTCGCCAGCCGCTTCGAGACCCATCTTGCGAGACAGATGCGCTCGCAGATCGACGGCAGCAGCGACCGCCAGGACGCTGCCTGATCTACCTTTGTCTATGCATGTCGTTATCCCAAAACCGCTCCGCACCCTCGGGTCAAGCCCGTGGCCAGGCTTTTGGGCGACATGCATTATCCCCGACGCAGCCTGACCGGCGCTTCGCCGAACGCTCTTGAAAACGCTCTGGAAAATGCCGCGGCGGACGAAAACCCCGTTCGCCCGGCAATGTCCGCCATGGCGATGCGCGTGTCGACCACCAGCCGGCGCGCGGCGCCGAGGCGCAGCCTGAGGTAATAAGCGCCGGGCGTTTCGCCGATCGACTTGCGAAAGATGCTTTCCAGCGTCCGTGCCGTCACCCCGGCGCGCTTTGCCACGGCGGCGACAGTCAGCGGCTGGTCGACATGCGCTTCCATCAGCCGGATGGCTTGCGCCAGCCTGGGATCGTAGCCGTCGAGACGGCCGAGCGAGACCAGCGGTTGCGCGTCCGTCGCGGCGCGCGCCTGGTCGTAGATGAAGACGCTCGCGACATCGAGCGCCACGGCCATGCCGAGCCGCGTGCGGATCAGATGCAGCATCAGGTCGAAGGTCGGCGAGGCGCCGCCGGTGGTGAACACCGGGCCATCGATGACGTAGCGGTCGGGGCGCACGTCGACGCCGGGAAAGGCCGACGAGAAATCCTCCATGTCCTCCCAGTGGGTGGTGGCGCTGCGCCCCTCCAGCAGACCCGCGCGGGCAACCAGCCAGGTGCCGGCCTCGACGCCGCCGCAGGCGCGTGCCGCGCGCGCCGCCCGGCGCAGTCCGGACAGCAGGGCCGATGTGGCGTAGTTCTGCGTGCCGAAGCCGGCGACGACGACCAGCATATCGGTTGTGTCAGCCGCATCGAAGCGGCCGCTGACCGCCACCGGCAGGCCGCATGTGGTGACCGGCGCCTCGCCTGTCACCGAGACCAGCCTGAAATCGAACAGCGTCTCACCGGCAATGCGGTTGGCGGCGCGCAACGGATCGACGGCCGACGCGACGCACATGATCGACGAGCCGGCGAATACCAGCAGCGTTACCTTGAGCGGCAAACGCTCGGCCCGAAAGATCGTCGGTTTTTCGTTTTTGGTCACACGATCTTCGTAAAACGCAAAACAGTTTCCGGCAAGTCAGGCATTCTTGCCCTACGTTCTATTGGGAGAGAGTCCGATGCCGTTAGCGATGAACCGTGAGGTTTTCATTACCTGTGCCGTGACCGGGTCCGGCGGTTCGCAGGACCGCAGCCCGCATGTGCCGCGCTCGCCCAGAGAGATCGCCGATTCGGCTATCGAGGCGGCAAAGGCAGGTGCTGCAATCGTGCACTGCCATGTGCGCGATCCCGAGACCGGCAAGCCTAGGCGCGACGTGCATCTCTATCGCGAAGTAACCGAGCGCATCCGCGCGGCGGACGTCGACGTGGTGCTGAACCTGACCGCCGGCATGGGGGGTGACATGGTATTCGGCCCGCCGGAGAAGCCGCTGCCGCTGAACGAAAAAGGCACGGACATGGGCGGCGCGAGCAACCGCATGGAACATGTGAGCCAGTGCCTGCCGGAAATCTGCACGCTCGATTGCGGCACCATGAATTTCGCCGAGGCCGATTATGTCATGACCAATACGCCCGGCATGCTGCGTGCCATGGGCGGCATGATGACGGCGCTCGGCGTCAAGCCGGAGATCGAGGCCTTCGACACCGGGCATCTGTGGTTCGCCAAGCAATTGGTCGAGGAAGAAGTGCTGAAGCCGGACGCGCTGGTGCAATTGTGCATGGGCGTGCCGTGGGGCGCGCCGGACGACCTCAACACCTTCATGGCCATGGTCAACAATGTACCGTCGACCTGGAACTGGTCGGCCTTTGCCATTGGCCGCAACCAGATGGCCTATGTCGCGGCCGCGGTGCTGGCTGGCGGCAATGTCCGCGTCGGACTGGAGGATAATCTCTGGCTCGACAAGGGCGTGCTGGCGACCAATGCGCAGCTGGTCGAGCGGGCGGTCAGCATCGTGTCGAATATGGGCGCCAGGGTCATCGGCCCGGAAGAAGTCCGCAAGAAGCTGAACCTGACGAAGCGGGCACCGCTTTGAAAAGCCGGTAGCCGGTTGGGAGGAGCCGCCGATGAAGACCGTGAAATTCACCGCCATGAAGGACGGCGACCGCGAGGACTATGCCTTCCTCACCGAGCACGAGATCGACTATGCGGCAAAGACCGGCGAGCGGCTGCTCGACGCGCTCGTCCAGCTTGATGCGGGCCTCTCGGGCTACAAGATCACCCGGCTCGGCCATTCACTGCAAGCGGCAACACGGGCCTGGCGCGACGGCGCCGACACCGACTGGATTGCCTGCGCCTTGCTGCACGATATTGGCGACATCTACGCGCCCTATAACCACGACGAGTATGCGGCGTCGATCCTGAAGCCTTTTGTGCGCGAGCAATGCACCTGGGTGGTGGAGAAGCACGGCGATTTCCAGCGCCTCTATTACGCCCACCACCTCGGCGGCAATCCACACGCCCGCGACCGTTTCGCCGGGCACATCTACTTCGACGATTGCGATAAGTTTTGCGAACGCTGGGATCAGTCGAGCTTCGATCCCGACTACGAGACATTGCCGATCGATTTCTTCCGGCCCTTCGTGCTCGAAGTGTTCGCGCGCAAGGCCTATGACGCATCCGTGATCCGTGCCGGCGAGCGTGTCGCCCTCACCGACCCCGCAACAGCCCGCACAAGAACCGGAGCTTCCGCATGAGCATCATCAACAAGGCGGCCGCGATCGGCGGCGGCGTCATCGGCGCCGGCTGGGTGGCGCGGCTGCTGCTCAACGGCATCGACGTGTCGATCTTCGATCCCGATCCCGAGGCGTCACGCAAGGTCGGCGAGGTGATGAAGGGCGCACGCCGCGCCTACAAGCAGATGCTGCCCGGCGGCCTGCCGAAAGAGGGCAAGCTTACCTTCGCCAAGACGATCGCCGAGGCGGTGGCCGACGCCGACTTCATCCAGGAAAGCGTGCCGGAGCGGCTCGACCTGAAGCACCGCGTGCTGGCCGAGATCGACCTTTATGCACCGGCCAACGCCATTATCGGCTCCTCCACCTCCGGCATCAAACCGACCGACATGCAGGTGGCGATGAAGAAGCACCCGGAGCGGCTGGTCGTCGGCCATCCGTTCAACCCCGTCTATCTGCTGCCGCTGGTCGAAATCGTCGGCGGCGAACAGACCTTTCCCGAGGCGATCGAAGTCGCCAAGGAGATGTATGCCTCGATCGGCATGAAGCCGGTGGTGATCCGCAAGGAGATCGAAGCGTTCGTCGGCGACCGGCTGCTCGAAGCGGCCTGGCGCGAGGCGCTGTGGCTGGTCAAGGACGGCATCTGCACGGTCGAGGAGCTCGACGACATCATGCGCTACGGCTTCGGCCTGCGCTGGGCGCAGATGGGCATGTTCCAGGTCTATCGCGTCGCCGGCGGCGAGGCCGGCATGCGCCACTTCATGGCGCAGTTCGGCCCGTGCCTGAAATGGCCGTGGACCAAGCTGATGGACGTGCCGGAGTTCAACGATGAGCTGGTCGAGCTGATCGCGACGCAGTCGGACGACCAGGCGCACGGTCTGTCGATCCGCGAGCTCGAAAAGATCCGCGACGACAATCTGGTCGCCATCATGGAGGCACTGTCGAAGCAGAACAAAGGCAAAGGCTGGGGTGCCGGCGCCCTGCATAAGGACTACACCAGGCAGCTGGCCAAGCTCGCGGCCAAGAAGCCCACCGCCTCCAAGGCGGCCGAAAAGGCCAAGGCTGAAAAGCCGAAGAAAAGGAAGAAAGGCTGAGACCATGGATTTTGGTCTTTCGGAGGAGCAGAAGCTCATCGTCGAGACGACGCGGGCCTTCGTCGAGAACGAGCTTTACCCGCATGAGCGCGAAGTAGAGCGTACCGGCGTGCTGCGCCGCGAGCTGATCGAGGAGATCAAGGCCAAGGCGATCGAAGCCGGCCTCTATGCCGCCAACATGCCGGCCGATGTCGGCGGCGCCGGGCTCGATACGGTGACCTGGCTGCTCTATGAAAAGGAACTCGGCCGCGCCAATTACGCGCTGCATTGGACCTGCGTGGCGCGGCCTTCGAACATCCTCCTTGCCGGCACGCCGGAGCAGCGCGAAAAATATCTGTTTCCCTGCATTCGCGGCGAGAAATGGGATTGCCTGGCAATGACCGAGCCGGGCGCCGGCTCCGATCTGCGCGGCATGAAGGCAACCGCCGTGCAAGACGGCGACGACTGGGTGCTGAACGGCACCAAGCATTTCATCAGCCACGCGGACCTCGCCGATTTCGCCATCGTCTTCATGGCCTCGGGTGAGGAAGAGTCTTCGCGTGGAAAACGCAAGAAGATCACCGCCTTTTTCGTCGACAAGGGCACCAAGGGTTTCACCGTGCGCGACGGCTACCGCAACGTCTCGCATCGCGGCTACACCAACGCCATCCTCGAATTCGACGATTGCCGGTTGCCGGCCAGTCAGGTTCTGGGCGAGGTCCACAAAGGCTTCGACGTCGCCAATTCATGGCTTGGCGCGACGCGCCTGCAGGTCGGCGCCACCTGCCTTGGCCGTGCCGAGCGGGCGCTTGGCCATGCCATCGAATATGCCGCGCAGCGCCAGCAGTTCGGCCAGCCGATCGGCAAGTTCCAGGGCGTGTCGTTCAAGCTCGCCGACATGGCGACCGAGCTGAAGGCCGCCGACCTGATGGTGTTCGAAGCCGGCTGGAAGTACGATCAGGGTACCGTCACCGACCAGGACATGGCCATGGCCAAGCTGAAGGCCACCGAAATGCTCGCCTTTGTCGCCGACGAGGCGATCCAGATCCATGGCGGCATGGGGCTGATGGACGATTTGCCGCTCGAGCGCATCTGGCGCGACGCCCGCGTCGAGCGCATCTGGGAAGGCACTTCGGAAATCCAGCGCCACATCATCTCGCGGGCGCTGCTGCGCCCGTTCGGGGGCTAGAGCATGATCCCAAAAAGTGGAAACCGGTTTTTGGAAAAGATCATGCTCCAACGAAAAGATGACGATGCACAAACTTGAACGTCTTTTGCGCCCACGAACGATCGCGGTCTTCGGTGGTGCGCAGGCTGCCGCCGTCGTCGCGCAATCGATCAAGATGGGCTTTGCCGGCGAGATCTGGCCGGTGCATCCGAGCAAGGCCGAGGTCGCCGGCCGCAAGGCCTATCGCTCGGCGGCCGAATTGCCCGGTGCGCCGGATGCCGCTTTCGTCGGCGTCAACCGGCACTTGACCATCGAAGTGGTCAAGGCACTGGCCGAGCGCGGCGCCGGCGGTGCGGTCTGCTTCGCCGCCGGCTTCCTCGAAACCGAGGCCTATGACGAGGACGGCGAGCGGCTGCAGGCCGAGCTGGTCGCGGCGGCGGGCCAAATGCCAATCATCGGGCCGAACTGCTACGGGCTCATCAACTATGCCGACGGCGCGCTTTTGTGGCCCGACCAGCATGGCGGCATCAGGCTGCCAGAAGACGGTCGCGGCGTTGCCATCATCACCCAGTCGTCGAACATCGCCATCAATATGACGATGCAGAAGCGCGGCCTGCCGATCGCCTTTCTGATGACCGCCGGCAACCAGGCGCAGACCGGGCTTTCCGAAATGGCGCTCGGCCTGATCGAGGACGACCGTGTCACCGCGCTCGGCTTGCATATCGAGGCTTTCGATTCGGTAGCCGGCTTCGAAAGGCTGGCGGCACGGGCGCGCGAGCTGAAAAAGCCTGTCATCGCCATGAAGGTCGGCCGCTCCGAGCAGGCGCGGCAGGCGGCCGTTTCCCATACCGCGTCGCTGGCCGGCTCGGACGCAGCGTCCGGCGCCTTCCTGAAGCGGCTCGGCATCGCGCGCATCGATTCGATCCCGGCCTTCATCGAGGCGCTCAAGCTGCTGCACGTCACCGGCCCCCTGCCCGGCTACCGGCTGTCGTCGATGAGCTGTTCGGGCGGCGAGGCGTCGGTGATGGCCGACAGCGCCGAAGACCGCTGGGTGACGTTTCCGCCACTCACCCCCGAGCACCGCGCGCATGTCAAATCGACGCTCGGGCCGCTGGTCGCGGTGGCCAACCCGCTCGACTACCACACCTTCATCTGGAACAACGAGCCGGCGATGACCGCCACCTTCACCGCGATGGTGTCGGGCGGCTTCGACCTCAACATGCTGGTGCTCGATTTCCCGCGCCCCGACCGCTGCTCGGACACCGACTGGTGGGCGACGCTGCGCGCCTTCGAAGTGGCGCTGAAGACCAACAGCGCGCAAGGCGCGATCGTCTCCTCGCTGCCGGAGAACCTGCCCGAGGAATACACTGCCGGCCTGATGGCGCGGGGCATGGTGCCGCTGTTCGGCATCTCCGAAGCCATGGACGCCGCCCAGGCGGCGGCCTTCATCGGCTGGGCCTGGCGCGAGCCGCAGGCGCAGCCGATCGACACTTCGGCGTCCGGCGCGCCGGCCGGCGACCATGTCACGCCGGACGAGGCCGAGGCGAAGGCGCGGCTCATCGAGGCCGGGCTCCCCGTGCCGAAGGGCGAGCGCGCCGGCAACGCGGTCGAAGCTGTCATCTCCTCGATGGCGCTCGGCTTCCCGGTGGCGCTGAAGGCCCTTGGTGTCATCCACAAGTCCGAGCTCGACGCGGTCCGGCTCAATTTGAGGGATGCCGAATCCGTCAGCACCGCCGCCCACGATCTCGGCCCGCTCGGCACGGGCCTTTATGTCGAGCGCATGGTGCGCGACGGCGTCGCCGAGCTGCTCGTCGGCTTCACCCGCGACCCGATGTTCGGCGCGGTGATGACGCTCGGCACCGGCGGCGTGCTGGTCGAGCTGTTGCGCGACAGCGTCACGCTGATGCTGCCGGCGACCCGCGACGATATCGAGGCCGCTTTGCGCGGGCTGAAACTGTTCCCGCTGCTCGACGGCTATCGCGGTCGGCCGAAGGCCGATGTTGCAGCGGCAATCGATGCGATATCTGGCATTGCCGCTTTCGTGCAGCAAAACGCCGGCGAGATCGAGGAACTCGACATCAATCCGCTGATCGTCTGCACCGAAGGCAAGGGCGCCTGGATCGCCGATGCGCTGCTGGTACTTGGAGACAAGAAGAATGTCTGAAATCATTTCGACCCGCCGCGAAGGCGCTGTCCTCGAAGTCACGCTCGACCGGCCCAAGGCCAATGCCATCGACCTGAAGACGTCGCGGCTGATGGGCGAGACTTTCAAGGCGTTTCGCGACGATCCCGACTTGCGCGTCGCCATCGTCAAGACCGCCGGTGACAAGTTCTTCTGCGCCGGCTGGGACCTGAAGGCCGCGGCCTGCGGCGACGCGGTCGACGGCGACTACGGCGTCGGCGGCTTTGGCGGGCTGCAGGAACTGCGCGACCTCAACAAGCCGGTGATCGCCTGCGTCAACGGCATGGCGGTCGGCGGCGGCTTCGAACTGGCGCTATCCTGCGACCTCATCTATGCGTCGGACCACTCCTCCTTCGCGCTGCCCGAAATCCGCGCCGGCACGCTTGCCGATGCGGCGACGATCAAGCTGCCGAAGCGTATCCCCTACCATGTCGCCATGGACCTTCTGCTCACCGGCCGCTGGATGGATGTCGCCGAGGCGCATCGATGGGGGCTGGTCAACGAGGTGCTGCCCAAGGAAAGACTGGAGGACCGCGTCTGGGAGATCGCGCGGCTGCTCGCCAGCGGCCCGCCGCTGGTCTTCGCCGCGATCAAGGAGACGGCCCGGGTCGCAGAATCGCTGACTTTCCAGGACGCGATGAACCGGGTGACGCGCCGGCAACTGTCGACGGTTGACGCACTCTACGGCTCGGAGGACAATCTCGAGGGCTTTCGCGCCTTTGCCGAGAAGCGCGATCCGGTGTGGAAGGGGAAGTAGTGGTATTGCAGGAATGATGGCGCTCACCCCCCTCTGTCCTGCCGGACATCTCCCCCTCAAGGGGGGAGATTGGATGTCATCATCGCTTTCGCGAATTGTCGACGCCGGAGAAAAGGCGGTTTCGCCGAAGCTGCCGATCTCCCCCCTTGAGGGGGAGATGGCCGGCAGGCCAGAGGGGGGTGTTCAGGCGGATTCATTGCGATCCATTCAGCGCCCATGACCGACTACAAAACCCTCATCGACGCCGAGACCTGGGCCTTCATCGAGCGGACCAATTCTTATTATCCGCCCGATACGATCGACTACACCGTCGCCGAGCAGCGCCAGATCTACAACCGGATGTGCCGCGAGTTCTTTGCCGGCTATCCCCAAGGCGTCACGGCGGAAACCACCGCCATTGCCACACCCTGGCACATTCCGATCCGCGTCTACCGCGCCCCGGCGCCGGAAGCGGCGGCGATGGTGCTTTATTTCCATGGCGGCGGTTTTATCCTCGGCGGGCTCGACAGCCATGACGACCTCTGCGCCGAGCTTTGCAGCCGCACCGGCTATGAAGTGGTTTCGGTCGACTACCGGCTGGCGCCTGAGCACCTTCATCCGGCCGCCTTCGACGACGCCATCTGCGCCTTCGAATGGGCGGCGGCGACTTACGAGCGTCCTGTCCTGCTCTGCGGCGACAGTGCCGGCGGCAATCTCGCCGCCGCTGTCAGCCACGCAACGCGCGGCCATGCGCGCAAGCCGATCGGCCAGATCCTGGTCTATCCCGGCCTTGGCGGCGACAGCTCCGCCGGTTCCTACGTCACCCACGCGGAAGCGCCGATGCTTACCGCGCGCGACCTCGTTTTCTACAGGGACATCAGGACCGGCGGCGAGGATCGCACCGGCGATCTCACTCTGTGGCCGCTCGCCGACGCCGAGTTCGCCAATCTGCCGCCCACCGTCGTGATCACCGCTGAATGCGACCCGCTGTCGTCGGACGGCGAAGCCTATCGCGACCGCATCGTTGCCGCGGGCGGGCGCGCCTGGTGGCTTGAGGAGCCGGGGCTGGTGCATGGCTATTTGCGCGCCAGGCACGCGGCCGGCCGCGCCCGCTCGAGCTTTACCCGGATTGTCGATGCGGTAGCGATTTTGGGAAGGGGCGAGTGGATCTGGTGAGGGATGTCTTCCCGACCAGAACGGGCCTTTGTCGGCCGGTACAGCTCTATTTGCGGCGGCGTCGCCGGCCGGAAACCTGCTTCAGCCAAGGTCCTAAATGAAAGCCGCTCATCAGCAGGTACATCGGGACCATGCCGCCCAGCGGTGACGCCTCTTGCCCGGTCGAGCACATCATGTCCGGCGCGCCGCCGAGAAGCGTCAGCAGCGCCATGGTTGCGAAGGTCGGCGCGGCCGCAAAGGACAGCCAATCGGCTGCACTATGGCCGGCCGGGGTCGCATCGCCGGTGGATCCGCCTGCATGAATCTCGCTCATGTCCGTAGTCCTACATAGCGAGCGGGATGCGGTCGAACCGTGCATCCCGCTCCATCCATTTGCCCTAGCCGCATTTCCGCGACGCCAAAGACGTTCTATTCGGTGCGGTTCCGGAACGCGGCCTCTCCGGCGTCCGACACCTCGACCCACTTTTTGTCGGGAACGGCTTCGGCGCCGTAATTGTCGTGCCAGTTCCACCACTTGTACGTCGGCGTCTGCGGATAGCCCTCGGGCGAATCCTCCCAAACCTCCTGGCGGCCGAGCGGCGACAGGTCGAGATAGCTCCATACGGTCCCCATCGCCTCGTCGCCGCGGTTGTTGATGAAGTAGGTACGGAACACGCGATCGCCATCGCGGATGAACACGTTATGGCCGTGCCATTCGTCAACGCCGAAGTCGGCATCGAAGCTGTCGGTGATGGTGTACCAGGGCATCTTCCAGTCCATCCGCGCCTTCAGCCGCGCAATGTCGGCCTGCGGTGCGCGCGAGGCGTAGGCAAGCGTGGTGTCGCGGGCGTTCAGATGGGCAAGATTGCCGACCTGGTCCGCCCCCAGCGAGCAGCCGCGGCAAGCGTGGTCGGGCCAGCCGAATACGCCGGGCTCGAAGAAAGCGCGGTAGACGATCAGTTGACGGCGGCCCTCGAACAGGTCGAGCAGGCTCACCTTTCCGTCAGGCCCTTCGAACGTATAGGTCTTCTCCACCGCCATCCACGGCATCCGCCGGCGCTCGGCGGCCAGTGCGTCGCGAGCCCGGGTCACGGTCTTCTCCTTCACGAGCAACTGCTGGCGCGCGGCCTCCCACGCGTCAGGCGAAACGACCGGTGGTGTCTTCATCGCGAGCCGCGTCGTCTGCTCGCCTGTGCCATTCTGATGTGCCGTCATTGTGCATCTCCCTTGTTGGTTTGTCGCCGCAGGCGCGACGGGTTGGGTCGTGAGCCAGGATAGGGGCGATAGCGGATTGGCGAGAGTGACAAGTGTGACGCGATTCCGACGGGTCCGCTGATCACGGCCAATTTCGCCGCCGGCGACGCCCCTGCGCTCATTCGTGCCCGGACTGCTGAATGGGCCGAGCGCCGGCCAGATAGCGGTCATTGTCAAACGGCTCGGCCTGGTTGCTATCCGGACTCCACAGCTGCCGGTGGGTTCGGGTAAGATCGCCGAGGTAGACATGCAGCGCACCCGATCGCGCACCGCTCGTATTCGCAACCGCATGAACGGTATTTGACGCCATGTGCACCACGGCAGGCGCTGCGATGTCCTGCCTTTCGGGAACATCGAGTTCGCTGCCGGCAACGGGATAGATGAAGTTCGTCTCGCTGCCCTTGTAGATGCCGATCAAGGCATCCATCAGGTGGTTGTGAGGCGGGTACTGCAGGCCGGGCGACAGAGTGATGTGATAGATCGTCAGGTTCGGACTCGCATGCAGAAGCACCTCGTCGTCGTCTTCTTCGTGAGCGAGTGTTCCCGATGCGTGAAAGCGGTTGGTGTAGTCGCCCAGGACCGTCCTTACCGCTTCGAGGGGATCTGGCCCTTTCGCTGCATTGACGATATCATCGGCAACGGCGTAGAGGGGCGAGTTGGCGGGTAAAGGCATATCAGTTATCCTCCCTGAGATGCTCAGATTATCAATCTGAGATGCTCACGCTAGCGAATGCTGATGCCAGCGTCAACGGGACAGCCAGACGGACAGAATATGAAAACGACGAAGTTGACCGCCGAACCGGCGAGGCCGGCCACGGTCGAGGCGACAGCACTGTCAGCCGCCGACGTCCTTCGCAGGGAACAGGCATATGAGCAGCTGAGGAACGACATCATTGCCTGCGTGTTGCGCCCCGGCGAAGCGCTGACGGAGAAACAGATCGGTGATCGATACCAGATCAAAAAGGCGACCATCCGCGCGGCCTTGGCCCGCCTGATGCAGGAAGGACTGGTCAGGAGCGAGCCGCGCCGCGGCTACGTCGTTGCAACGCTCAGCCTGCGGGATGTCAACGAGATCTTCGATGTCCGCAGCTTGATCGAGCCGGAAGTGTTCAGGGTGGCGGCATCGAACATGACCGAGCGCGGGCTCGAGGATGTCAGGCTGGCAGCGCAAAAAGTGCTGAAGCCGGAGACGTTGCGCAGTCACGTCGCATTCCTTGCGGCCGACCGTGCCTTTCGTCTGGCCCTTGCGGAGCTCTCGGGAAATTTACGACTGGCGCATCTCCTGGACCAGATACTCGACCAGTCGGCGCGGGTTCTCCACCTCGGCTTCAAGTCCCGCGACTTCACCCAGTTGATCATCGGCCAGCAAAAGGAGCTGGTCCTTGCCTGCGAGGCAGGCGAGGTTTCCGCCATCGTCAAACTTGCCCGTTCGCAGTGCCTGTCTCTCAAGAAGCAGGTGCTCGAGGCTTTGCTTGCCGGTTCCAAGCTTCAAGACGTCAATTTGCAGCCCTTCGCCTAGAGCGGTTCCGGTTCTCCTGGAACCGGCAACCCGCTCTAACCATCTGTCTTGCCGCATTTATGCGGACGCCAAATGATTCCATTTGGCTGCAAAATGCTCTAAGGGAAGTTGGCCATTCGGTGCAATCGCCACCTTGGCGCAACGGCTGTCCCCGGCCTTGTTTTATGCCACAATCCGCGCGGCCGCCCGTCCGGCACTGCGGCCGGAAAAGATGCAGCCGCCAAGAAACGTGCCTTCGAGCGCTGCATAGCCGTGCATGCCGCCGCCGCCGAAACCGGCGGCCTCGCCCGCTGCGTACAGCCCCTCGACTGGTTGGCCGCCGGCGCCCAGCACGCGGCTGTCGAGGTCAGTCTCCAGCCCACCGAGCGTCTTGCGGGTCAGGATGCTGAGCCTGACGGCAATCAGCGGGCCATTGGCGGGATCGAGCAGCTTGTGCGGTCTTGCGGTGCGGATCAGCCGGTCGCCGAGATAGGCTCGCGCGCCGCGCAACGCAGTAATCTGCATGTCCTTGGAGAACGGATTGTCGAGCTGCCGGTCGCGGGCGCGGATTTCGCGCTCAACCTGCGCCAGTTCGAGCAGCGGCTCGCCGCCGGCCACTGCGTTCATGCGGGCGACCAGCGCCGGCAAATCAGGCTCGACGATGAAATCCTCGCCCTTCTCCATGAACGCCTTGACCGGCGCGGGCACGCCGCTGGTGGCGCGGCCGAGCACCTGGCGCCAGCTCTTCCCCGTCAGATCGGGGTTCTGCTCGGAGCCCGACAGCGCGAACTCCTTCTGGATGATCTTTTTGGTCAGGATGAACCAGGAATGATCGAAGCCGGTGCTCATGATGTGGCTGAGCGTGGCCAACGTGTCGAAGCCGGGATAGAGCGGGACCGGCAGGCGCTTGCCGCGCGCATCGAGCCACAGCGATGACGGGCCGGGCAGGATGCGGATCGCATGATCGGTCCAGATCGGTGCCCAGTTCCTGACGCCCTCGACATAGTGCCACATGCGGTCGCGGTTGATCAGCCGGCCGCCGGCGGCTTCGGCGATCGCCAGCATGCGGCCGTCGACATGATCGGGAACGCCAGTGATCATGCGTTTCGGCGGCGCGCCCATCCGCTTCGGCCAATTCTCCCGGACCAGCTGGTGATTGGCACCGATGCCGCCGGAGGCGACGATGACGGCCTGCGCCTTCAGCTCGAAATCGCCGGTGATCTCGCGCGAGCTCTTGCGGCCGCGCTCGGCATCGCTCGCCGCCAATAGGTCGCCGCGCACGCCGTCGACGACGCCGCCCGTCCGCGTCAATTCGTTGACCCGGTGACGGAATTTGAAGCGGATCAGCCCGCGTTTCTCGGCCTCGCGCACGCGCTGCACGAACGGCTCGAGCACGCCAGGGCCGGTGCCCCAGGTGATGTGGAAGCGCGGCACCGAATTGCCGTGGCCGACGGCATTGCCGCCGCCGCGCTCGGCCCAGCCGACCACCGGAAAGAATTTCAAGCCGCGCTGCATGAGCCAGGAGCGCTTCTCGCCGGCGGCGAAGCCGAGATAGGCCTCGGCCCAGCGGCGCGGCCAGAGATCTTCCGTGCGGTCGAAGGCTGCGGTGCCCAGCCAGTCCTCGAGCGCCAGCTCATACGAATCGCGGATGCGCATGCGCCGTTGTTCGGGCGAATCGACGAGGAAGATGCCGCCGAGCGACCAGAATGCCTGGCCGCCAAGCGACTGCTCCGGCTCCTGCTCGACAATGATGGCCTTCTTGCCGGCCGCAGACAGTTCGGCCGCCGCGACAAGGCCGGCAAGGCCGGCGCCGACAATGATCACATCCGCATCGTCGGACATCTATTTGGCCATGATCTCGTCCAAAAACCGGTCCCGTTGTGGGATCATGGCCGGCCTAGACTGTTTCCCAGCCTTCCTTCTCGCCGGCGCGGAAGATGGCATCGATGACCTTCTGGTTGAGCACCGATTCTTCCAGAGTGAAGACGCGGTCCTTGCCGCCCTGCGCAGCCCGCGCGAAGGCCTCGACTTCCAGCCGGTATTGCTGCGTGCCGGGAAAGCGGAACACCTGCGCCTCGCTGTGGTTCTGGTTGTGCAGCTCGACGCGGTGATGGTCGTAGAGCCCGGCGTTGAACGGTGAGAACACCTCGATGAAGCCCTTCTCGCCGTGGAAGACCATCACCTGGCGTGCCGCCATCTGCGTCGACAGGTAAAACGACAGCTCGAAGTCGCCGAAATCGGCGCGGATCGAGGAATAGATGTCGGTGCCGAACGTCTTGTCGCGCTCGATCGTCGCCTGGACGCGCAGCGGCTCCTTGCCGGTCGAAAAGCGTGTCGACACTGTCGGGTAGACACCGATGTCGGGCAGCGCGCCGCCGCCGAGATCGAGCTTGTTGCGCATGTTGTTGGGGTCGACATTGTAATAGGAGAACGCGCCCTGGACATGGCGCAGCCGGCCGATGGCGCCGTTGGCGATCAGCTCGCGCACCTTGATCCATTGCGGATGGTAGACGACCATGAAGGCTTCGCAGACCAGCACCTTCCTGGCATCGCGCAGCTTGATCAGCGGCGGAATGTCCTTGGCATCGAGCGCCAGCGGTTTTTCGACCAGAACATGCTTGCCGGCCTCGATCGCCTTGGCCGTCCATTCGACATGCTGCGAGGTCGGCAGCGGAATGTAGACGCCGTCGATGTCGCTGGAGGCGAGCAGCTCCTCATAGGAGCCGAACGCGTGGCGCGCACCGAAGCGTTCGCCCAGCGCCCGCGCTTTCGACAGATCGCGGCTGGCAATCGCGGACAGCACGCCGTTCTCCGCCTCGACGATTGCCGGCAAAAGCTGCTCGCGGCCGATCTTGGCCGTCGACAAAACACCCCATCGGAACATCAGATTTCTCCTCTCGATTGCAGGCCTGGAGGTTTGCCTGAAATCGGCGGAAAAGCCAATGCGGGAGCATGGCGGCGAACAGGGCGATCATCTGCGGCTTGTCCGGATGCCGGCGCTGCCCTTGCGGAACCCCGGTCCTGCAAAGACTATCCCCGCTTGCCGGTCAGCGTCATGTCGAAGTCGACGACGTTGGAATAAATCGGCGTGCCGACATCCATGCCGTAGCGCGACCGCAGCACCTTGCCGGTGACGTGGAATTTTATCGTGCCCGCCTTGAGGCCGCCGAGATCGGCGGTGAATTTTTCCTGAAAGGTCTTGCCGCGCGCCGTCAGCCTGCCGGTAACCAGGGCTGACGTGTCGCCGGTCCGTTTGACGCTGGTCGAACGGAACTGGATCTCCGGATTGTCGGCCGCGTCGAACACCGCGTCCGAGCGAAGAAAGGCATCGATGCGGCTTTGGCCGGTACCGACGCTTTCGGGGAAGATGGTGAAATTGACCTGGGACCGGCCGACATCGCTGTTGTCGATCAGGATACTGCCCTTGAAGCGGGCGAAGGCGCCGTCGAGCCCGCCGCCGCCGAGCTTGCCGATGGAGAAGTGGATGCTGGAACTCCCCGGGCGGATGATGTAGCTGCCGGCCGCGTCGCCGAGGGCAACGGCGGCGAAAACAGGCATGGCAAAACAAGCGGCGGCGGCCGCAAATCCGAAGATGCGCGCGTACATGGAAATGGTCCTCTTGGCAGGCAACGCTTTCTTGCGTCCTCGCCCCATCAACGAATGAGCCGTCCGCTCTATTCCCTGTCGTGATGTGACGAAGCCGTGATCATGCGCGTCAGCACGGTATCCCTCAGCCAGAAATGATGGCGCAGCGCTGCGGCGAGATGCAAAGCGACAAGTCCGATGCCGGCATAGGCGAGATACCAGTGCGTCGCTGCCCAGAAGCTTTCTGCCGTGTCCGATTCACCGAGCGGCAGATTGGGCATGACGAACAGATTGAACGGCACGCTCGGGATCTCCAGCACCGAGACCGAGACCAGCGCCCAGCCGGACAACGGCAGAGCGAGCTGAAACGCATAAAGCGCGAGATGGACCAGCGGCGCCGCACGGCGCTCGAAAGGCCCGACCGAGCGCGGCAGCGGCGGGGCCGGTCTGCCTAGGCGCCAGGCGATGCGCAGGATGACCAGTCCAAGCAGCAGGAAGCCGAAGGATTTATGCAGCTGGATCAGCTCGAAGGCGGTGCGCTGGCTGGACAGCCGCACCATGACGAAGCCGAGCACGAACTGGCCGATAAAGAGCGCCGCGATCAGCCAGTGAAGGATGATCGCCGTCCAGCCGTAGCCGGCCGTCTGGTTTTTGGGCAGTGCTGACATGGTCGGTGAACGAATGCCAGGTCGGCTTTCTTCCACCTCTCCCTTGTGGGGAGGGTTGGCTTACTCGCCGACCTTGAAAAAATCGACAAAGGCCCTGAGCGCCGGCCGCATCTGGCGGCGGCTGGGGTAATAGACGAAGAAGCCGTCGAAGCGCGGGCACCAGTCCTCCAGCACGCGAACGAGCTTGCCGGCGGCGAGCGCGTCGCGGACATAGTCCTCGAACACGAAGGCGAGCCCGGCGCCGTCGACTGCGGCGTTGGCAATCAGATGGTCCTCGTCGAGGATCAGCGGCCCTTGCACCGGTATCTCGATCTCCTCGCCGTTTTGCTCGAATTCCCAGCGGTAGAGAATGCCGCTGGAGAAGCGGAAGCGGATGCAGCGGTGAGCGGCGAGATCGCGCGGATGCTGCGGCTTGGGCATGGTCTCGAAATAGGCTGGCGCGCCGACCACCGCGCCGCGAAGGTCTGGTCCGATACGCACCGCGATCATGTCGCGCTGCAGGCTCTCGCCCAGTCGCACACCGGCATCGAAGCCGCCCTCGACCACATCGGTGAAGCGGTCCTCGATGACGATCTCCAGCACGATGTCGGGATAGGCAGCAGCAAAGGCGCTGAGCCTTGGCGTCAGCGCCAGATGGGCGGCGGTTCGCGGCACCGTCAGCCTGAGATTGCCCGCCGGCCGGTCGCGCGCCTCAATCGCCGATTCCAGCGCCAGGTCGATTTCCGACAGCGCCGGCCTGAGGCGCTCGAGCAGTTGCGCGCCCTCCTCGGTCGGAGCGACGCTGCGCGTGCTGCGCGCCAGAAGGCGCACGCCGAGGCGCGCTTCGAGGCTGGACACCGCGTGGCTGACCGCCGATGGCGCGATTGCCAGTTCCTTGGCGGCGCCGCGAAAACTGCCGCATTGGGCGACCATTGCCAGTACCGCGAGCTGTGAAAGATGGGTTCGCTTCATTGATCTATTTCTTGGAACAGCCCGTGCAAATGAGAGCCGATTATCGAACTCGGCGCAAGACGCTATCTCTGCGGCATCACAACCATCACAACAAGGAGACACGTGATGCAAACCCGCAAGCTTGGCAATAAACTTGACGTCTACCCGGTCGGCCTCGGCTGCATGGGGATGAGCTTTGCCTATGGTGGCCAGCCGGAGGCGGAGGCGATTGCCACGCTGCGCCATGCCGTCGAGATCGGGGTCAATTTCTTCGACACGGCCGAGGTCTATGGCCCTTACGAGAACGAGATCCTGGTCGGCAAGGCGCTGAAGCCGGTGCGCGACAAGGTGACGATCGCAACCAAATTCGGCTTCAAGATCCTCGAAGAAGGGAGCGGCATGGAGCGCATGGCCGGTGTCGATAGCCGCCCGGAGCATGTCAAGGCCGTGGCCGAAGCGTCATTGAAGCGGTTGGATACGGAGGTGATCGATCTCTATTACCAGCACCGCGTCGACCCCAACGTGCCGATCGAGGATACGGTCGGCGCCATGGCCGAGCTGGTGCGCGAGGGCAAGGTGCGGGCGCTCGGCCTGTCGGAGGCGAGTGCGGCGACCATCCGCCGGGCGCATGCCGTGCACCCGATCGCCGCCGTGCAGAGCGAGTATTCACTGTGGAGCCGCGATCCGGAGGGGGAAGTGTTTGCCGTCTGCCGCGAGCTCGGCATCGGCTTTGTCCCGTATAGCCCGCTCGGCCGCGGCCTGCTCACCGGCACGATCGCCAAGCCCGATGTTCTCGGCGCCGACGACTGGCGCCGCGGGTTGCCGCGCTTCCAGGCCGACGCCATGGCGGCCAATGCGGCGGTCGTCGCCGTGCTGGAAAAGATGGCCGCCGGGAAGGGCGTGACGCCGGCGCAGCTGGCGCTCGCCTGGGTGCTGCATCAGGGCGACTTCATTGTCCCGATCCCCGGTGCGCGAAAAATGCGCCATCTGGAGCAGAATACGGCGGCAGCCGATATCGTGCTGAGCCAGGCCGAGGTGGCATCAATCGGCGACGCCCTGTCGCCGGAAAAGGTGGTCGGCAAGCGCTATACCGAGGAGCTGCTGGCGCTGGTTAACGGGTGAACGGCAATCGACGGCGTAATCGAAACGGGGCGTTTCGGCACCCCTTTTTGACTAATACGGTGCGATGCAAAGCGTTGTGAGACCTCGGCGCGAGGCACCCCCCTCTGTCCTGCCGGACATCTCCCCCTCAAGGGGGGAGATTGGCAGTTCCCGCGCCCTGCCCGCCCTTCCGGCGCCGGTGATTGGCGAAAGCCGAGGCGACATCCGATCTCCCCCCTTGAGGGGGAGATGCCCGGCAGGGCAGAGGGGGGTGCCTCGCGCCGACATTTCCTACCAAGGCACGACACTGATCTCCGGCCAGTTCTCCCTGGCACGCGCGCCCTTCATCTCGTGCGTCTGCCGATTATCCAGTGCACGGTTCGGGGTAACGCGAAACGAGAAGATGTCGTCGAGCCCGAACGGCGCCACGAGCGCGAGTTGCCCATCGGTGCCGAATCTAACGCCGACCGCATGGGTTTTCGAAGCGAAATAGGACAGCGCCTCGGCGGACGACGACAGTCTGGGATAGGAACCGCCAAAGCGCGCCTCAAACCACAGATGCACCCGCGCCTGGTTGCGCACTTCGACCGGCAGCGTCAGTCCTTCGAACTGCTTCGCCGCCCGGCGGATGACCGTGTCCTCGGCTTCATAGGACAGATCGCTCTCATCGAAATAGAACAGGTCGACATCCCGGATGCCGTACCCCGAGGGCTTTCCGGTCAGGTGATTCCAGACGCTGTTGTAAAGCGCGCCGGACACGACCAGCCAGTCCCGCAGGTCAAGCGCCCGCACTCGCGACAGCGTCTCGCCAATCAGCGGATCGGCCGAGACGATATCGAGAAAGGCTGCACGCTGTTCCTCAAAGGGCAGCCCTGAATAGCGCAAATGGTCCATCGCCCTTTGGACGGCGATTCGTCACCTGCCGGCAACCCCTCTAGGTCCTCAGCGCGCCATGCGTTGTGCAATTATCGGAAAGGGCGTCGTGACGCCCATTTCTGCAGGCTAGTTTCCCTCCCGCCCAAGGCTCATTGTTCGGTCGGTCTCGGACCAGAAGACTGGCTCCTCGATTGACGGCCATTCTTCGCCATACACAAAGCCTTCGATCGCATCTAGCTTTCCTTCAATCTCATCGAAGAACAGCACCATGCCGCAAAGAAGCTGGTCAGGTCCAACGCACGCTACCCGAAGCGAACTGAACACTCGACTCTCAAAGCGCAATTCCGGGGGAACCGATGAGGGAGTGACTCTGGTCATGAATCCTACAGGATCGCGGCTGCGTACTTTGACTTTCAGCGCACGCATCATGTCAGGAGAAACGCCGGCGGAACGGCAGAACTCCTTGACGAAAAACACTTCCAGCGGGGTCAGGTGCATTTAGCTCAGCGGCAGAACGGACAGCGTTTCATTGGCGCTTGTACATCACGTCCGTCCGGATGACGTACTTGCGCCCCGACAGCACCTCGTCGCCGCGATGCTCGATCGGATGGTAGAACGCCAGTGCCATTCCTTTCTTCGGCTTCACCAGAAGACTGCTACCGGCATAGCCCGGCATCTCGCCGCGAAACGAGGTTCCTCCCCCTTCAAATCCATCTGATAGATAAATCATGAACGTGAACTGACTGCGCTCCAAGGCGTGGCGCTCGAAATAGCCGTCATGGTGCCAATCGAACTTCTGGCCCGGCCCATAGCGATAGAAACGGAAACGCTCATTCAGCCCGGTCAAGCGCCAGTCGCCGAGACCACGATAGAGCAGAGGCCGCGCCCGTGCGAAGAGCAAATCCGCAAGGTCCTCGTCATCGAAGACAACCCGGTCGTTATTGCGAAGCTCCTTCAGGACGGTGGCGCCGCCGGAGCTGTTCACCTTGGCCGCCTCGAAACCGCGCCGTTCACTGTCAGCGATCAGATCGGCGCATTCCTGGTCATCCAAGAAGCCGTCGATCGTCCCGATGTGAGTTGCCAGCCAGGTGATGGAGAGTTTGCTGGTGTGAACCATCATCGCATCCGTTCTAGGTTCTGAGCACGCCGCCGGTCTGCTTGCCGACATTCTCGACGATGCGCTTGGCCAGCGCCTCGAAATCGTCGTCGGTCAGCGTCTTTTCGACCGGCTGGATCGACACTTCAATGGCGATCGATTTTTTCGCCGCGCCGAGCGCTGCACCCTCGAAAACATCGAACACCGAGACGCCGGAAATCAGCTTTCGGTCGGCGGCAAGGGCGGCGCGAACGAGTGTGCCGGCTTCGACCGCCTTGTCGACAACGAAGGCGAAATCGCGCTTGACCGCCTGGAAGGCGGACAGATCAAGCCTCGGCTTCGTCCGCGTCGGCTTGGCCTTCGGCTCGGGCACCGCATCGATGAACACTTCGAAGCCGCAGAGCGGGCCGGAGACGTCCAGCCCCTCCAGTGTCTTCGGGTGGAACTCGCCAAACGTGCCAAGGATTACCTTCGGCCCAAGCTTGATCGTGCCGGAGCGGCCGGGATGATACCAGGCCGGGCCGCCAGCCTCGATCTGCAGCCGCTCGACCGGCGCGCCGCAGGCTTCGAGTGCTGCGATCGCATCGGCCTTGGCATCGAAGACGCCGACGGCGCCGGCGTTGCCGGCCCAATGGCGGCCGGAGCCCTCGAGCTTGGCGGTGCCGCGCCGCACGCCGGCGGCAACGCGCCGCTGCTGGTCGGCGCCGTCCCCCTCGTAAGTGCCCGACACTTCGAAAAGCGCGATATCGCCGATGCCCCTGTCGGCATTGCGCTGTGCTGCCGCAATCAGCCCCGGCAGCAGCGACGGCCGCATGTCCGACATATCGGCGGCGATCGGGTTGGCAAGCTTCAGCGCCTGCTGGCCGCCGCCGAACAATTCGGCGTGTTTTGCCGGAATGAACGACCAGGTGACGGCCTCCATCATGCCGCGCACGGCAAGTGCCCGCTTGGCGGCGCGGGTGCGGATCTGCAGCACAGTCAGGATCCTGGCGTTGACCGCATCGTGCGAACCGAGCGGCTGCGGCGCGATGTTGTCGACGCCGTGGATGCGCATGACCTCCTCGACCAGGTCGGCCTTGCCGTCGACATCCGGCCGCCAGGACGGGACCGCCACATTGACGACATCGCCCGTGCCCTCCGGCCTGAAGCCGAGGCGGGCAAGAATGTCGAGGCTTGTCGAGCGCGGCACTTCGATGCCGGTCAGCCGCTTCACTTCCGACAATGGGAACGAGACGATCTTCGGCTGATGGCCGGCATAGCCGACGACTCGGGTTTGGGCCGGCGTACCACCGCAGAAATCGAGCACCAGCTTCGTTGCCAGCTCCAAGCCGGGAACCATCATTTCCGGGTCGACGCCACGCTCAAACCGATAGCGCGCGTCGGTGATGATGCCGAGTGTGCGGCCGGTGCGGGCGGTGGTGATCGGGTCCCAAAGCGCCGACTCGATCAGCACGTCTGACGTGTTCTCGTCGCAGCCGGAATGCTCGCCGCCCATGATGCCGGCAATCGATTCGATGCCGTCCTGGTCGGCGATGACGCACATCTCCGGCGTCAGCGTGTATTCGCGGCCGTCGAGCGCCAGCACCTTTTCGCCGTCATGCGCCCGGCGCACGGTGAGATTGCCGGTGACCTTCGCAGCGTCAAAAACATGCAGCGGCCGACCGCGGTCGAAGGTGACGTAATTGGTGATATCGACGAGCGCGCTGATCGGCCTCAAGCCGATGGCGAGAAGCCTTTGCTGCAGCCATTTCGGCGACGGTCCGTTCTTGACGCCGCGTACCAGGCGCAGCGCAAAGCCGGGACAGAGCTCCGGCGCTTCGATCGTCACCTTGACCGGCGTCTCGCCCTTGCCGGGGATCGGCTCTATCGGCGCGATCTTCAGCGTGCCGAGCCCGCTCGCCGCCAGATCGCGGGCGATGCCATGGACACTGGTCGCATCCGGCCGGTTCGGCGTCAGATTGATCTCGATCAGCGGGTCGTCGAGATGGGCATAGGCGGCGAAGCTGGTACCGACCGGCGCATCGGCAGGAAGGTCGATGATGCCGTCATGCTCCTCGGACAATTCGAGCTCGCGCTCGGAGCACATCATGCCGTGGCTTTCAACGCCGCGGATCTTGCCGACGGTCAGCGTCACGTCGATGCCGGGAATATAGGTGCCCGGTGCTGCAAAGGCGCCGATCAGGCCCGCGCGGGCGTTCGGCGCTCCACACACGACCTGCACCGGCGGCTTGCCGTCGCCGGTGTCGACGGTCAGCACGCGAAGCCGGTCGGCGTCGGGATGCTGGACCGCCGTCAGCACCTTGGCGATGACGAAGGGAGCCAGGCTCGCCCGGTCGTCGACATGCTCGACCTCGAGGCCGATCGAGGTGAGACGCCCGACGATTTCCGCCAGCGAGGCGTCGGTCTCGAGATGATCCTTGAGCCAGGAGAGGGTGAGTTTCATGACTGTGTTCCGTCTGGTCTGGGCACGTTGCACTTGAAGCTATGCGGCCGCGCGTCGGACATGTGCAGGAAGGCGAGCTGCCCGCGGATTTGCTGCGGCCCGGTCGTCACGCGCTCAAGCCCCCGAACAGCGTCGGCATGTCAAGTGGCCTAAAACCGTAATGCGACAGCCAGCGCACATCGGCGTCGAAGAAGGCGCGCAGATCCGGCATGCCGTATTTCAGCATGGCGATGCGGTCGATGCCCATGCCCCAGGCGAAGCCCTGGTATTCGTCGGGATCGAGCCCGCCGTAACGGAGCACATTGGGGTGGACCATGCCGCAGCCGAGGATCTCCATCCAGTCCGAGCCCTCGCCGAAGCGCACCTCGCCGGGCCGCGAACGGTCGCACTGGATGTCGACCTCGAGGCTGGGCTCGGTGAACGGGAAGAAGGAGGGCCGGAAGCGCATCTTGACGCTCGGCACTTCGAAGAAGGCCTTGCAGAACTCCTCCAGCACCCATTTCATGTTGGCGACGTTGGCCGATTTGTCGATCACCAGCCCCTCGACCTGATGGAACATCGGCGAGTGGGTGGCATCGGAATCCTGCCGGTAGGTCTTGCCGGGAATGACGATGCGGATCGGCGGCTTCTGCATCTCCATGGTGCGGATCTGCACCGGCGAGGTGTGGGTGCGCAAAAGCTTGCGCTCTCCCTGCTCGTCCGGCTGGAAGAAGAACGTGTCGTGCATCTCGCGCGCCGGGTGGCCTTCCGGGAAGTTCAGCGAGGTGAAATTATAATAGTCGGTCTCGATGTCCGGACCTTCGGCGATGGCAAAGCCGAGATCGCCGAAAATCGCCGCGATCTCGTCGATAACCTGGCTGATCGGATGGATGCGGCCGCGCTCGGCCGGCGATTGCCTGACCGGCAAGCTGACGTCGACCTTCTCTGCGGCAAGCCGTGCCGTGATCGCCACATCTTTCAGCTCGGCGCGGCGCGCCGAAAGTGCCTCGGTGACGCGGTTCTTGAGGCCGTTGATTGCCGGGCCTTTGACCTGTCGCTCCTCGGCGCTCATCGAGCCGAGTGTCTTCAGCATCTCGGAAACCGAGCCCTTCTTGCCAAGGGCAGAGACACGCACCGCCTCGATCGCCTGCTCGTCGGCGGCCGAGGCGATCTCGGCCATCAGGGAATTTTCGAGAGTTTCCATGTCACTCATGTTCCGGATCCGATTGGAAGCAAAGAAAAACCCGCGCCAGCCCTGCCAGCGCGGGTTTCCCAAATCAAGTGTCGAATAGCTTGGGAAGCGCTGGTCTTAAGCGACAGCGCTTTCAAAAGCATTCGGCGTGGTATTCTTCAGGTATTCGAGCGCGACCTTGGCCTTGGCCACGAGTGCGGCGAAGGCCTGCGGCTCGTGGATGGCCATGTCCGACAGGATCTTGCGATCGATCTCGATCCCGGCCTTGTTGAGACCGTCGATGAAACGGCCATAGGTCAGGCCATGCTCATGCGTCGCCGCATTGATGCGCTGGATCCACAGCGCGCGGAACGAGCGCTTGCGGTTCTTGCGGTCGCGATAGGCGTACTGCAGCGACTTTTCCACCGCCTGCTTGGCGATGCGGATGGTGTTCTTGCGACGGCCGTAAAAACCCTTGGCGGCTTTCAGGACCTTCTTGTGCTTGGCGTGCGAGGTGACGCCTCTCTTTACGCGTGCCATGTCATGATCTCCTTAAAAGCAATTCCAGGAAAGTGCCTGGCGGTTTTCCGTTCGGAATTGCGTAAAACAAATGCGTGCCCAGACCGAATGCTCTTATTTTGGCGCATGATGTTTCCAAAAAGTCTGCAACTTTTTGGCATCATGCCCTAGAGGCCGTTCGGCAGAAAATTCTTGATGACCTTCTTGCCATCCGGTTCAGCCAGAACCATCGTGCCGCGGGCATTTCGAATGAACTTGTTGGAACGCTTGATCATGCCGTGACGCTTGCCGGCCGCAGCCGACAGAACTTTACCCGTACCTGTGATCTTGAACCGCTTCTTGGCGGCCGACTTGGTCTTCATCTTGGGCATTTTGCTACTCCGTTTATATGCGCACCAATGCGCTTTTTGTTCGCTTCAGGCCGACCAAAGCCCGAAAAGCAAATGAAACCGCCACGGCATGCCCTGCCGGGCGGTTTTTTGGGAACGGCGGTCCTATACGTCAAAGCGGGGGCGCGTGCAACACCCCGTGCTCAGCAACACTGTACTCAGCAACACTGTACTCAGGGGAAACGGAACAGCACCGGCAATATGCCGGACTGCTGGGCGCCGTCGATCAGTTCGAAAGCCGGCAAGGCAACGAGGAACACCAGCCCGTCCAGTAACGTGGTTCGCAGCAGGCGCGGCTTGAAGCTGCCGGTGTCGCCTTCCTGATACAGCGACAGTTTCGGGAAGAAGCGCGGCACTTTCGCCAGGTAGGCCTGGTATTGCGCGCCGAGAGCCTGCTTGAGGAATTTCTCCTCGCGCAGGATAACGATGTAAAAGGCACCCGCGCAGAGCACTCCAAAGCCGATCGTGGCCGCGATGGAGCCGATCTGTGCGCCGACACCGGCGGCAGCTAAAGTGGAGAAAAGGTAGAGTGGGTTGCGCGTAATCGAATACGGTCCGCCGGTCACCACTTCTGAGGATTTGCGTCCACCGATGTAGAGCGTCGACCACAAGCGTCCGACGACGCCGAGAAAGATCAGCACGACGCCGACCATTTCGATCGTTTCATGCACTGGCGTATCGGGAGGGAAAACCGACTGGCCGAACAGCAGCGCCGCAAACATCACCACGATCAGAACGGCAAGTACCATCCTGCGCGTGTGCTGATAGCTGCCCAGTCCATATCTGGCTTCCGAATGCTTGACTTCATTGACCATGTCGGGAATCCGATCGTCGAGGGAACTAGAGCGTCTTTGCTCTCGCCGGCGATCGCAGCGTCTGGCCAAGAAAACAGGCGCCCCGCCGATCGCCGGGACGCCTTGCAACATGATTCAGGCGGATTTTATGCACGTCGCCCAACAGTGCGCAGCGGTTTTGCGACAACGACATGCACAAAACAGAACTAAAGCGCAACGCGCTTTAGCGGGGCGCCAGCACCATCATCATCTGACGGCCTTCGAGCTTCGGTTCGGCTTCGACCTTGGCGATGGGCGCCACTTCCTCGCGAACCTTGTTCAGAAGCTGCATGCCGAGTTCCATATGCGCCATCTCGCGACCGCGGAAGCGCAGCGTCAGCTTAACCTTGTCGCCTTCCTCGAAAAAGCGCCGGACGGCCTTCATCTTGGTCTCATAGTCGTGGCTGTCGATGTTCGGGCGCATCTTGATCTCCTTGATCTCGATGACCTTCTGGTTCTTGCGCGCCTCGGCCGCCTTCTTCTGGTTGGCGTATTTCAGCTTGCCGAGATCGAGGATTTTTACGACGGGCGGCACTGCATTGGGCGATATCTCGACCAGATCGAGCCCCGCCTCTTCGGCGAGCAGCAATGCATCGTTGATGGAGACATCGCCGCGGTTCTGGCCTTCGGCGTCGATTAGCTGGACCCGGGGAACCCGGATGTCACGGTTGGAGCGCGGGCCTTCCTTGGTGGGCGCCGCTGCTTTGAAAGGTCTGCGAATGGTCGTGGTCTCCTTGAGCCGTTTCGTTAAGGGGTTCTTCAGTTCAGAATTGCGAACGCGCAATGTGGTGAGCGCGCGGTCGGAGTCAATAGCACAGCATTCTCAGGAAATCACCTGCTCGATGGAATGCTCCTCTGCACCAAGCGAAGAAAGTGGCGGAGCACTTTTCGTTGAATGCCTTGCTGTGTCAAAAGACCGGCGTGAGGGAATACACCATGACCACCACCCCGATCTTTCTGGACGTCGACGGGACGAGCATCGCCGTCAGGCATGCGACAGGTGCCGAGCCCGGCATCGTCTGGCTCGGCGGCTACAAATCGGACATGCTGGGCACCAAGGCCGAAACACTGTCGGAATGGGCGCGCAAAGAAGGTCGCGCCTTTCTGCGCCACGATTATTCCGGCCACGGCGAATCGGGTGGCGCCTTTGCCGACGGCACCATCTCGAAATGGCTGGGCGAGAGCCTGGCGGTTTTCCGCCGCTTCACCCAGGGCAGGCAGATCCTGGTCGGCTCCTCGATGGGCGCCTGGATCGCACTGCGCATGGTGCAGGAGTTGCGCAAGGCGGGCGAGAACAGCGTCGCCGGCCTTGTGCTGCTGGCGCCGGCGCCCGATTTCACGTTCGAACTGGTGGAGCCGGTGCTGACCGGGGCACAGAAGCGCGACCTCAGGAAAAAGGGCTTTTTCGAGGAGCCGTCGGACTATTCAGCCGAGCCTTACATCTACACGCGCGCACTGATCGAGGACGGCCGCAACAACCGGGTGATGACCGGGCCGATCGACACGCACTGTCCGGTCCACATCCTGCAAGGCCTTGCCGATCCCGACGTGCCGTCGAGCCATGCGTTGAAGCTGGTCAGCCTGCTGCCGGCCGACGACGTCACGCTGTCGCTCATCCCCGACGGTGACCACCGCCTGTCGCGGCCTCAGGATCTCGACATGCTGGTGCGGGCAGTGGACGCGATGGTGCGGCAGGCGGGATAGATTCAGCCGTTGCGGAACGTATAAGCATATCCGTTGATGGCCGGAGCGCCGCCAAGGTGGGCGTAGAGCACTTTCGATCCCTTGGGAAAATAACCCTTGCTCACGAGATCGATCATGCCCTGCATGGATTTTCCCTCATAGACCGGATCCGTGATCATGCCTTCAAGACGCGCGCAGAGACGGATTGCTTCCTTCGTCTCCTGCGAGGGGACGCCGTAGACCGGATAGGCATAATCTTCGATCAGGACGACATCGTTCTCATCGAGCTCCTTGCCGAGTTCGACCAGCGTCGCGGTGCTCTGCGCGATCTTGAGCACTTGCGCCTTGGTCTGCGCCGGAGTGCAGGATGCGTCGATGCCGATCACCTTGCGCTCGCGGCCGTCCTTGGCGAAGCCGACCAGCATGCCGGCGTGAGTCGAACCGGTGACGGTACAAACGACGATGTAGTCGAAGGCAAAGCCGAGCTCCTTCTCCTGCGCGCGGACCTCCTCGGCAAAGCCGACATAGCCCAGGCCGCCATATTTGTGTACCGAAGCCCCGGCCGGAATTGGATAGGGTTTGCCACCCGTGGCCTTCACATCCGCGATTGCCTGTTCCCAGCTTTCCCTAATCCCGATGTCGAAACCCTCATCGACCATCTGGACATCAGCGCCCATGATCCGGCTCAAAAGGATATTGCCGACGCGATCGTAGACGGCGTCCTCGTGGGGCACCCAGCTTTCCTGCACGAGGCGGCACTTCATGCCGATCTTCGCCGCGACGGCCGCCACCATGCGCGTATGGTTGGATTGGACGCCACCGATCGACACCAGCGTATCGGCGTTTGAGGCGATCGCGTCCGGGACGATGTATTCGAGTTTGCGCAGTTTATTGCCACCGAAGGCAAGACCGGAATTGCAATCCTCCCGCTTGGCATAGAGATCGACCTTCCCGCCGAGATGACCACCAAGCCGCTCCAGTTTCTCGATATGGGTCGGCCCGAATGTGAGCGGATAACGTTCGAATTTCTCGAGCATGAGAGTGCCCTCGCTTGTTCCATTCATTGCGGTGTGGTGCGATGAACACTATCAGCTCTGACTTGAAATGTGCTCTCAAAGATCGAGCCCAGAATATCCAAAATATCGCTTCATGGCATTAAAATGTCATATATATTTAATTCTTAATCCGAATAGCGGAAGAATCTTTCATGCGCGCAGCGCTCGACCGGATCGACCTGAAAATGTTGCGCCTGCTCCAGGGCAATGGGCGACTGACCAACGCGGAGCTGGCGCAGTCGGTCGCTGTTAGCCCGGCGACGTGCCACCGCCGGACGCAACGCCTGATCGATGAAGGCTACATCAGCCATGTCAGGGCGATGGTGACCCCGCAGAAGGTCGACAGAGGCGCGTTGGTGATGGTTGGCGTCGTACTCGACCGTTCGACCCCGGAGAGTTTCGCGGAATTCGAAAAGGCCGTCGCCAAACTGAAATTCATCCTCGACTGCCATCTGGTGGCAGGCGACTTCGATTATTTTCTGAAGATCAGGGTTGGTGACATGGCGGATTTCAACCGAATCCACGGGGATCAATTGATCGCACTGCCTGGCGTTCGCCAGACGAGAACCTTCTTCGTGATGAAAGAGGTCGTCGACAATGCGCCTCTGGATTTTTGAACGGACGGCTTCGAAGCGTCAAACCATTGCACTAAGCCAGCAGACGCGATCGGCGCTGGATTTTCACTACGAACCGTCGGCGGCATTGCCCCCTTACGGGGCTTGGCTGCTCTTTTCCTCGAAATGCTCAAAAAGCGATAATCATTTCAGCCGCTTGTCCGGTTTTGGCGGTTGCTGTCTTGAATCGCCGTTTTCTTCATCCCATTTCGATTCCACGCAGCCGGAATTGGCTGTCTCCAACTGAAGGATTGGGAGAAATGAACACATCTGCATTGATCCGTCCGGCCTGGACGCCGGCGACCATCGCGTTGATGGTGATCGGGTTCATGGTGTTCTGGCCGCTCGGCTTCGCCATGCTCGCCTACATCATCTGGGGCGACCGGCTCGAGGGCTTCAAGCGCGACGTCAACCGCGCGACCGACGGCATCTTCGCCGGCTGCCGCCGCGGCTCCGACAAGGCCGCGCGCTGGGGCCATGGCTCCGCCCGCACCGGCAACGTCGCTTTCGACGACTGGCGCGAAAAGGAACTCGAGCGGCTTGCCGAGGAACGCCGCAAGCTCGACGAGATGCTGAGCGAGTTCGATGAATATGCCCGCGAATTGCGCCGCGCCAAGGACCAGGAAGAGTTCGACCGCTTCATGGCCAACCGCAACAAGTCGACATCGCCCACGACCGGCGGGTCAACCGGCTCGACGACGAACAACAAACGCGGCGGCAACTCCACGCCAGGCCTGCTCGACGAGTAAGGTCCCGTGCCCAGATAGATAATCCAAACGGCGTCGCGTCAGCGGCGCCGTTTCTTTTTTGTTCTAGTCGTTTCCCTCGAATCACGTATCGTCCCGGAATGTCCTTCGGCTTCTTCCGCACCCCGACGAAACCCAAGCCCACGCCCGTCGTGGAGCGCGAGCATTGCGTTGCCGGCCGCACGCTGCCGCTCAAGATCGTCGAGAACGACCGGGCGCGGCGCCTGACGCTGCGCATCGATTCCGGCGGCCGCGGTTTGCGCATCACCGTGCCGCCGGGGCTGCGCCGCGGCGAGGTGGAAAAATTCCTCGACCGCCATCAGGACTGGCTGGAGCAAAGGCTGGCCAAGGTACCCAACCGGCCGCAGGTGCGGCCCGGCATCAAGGTGCCGGTGCGCGGCGTGCCGCATCGCATCGTCCATGAACCGTCGAAACGCGGCACCGTCACGCTGTCGCGCGACGAGCGCGGGCCGCTGATGATCGTGCATGGCGAACGCGTGCATCTGCCGCGCCGCATCGCCGATTTCCTCAAGCGCGAAGCCAAGCGCGAGATCGAAGCGCTGGTGACCAAGCACAGTGCTGCGGTCGGCAAGCGCGCCAAGGCGATCCGCTTCAAGGATACGTCGAGCCGCTGGGGATCGTGCACGTCGGACGGCAATCTGTCGTTTTCCTGGCGCATCATGATGGCGCCGCGGCCGGTGATAAACTACCTCGTCGCGCATGAGGTGGCGCATCTCAAGGAGATGAACCACGGCCCGAAATTCTGGAAACTATGCGAGCAGCTTTGCCCGGATACCGAGCGCTGCAAGGATTGGCTCAAGCGCAATGGCGGCGCGCTGCAGGCGATCGCGTTCGAGTGATTGATGCCTGCGCGGATCGAATACCGGCTGATTGGAGCGGGCTGGGCGATGTGCGATGTCACGGTTGGGGACCTTCAGGCGACCGTGGCGGCGTCTTATCTGGGCGATGCCCTCAACGAGCTGCTTGGCGCTACGCTGAACGCGCTGAAAGGCACCAGGTATTCGGTCGCACGCTTCTGTGATGAACCCGGTGAGTATCGCTTCGTACTGGTGCCGGAAGGCGCTTTTGTCAGAGTGCAGATACTGGAATTTTCAGAAATCTGGTCTGACGAGCCAGACGACTTCGGCGAGGTGAAACTTGAAGCCACATGCGGGTTGCGAGAGTTCGCAGAAGCAGTTCTCAGTGCCGCGCGTGAGGTTTTGAACACACATGGCCTCGAAGGTTACAAGGAAAACTGGCGCAAACATGACTTTCCGTTGGAGGCCATGAACAACCTAAGTCGCGCGTTGAGAGGAGGAACACTCCATTGACAGAGTGCGCTTTTGATCAGGGCTTAATTGCTCAATCGTCATTCGCCGCGTTCAACTCCTCCGGCCGCAGCCCCTCGTCGGCGTGGCGCGGCCAGGGCAGGAAATCCTTCTCGAAGCCATCGTTGCTGAAATAAGCCAGCGCCCGGTGCGCCTCGGCGCCATTGAAGGCTGCCTTGTCCATCAAATGAGCGATGACCTCATGGGCCTGCGCCAGCTTTTGCCTGAGTTCCGCGACGGTCTTTTCCGGCATGATCTTTGTTCTCCCGCCTTTGTGCCTGAGCAAGTAAGCGTTGCGCTCTTATATTAGCAAGGTAGCGCGTTCCGCTCTTACATTAGCAAGGTAGCGCGTTCCGCGCTGGCGGCAAACAGGATGCTTCTTCTCGACTCTTTGGCCGTTTCGTGCCAATCCCGCGCCATGGCGCTCGACATCAAGATATGCGGGTTGAAGACCGACAAGGCACTGGCTGCGGCATTGGCCGGCGGCGCCAGCCATGTCGGCTTCATTTTCTTTGCCAAAAGCCCGCGCTATGTCGAGCCGGCGGAAGCTGGCCGCCTGCGCGAAGCGGCGCGCGGCAGGGCCAAGGCGGTTGCGGTGACGGTCGACGCCGGCGACGCGTTTCTGGATGAGATCGTCGAAAAAATGCAGCCCGACATGCTGCAGCTTCACGGCGCCGAAACCCCCGAGCGGGTGGCCGAGGTGAAGTCGCGCTACGGCTTGCCGGTGATGAAGGCGCTGCCGGTCAGCGAGGCCGCCGATCTCGGGCGGGTCAAAGCCTTCATCGGCATTGCCGACCGCTTCCTGTTCGATGCCAAGCCGCCTAAGGGTTCGGAATTGCCGGGCGGCAACGGCCTTGCCTTCGACTGGCGCATTCTTGCCGGCCTTGACGCCGGCGTCGATTACATGCTTTCCGGTGGGCTCAATGCCGGCAATATCGGCGACGCCCTTCGGCTGGCGAACCCGCCCGGAATAGATGTTTCCTCGGGCGTGGAGAGCGCGCCGGGCATCAAGGAACCGGCGCTGATCGAACAGTTTTTCCGGGCCGTCGGGGCAGCACGCGACAACCGCGCCGCCTGACCGCGCTTCAAACCACAGACCAGGAGATCGGCGATGGACAAGCCGGCGATACCGAATTCCTTCCGCACCGGCCCCGACGAGCAGGGCATGTTCGGCATTTTTGGCGGTCGTTTCGTTGCCGAAACGCTGATGCCGCTGATCCTTGAGCTGGAGCGGCACTGGAACGAGGTCAAGAACGACCCGGATTTCAAGGCCGAGCTGACCGATCTCTCGACGCACTATGCCGGGCGACCGTCGAAGCTCTATTTCGCCGAAGGCCTGACCAGGCATCTTCGCGAGGTTTCCTCGGCGAAGGGCCTCCGGGGCGGCGCAAAAGTCTATTTCAAGCGCGAGGACCTGAACCACACCGGCTCGCACAAGATCAACAACTGCCTCGGCCAGATCCTGCTCGCCAAGCGCATGGGCAAGACGCGGATCATCGCCGAGACCGGCGCCGGCCAGCATGGCGTCGCGTCCGCTACAGTGGCGGCGCGCTTCGGGCTTCCTTGTATCGTCTATATGGGTGCAACCGATGTCGCCCGGCAAAGCCCCAACGTCTTTCGCATGAAGCTTCTGGGCGCCGAGGTGCGGCCGGTGACCGCCGGCCACGGCACGCTGAAGGACGCCATGAACGAGGCGCTGCGCGATTGGGTGACCAATGTCGAGGATACCTATTACCTGATCGGCACCGCCGCCGGCCCGCACCCCTATCCGGAGCTGGTGCGCGACTTCCAGTCGGTGATCGGCACCGAGGCGCGTGCCCAGATCCTCGAGCAGGAAGGCCGGCTGCCGGACACCATCATCGCTTGTGTCGGCGGCGGCTCGAACGCCATCGGCCTGTTCCATCCCTTCCTGGATGACAGGCAGGTGCGCATCATCGGCGTCGAAGCCGGCGGCCGCGGGCTCGACGGCATCGAGCATTGCGCCTCGATGAGTGCCGGCGCGCCCGGCGTGCTGCATGGCAACCGCACCTACCTCCTGCAGAACGCCGACGGCCAGATCATGGACGGCCACTCGATCTCGGCCGGCCTCGACTATCCCGGCGTCGGGCCGGAGCACTCATGGCTGCGCGATTCCGGCCGCGTCGACTATGTGCCGATCCTCGACGACGAGGCGCTGGAGGCGTTCCAGCTGACGACACGCGTCGAGGGCATCATTCCGGCGCTGGAATCGGCCCATGCCATCGCGCAGGCGGTGAAGATCGTGCCTGATATGGACAAGGACCAGATCGTCATCGTCAACCTGTCCGGCCGTGGCGACAAGGACGTGCACACAGTGGCCAATATGCTGGGCATGGAGATCTGATCATGGCCACTCGCATCGACCGCCGCATGGCAAAGCTGAAGGCCGAAGGTCGACCGGCACTCGTCACCTATTTCATGGGCGGCGACCCGGACTACGACACCTCCCTGTCGATCATGAAGGCGCTGCCCGGCGCCGGCAGCGACATCATCGAGCTCGGCATGCCGTTTTCCGATCCAATGGCCGACGGCCCGGCGATCCAGGCGGCCGGCCTGCGGGCGCTGAAGGGCGGCCAGACACTGGTCAAAACGCTGAAGATGGCCTCGGAATTCCGCGCCGGCGACAGTGAAACCCCGATCGTCTTGATGGGCTATTACAATCCGATCTACATCTACGGCGTCGAGCGCTTCCTGAGCGATGCGCTGGCCAGCGGTATAGACGGGCTGATCGTCGTCGACCTGCCGCCTGAGATGGACGAGGAGCTTTGCATCCCGGCACTCAAGGCCGGCATCAATTTCATCCGGCTGGCGACGCCGACCACCGACGACAAGCGCCTGCCCAAGGTGCTGCAGAACACGTCGGGTTTCGTCTACTACGTCTCGATGACCGGCATTACCGGTTCGGCGCTGGCCGACACCGGCAAGGTGGCGGCAGCGGTCAAGCGCATCAAGAGCCATACCGACCTGCCGGTCTGCGTCGGCTTCGGCGTCAAGACCGCCGAGCAGGCGCGCACCATCGGCGCGTCGGCCGACGGCGTCGTTGTCGGCACCGCGATTGTCAATGCCGTCGCCAACGTGCTCGGGCCGAAGGGCGAAAAGACCGCCGATCCGGCCGAGGCCGTCGCCACGCTGGTCAGCGGGCTTTCGCAAGGGGTTCGCGCGGCTCGCCTTGCTGCCGCCGAATAATCTTCCTACGTCTTCTTAAGGGACAGGAGCCGAAGCGATGAACTGGATCACCAATTACGTCCGTCCGAAGATCAATTCGATGCTCGGCCGCCGCACCGACATGCCGGAAAACCTGTGGATCAAGGATCCCGAGACCGGTGAAATGGTGTTCCATAAGGATCTGGAGCAGAACCAGTTCGTCATTCCGTCCTCCGGCCATCATATGAAGATATCGGCAAAGGAACGGCTGAAATTCTTCCTCGACGACGGCAAATACGAGACGCTGGAAAACCCCAAGGTCGTTCAGGATCCACTCAAGTTCCGCGACGAAAAGCGCTACATTGACCGGCTGAAGGATGCCAAGGCCAAGACCGGCATGGAAGATGCCATCATCAATGCGCTGGGCACGGTCGAGGGCCTGCCGGTGGTGGTGACGGTGCAGGATTTTGCCTTCATGGGCGGCTCGCTCGGCATGGCGGCCGGCGACGCCATCGTGCATGGTTTCGAGGTCGCCTTGCAGCGCAAGCGGCCGCTGATCCTGTTTGCGGCCTCCGGCGGCGCCCGCATGCAGGAAGGCATCCTGTCGCTGATGCAGCTGCCACGGACCACGATCGGCGTTGACAGGCTGAAGGAGGCCGGCCTTCCCTACATCGTCGTCCTGACCAACCCGACGACCGGCGGCGTCACCGCCTCCTACGCCATGCTGGGCGACGTGCACATTGCCGAGCCCGGGGCGCTGATCGGCTTTGCCGGACCGCGCGTCATCGAGCAGACCATCCGCGAAAAGCTGCCCGACGGCTTCCAGCGCGCCGAATATCTGATGGAACACGGCATGGTCGACATGGTGGTGTCGCGGCTGGAGATGCGCCAGACGGTTGCGCGGCTGCTGAGAATGCTGCTCAAGCTGCCGGAAGAGCAAAACCCGCGGGAGCCGGAAATTCTGCCGCCGGTGGCGATACCGGCCGAAGCCCGGCCGCAAGCCTGACGCGACATCACGCGGCGCGAGCGGCTGTTGTGTGCCGTTGTGCGCGCGCGTAGGATTCCTTCATGACCACGCTTGCCGCCGACCGCGAAATCGAAAGCCTGATGGCGCTTCACCCGAAGGGCTTCGACCTTTCGCTCGACCGCGTTTCGCGGCTGCTCGAGCGCCTCGGCAATCCGCAAGACCAGTTGCCGCCGGTCATCCACATCGCCGGCACCAACGGCAAGGGCTCCTGTGCTGCTTTTTCACGGGCGCTGCTCGAAGCCGCCGGCTACCGCGTCCACGTCCACACCTCGCCACATCTGGTGAACTGGCACGAGCGCTACCGGCTGGCCGCAGATGGCGGCGGCAGGCTGGTGGACGACAAGGTCTTCGCCGAAGCCATCGCCCGCGTCGCCAAAGCCAATCAAGGCCAGAAGATCACTGTCTTCGAAATCCTCACCGCCGTCACCTTCCTGCTGTTTTCCGAACATCCGGCCGATGCCGTCATCCTCGAGGTTGGCCTTGGCGGCCGCTTCGACGCCACCAATGTCATCGCCGAGCCGGCCGTGTCGGTGATCATGCCGGTGTCGCTCGACCACGAAGCCTATCTCGGCGACCGCGTCGAGCTGATCGCCGCCGAAAAGGCCGGCATCATCAAGCGCGGATGCCCGGTCGTCATCGGCGCGCAGGAAAGCGAGACGGCCCAGCAGGTGCTCATCGAAACCGCCGAGCGGCTCGACTGCCCCGCCTTCGTCTATGGCCAGGATTTCCTTGCCTATGAGGAAAACGGCCGCATGGTCTATCAGGACGAAGACGGATTGATGGACCTGCCGCCGCCGCGCCTGCCGGGGCGCCATCAATTCGCCAATGCGGCGGCGGCGATCGCGGCGGTCAAGGCGGCCGGCTTCGAGATCAGCCACCGCGCTGCCGAGAAGGCGATGGCGAATGTTGCCTGGCCGGGCCGCATGCAAAAGCTGCCACAAGGCCGGCTGAGTGAACTGGCGCCGAAGGGCGCCGACATCTGGCTCGACGGCGGCCACAATCCCGGCGCTGGCGTGGTCGTCGCCGAGGCGCTGGCCGAGCAGGAGGAAAAGAACCCGCGTCCGCTGTTCCTGATCTCGGGCATGATCAACACCAAGGACCAGAGCGGCTATTTCCGCGCCTTCAAAGGGCTGGTCCGGCATGTCTACACCGTGCCGGTGAGCCTGAGCGACGCGGGCGTGCCGAACGACGAGCTGGCGACCCGCGCCATCGAGGCCGGCCTGTCGGCCGAACCGGTCAGTTCCGTCGCCAATGCGCTGATGCTGCTGCGCGACACATGGGACGGACCGCCGCCGCGCATCCTGATTGGCGGGTCACTTTACCTGGCCGGCGCGGTGTTGGCCGAAAATGGTACGCCGCCGGTTTGAGGCGTGCTTCAGCCGGGCCACGGTGACGCCACACTTGTCAGACCACCGCGAGGAGCCAATCATGATCAAGGTAAAGCAGCTCGCACACGTTTGCATTTTCGCGAATGACCTGGAGATGACGCGAAGCTTCTATCGGGACGTCCTCGGCATGGACACCCAGTTCAATTTCCTGCGCGACGGGAAGATTTTCGGCTTCTACCTCAATTGCGGCAGCCGTAGCCATGTCGAGGTGTTCCAGAAAGACGGCGCCAGCTATGGCGACTTGAACCAGATCAACCACTTCTGCCTCGAAGTGGAAAACATCGACGCCGCGATCATCCATCTGAGGTCAAAGGGCGTTGATGTCACTTCCAAGAAACGCGCGTGCGATGACACCTACCAGGCTTGGATCCGCGACCCCAACGGCGTGAAGATAGAACTGTTCGAATATACTGAGAAAAGCGCACAATTCGTCGGCGGCGATCGTATCGCGGATTGGTGATCGCGCCTCGCCGGACAATTGTAGCGGCGCAGCCGATGGTTGGTGGACTACTTCAGCTCGACCTCGATGAAGGCGAATTCGCCATCGTTTGCGCTGATGACGTCATGTTCGACGCCCTCGTTGCGGAAATACGGCGAGCCCTTCTTCATCTCGGCAAAGGATTCGCCATCCTTGGTCAGGAGCTTCACCTTGCCGTCGGTCAACGGCACGATCACATAGTCGTGGCCATGGCGATGCCAGCCGGTGTTGTCTCCCGGGGCGAAGCGGTATTCGGTGACGATGACGCGCTCATTGTCGATGAAGACGGTGGCCTTGGCGGATCCGGTCATATCGCTTCTCCTTTGAATTCAGAAGAGAAGAATACCGGGCGGCAAGCCGCGAGTGCCAGAGCGGCCCACCAATGACGCCAGCAAAAGAAGGCCCGGCGCGAGGCCGGGCTTTTCTGCAAAATTTTGATCGGATCAGGCGAGGCTGCCGTTGATCCAGTGCGACAATGCCGTTTTCGGCGCAGCACCGACCTTCATGTCGGCGACTTCACCGCCCTTGAAAATCATCAGCGTCGGGATCGAGCGTACGCCGAACTGCGCGGCCAGCTCAGGATTCTCGTCGATGTTGAGCTTGGCGATCTTTATCTTACTGCCGAGTTCGATGGCGATGTCCTCGAGCGCCGGGGCGATCATCTTGCACGGGCCGCACCATTCCGCCCAGAAATCGACCACGACCGGCTCCTTGGCGTTGAGCACGTCGGCCTGGAAATTGCTCTTGTCGACCTTGACGGTGGCCATGCTGAGATCCTTTCGATTTGTTCGTCGCACCAAATGTGGTGGTGATCGCGTCCGTCTTCAAGCAAGTGTTGTGTCACGCTCCCGTGAGTCTAGCAAGCGCATCGTCCAAGGCCGCCGCCGGCAGCTCGATCAGCCGCGGCGCCTCGGTGAACAGCAGCGCCGCCGAGACCTCGCGTCCCGGATAGAGCGGCTGAAGCAGCGCGCGATAAAGTGCTAGCTGCAGAACATAGGCTTGCGGCACTTCGGCGAGCGTAGCTGGCGCTGGCCGATTGGTCTTGTAGTCGACGATCGAAACCTTGTCCGGCGTTACTGCCAGCCGGTCGATCTTGCCGGAAATCGAGCGCAGTTTGCCCCTTACCTCCAGGCTGCCCATGATGGCGACTTCGGCGCGCGAGTTTGGCGCAAACAGCGGCGCGAAGCGGCTGTCGGCAAGAATTCTGAAAACGCCAGCCAAGGCCTTGTCGTGCTCGTCGTCGAGCCATTCCGCGCCGGCTCTTGCCAGATAGCGTTCGGCGGCATCCCGGCGTTTTCCCTCGGCGATGCCGGGCAGCATCTGCAGCAATTTGTGCAGCGCCAGCCCGCGCATGACGGCAAAGCCGGGCTCGGCGTCGGCATCCAGTACCGGCGAATGCGTGTCGGCCACCGCTTGCCGCGCCTCGTCGATCAGCACCGAGGCGCCGGACGGCGAGAGCGGCCGCGGCAATTCCTCGAAGGGCGGCAGAGGCCGGAACAGGGTTTCAAGCAGTGGTGCAAAGCGTTCCGCCTGTCGTGCCTCATTCACTGCCGCCAGTGGCATGGGCGGCAGTTTCGTCACCTGGAAACGATGCACGGTCTCGCCAGTGGCGGGATGCCGGCGTTCTTTGCTCTCCGCGGCACCGACCAGTGCGCGGCTGACGATCGAATGCCAGGTGCCGGTATTCGGCGCCCGCTTGCCATGGTAGCCGCAGACGATCAGCCGATCCTCGGCGCGGGTCATGCCGACATAGAGCAGCCGGCGGTATTCGTCGTCGGCGAGCTCGCGGGCGCGGGCCGATGCGGCGCGTGAAAACCCATTGGCGACATCGCTGGCCGAACGCCAGAGATAGCCCTTGCCCTCCCAGCAGTCGCCCGAGCCTTCGAACGGCATCAATCTCGGCAGATGCTGGTCGCTGAACGGCGCGGAACCGCCATCGACAAGGAATACCACCGGCGCTTCCAGGCCTTTGGCGGCATGCACGGTCATGACGCGAACCTCGTCGCGGGTCTGGTCCATTTCGCGCTTGATCTCGGGGCCGGCGTTTTCCAGCGTCGACAGGAAGGATTCCAGCCCTGGCAGGCCGGTTCGCTCCTCGGCCAGGCAGAAATTCAGGAATTCGTCGAGGATATCGCCGGCCTCCGGACCGAGCCGCGCGATCATCTTCTTGCGCAGGCCGTCGCGGGCGAGAGCTGCGGCATAGAATTCGAACACCGGCTTGAATGCGGCCTCGTTCGACCATGTGTCGAGCCGACTGACGACGGCGGCCAACGCCTCGCTTTCGCCGACATGCCGGCGCAGCGAGGCGATCAGCGAGACGCCCGACGGCCTCTGGGCAGCAAGCGCGAAAAGCTGCTCTTCCGAAACATCGAAGATCGGGCTGCGCAGCACGGCGGCCAGCGACAGATCGTCCTCGGGCTGGATGAGAAAATGGCCAAGTGCGATCAGGTCTTTCACCGCGACGTGGCCGGGCAGGCTGAGCCGGTCGGCGCCGGCCACCGGAATGTCGCGGCGCTTCAGCGCCCGCGTCAGCGCATGGACGAAGCGATCGCGCTTGCGCACCAGCACCAGCACGTCGCCGGGGCGGAGTTTCTTGCCGCGGCCTTCGATGACCTCACCGTTGCCGATCCAGCCGGCAATCGTTGCGGCGACGTTTTCAGCGACGCGGACTGCCGGCGCGTGGGCATGGTCGACCGCTTGCGTCCAATCGTCTGGTTCCTCGACGACGTTGGCGCCGATCGACGGCCAGACCTCGACATGACCCGGCGCATCGGTGCGGATCGCCTTGTGGTCGAGCGGATCAGGATCGTGGCTGATGCCGCGCCGCACGTTCGGGTCGGCAAAGACCCGGTCGACGGCGGCAAGAACATCTTCGGTCGAGCGGAACGACCAGGTCAGCTTGAGATCGGCGAAGGCGGCGGCGGCGGATCTAACTTTGCCGGCAAACAAAAGCCGGCTGTCGGCAAAGGAATCCGGGGCGGCTCCCTGGAAGGAATAGATCGACTGCTTTTCGTCGCCGACAGCAAAGATGGTGCGGTGGACCGCGTCGCGTGCGCCGAGCCCGGCAAAGAACTCCTCTGCCAGCCGCTTGACCACCTCCCACTGGTCGGGACTGGTGTCCTGCGCCTCATCGAGCAGGATGTGGTCGATGCCCTGGTCGAGCTTGTACTGCACCCAAGGGCCGGCATCGGGCCGTGCCAAAAGGTTGACCGTACGGGTGATCAGGTCGTTAAAGTCGAGGAAGCCGCGGGCGCGCTTCAATTGCTCGTAACGGGCGATCAGCCAGTCGGCGATGGTCAGCGCCGCACGCGTGCCTTCCAGCATCCTGAACAAGGCCAGCCGGTCGGAGATTTCGAGAATGGCGTCGACCGCCGCCAGATAACGTTCGGCAAGATCGGGTAGCCGGTCAAGCAATGCCCTTTTAAATGTCTTTGCCGGATCGTAAGGCTCGCCGTCGGCCCTCAGGAAAGCCTTGGAGAGCAAATTCAGGCGACGTACCGGATCCTCCTCGGCAAAGGCAAGGCGGGCGTATGGCAGCAGATTGTTCAGCACGATGCGCGCATCGGCGGCCTCGGCCGCCCGTGAAAAGATGACGAGATAATCCGGCAGGAAGCCGGGCAGCGGCCAGACCGAGGCGGCTATACCTTCGGCCGTCTGGCCGGCGCGGAAATGGAACTCGTCGAACAGCGCCTGAAAACCATCGCCGCCGGCCGCGGTGATGAACGCACGCAAACCATCGCGCTTGCGCACGATCTCGGCCAGCAATGCGTCGAGCCCATGCTCGCCGCCGCGCTCCAGCACGGTGGCGAAGGCGTCGGACAATGCCGCATCGCCTGCAACGCCGCCCGAAATCATGTCGCGGCGGGCGGCGGCAAACAGCGATGCCTCCATTTGCGGATCGAGCATTTCGAAATGCGCAGGGATATTGGCTTCCAGCGGGAACTGATGCAGCACCGATTCGCAGAAGGCGTGGATGGTCTGGATCTTCAGCCCGCCCGGTGTTTCCAGAGCCTCGGCAAACAACCGCCGCGCCCGGCGCATGGTTTCGCGGTCGGGCTGGCGGCCGTCCAGCGCCTCTATCCGTGTCGAGAGCTCGGCATCGCCCAGGGCCGTCCATTGCGACAGGGTCGAAAACACCCGGTTCGACATGTTGGCGGCGGCGGCACGCGTATAGGTCAGGCACAGGATCTTGGACGGATCGGTGCCGCGCAGCAACAGCCGGATAACGCGCTGGGCGAGTACATGGGTCTTGCCGGATCCGGCATTGGCCGACACCCATGCGGAATTGCGCGGATCGGAGGCGCTTGCCTGACTGGCGACAGTGTCGCTTGGAATGGGATAGGCCTTTTTCATGCCTCCCCTCCCTCGTCGTCGGCATCGCCGCCGGCCGACCATTCGAGCACGCGGGCGAGATGGTCGTAATCGCCGTCGGTCTCACCCTCGCGGAACGGCAACGCCCGCGACAAATACCCGGTCGTCGGGTCGGCATAGTGGATCAGCAGCTTTTCCAACCTCGCCCAGGCCTCTTCGGCGAGATCGGCGGCGGTTCGCGGCTTGCGGTTGTATTCGAGGATCGATTCTTCGAACACCTCGCCATTCGGCCTCAGCCGCACGAAAGCCAGTTGCGACGGCTCACAGGCGCCAAGCTCCTTGAAGGCGCCGCGACGCAGCAGCGCGCCCTCCAGCGCCAGTTGCGGCGCGAGCAGCGTGTGCGCCTGCGCTTTGGATGGCGAGGAGCCGGTCTTGTAGTCGAGGATGTCGGCCATGCCGCCAGCCAGCAGATCGATTCGATCAGCGTAGCCGGACAGGGTCACGCCGGATCGGCCGACACCGGTCTTTTCGGCGCGTTCCTCGGCGTGCCGCCGTGCCACGGCGGCGGCCCGGCCGCGCTCCCATTCGATGATGCCGGCGGCAAGCTTTTCAAAACGCGGCCACCACACCGCCTCGACATCGGCCGGCAGGGCCGCCTCGGCAAAGCAGGAGCGGCCTGCGGCGATGAGCCCGTCCAGCGCCTCCGGCGCGCGCGGGTCGGCCACCCTCGCCGAGAAGAGGTGCAGAATGGCGTGAAACAGCGTGCCACGCTCGGCGGCGCCCGGATCGCGAATGACCGGATCGAGCGGCATCAGGCCGAGTATCCTTCTGGCATAGACCGCATAGGGATCGCGGCGTAGCGTTTCGATCTCGGTGACCGAGAAGTGGTGCGGCCGCGCGGCGAGCGGCGGTTTCGGCTGCGGCCTCGGCGCAAAGTCCTGCTTTTCGCCGGCATCGAGCGCACGCGCCCAGGCAAGCAGTTCGTCGCCGCGCCGGCGAAGTGCAGCAGCGTGGTCCTCGCCGACGAATGTAAGGATGCGCTGCAGCCAGCGCGAAGGTACCGACGGTCCGTCGCCGGAGCGGCCGGAGCGAGCCAGCACCACTTTTTTGGCGCCCATGGCCATCTGGAAATCATGGGCGGCAAGGCCGATGCGCCGCTCGGGCGGTTCAAGATCGATGCCGGTCTTCATCAGCCGCGACATGAAGCGGTCGCTCTCCGGCTTGCGCGGCCACACGCCTTCGTTGAGCCCGCCGACGACCAGCGTGTCGACATCCTGAAGCCGCGCTTCCAGCACACCCCAGATGGCGATGTTCCTGTCGGTGCCCTGCGCCGGCTTGACCGTCTCGGGCGCGATCAGCGCCTCCATGACGTCAGGCCATTCGTCAGCGGCGAAGGAGAACGACACCGAGGCCGCGACCAGCCCGCGCAAGAGCTCGGCGAGCTTTTCGCCGGCATCGCCCGCATAGAGTTCGCTCAGGCTGCCGTCAGCGGCGCGGCCGAGACTTTCGAGCGCAACGACGCTGGCGCGCACAAGGGTGGCAAGATCGGCATTCTCGTCGCCGCGAAAAGCAACCAGCGGCGCCAGCGCGGCCGTTAGCCGGATCAGCAGGTCGCGCGCCTGTTCGATGCGCCTGACCGAAAGCCGCGGCCACCAGAAGGGTGGGCGGCGATTGCCGCCGCCGTCGAATTCGAGGAGCCGGGTGTCGAAGAGCTGCGGCAGCGACGCCACGTCCGGACGCCCTGTGCCGCCGCGCAGCCCCACGAGTTCGACGATTTCGGCCGCATAGCGCACGCTTGCCCGCTCCAGGCCGAGGCCAAGCAGGGGATGCTTGAGCAGCGACAGCAGGGCGACGGGGTCGCCCGGGCGGAAGGCTGCCTGAAGCGCCAGCCTGAGCAGGCTGGCGGCTGGTGTGTTGATCAGCGGCGTGCCGCCGGAATCGTCGGCGGCAACGCCGAAGCGCAGCAGCTCGACTGAGACGCGCCGCGCCAGAGCGCGGTCGCCGGTGACGAGTGCGGCGCGCTGGCCGGGCCATTCGACGGCCTGTTTGAGCGCGACGGCGATCGCCACGGCTTCGTCGCGTTCGCTGGCGGCTTCGAGAAGCGTCACATCGGCGAAGGCCTCGGCAATATCGCCGGCCCTAAAGCGAGCGCGCGTCTCGGCCCAGAGCTCGGTGGTCTCCGCCGGGCGCAGCGCTTCGCCGACAAGTGCGGCGCGCAGCGCAAGCGGTCGCGGCGCAACAGCAATCTCCTCGACATCGGCGCGCGGCACGCCGATCTTGCCGATCAACTTTGCCAGGCCGTATTGCGGGTGGCCAAGCACGGCTGGGCGCGCGCCCGGTGTGGTGATCGCGACAAAGGACGGCTCGTCCAACGCCCGGTCGAGCCCGGGCAGCACGACGGCGCCATTGGGCAGACCGGCGATCACGGCAAGCAGCTCGGCCGTGGCGGGAATGGAGCCGGTGGAACCGGCGGCGATCACCGGTCCGGCTGGCGGATTACGCTTCAGCCGCGCCGCCTCCAGCCTTATCAGGGCATTACGATGCGCGGCCGGATTGGAACGATGGCGTTCCTCGAGCAGGTTCGGCCAGTTCTCCGTCACGATGGTCAGGAAGTCGAGTGTCACCTGCCACCAGCCTGCAAGATTGCCGGTTACAAGGTCGGCGAGCCTTGCCCAATCCGTGCCTTCGGTGTCGATCTCATCCATCAGGCGTGCAAGGTCGCGCGCCAGCCAGATGGCGTCGGCGGCGGAGGCCGGTATGACAATCTCCTCGTCGAACAATGCCGCGACATGTGCCGGCAGGCGGCGTTTCCACGCCCGCACCAGCGGCGCAAGCAGCAGAAGACGCTCGACCGCGGCGATCGGCGGCGCAAGGTCGATGGCGACCGAAGCTCCTGCCTCGAAGGCGGCTTCATCTTCATCGAACTCACCAAGCGGGCGGATGACCGGCAGGATCGCCGAGCGGCTTCCCGAGCGCGAGAGAGCATCGACGAAGACGCCGCGAAGCGCCCGCGCCGCACGGCGCGTCGGCACATAGATGGTGAGATCGGCCAGCGCCAGCGGATCGCCGTCATAGGCGAAGCCGGGAACCAAGCGCCCCGCAAGCAGCGCCTCGGCCAGCGTCGGCAGGAACGGCGCTCCGGGCGGGATCGAGAAAACGCGGCGGGAGCCGCTCATTTCGACTCGGTAAGAGCGCCGGGTGCCTCAGCAACAGCATTGGGCGTGCCGGCAAGCGCGGCGGCGACCGCTGCTTCCGCCCGCGAGATCGCGTCAGGTGTGCCGACAGTAATCCAGTGGCCCTGCATTTTCATGCCGAACAGGCGGCCGGCGGCGATTGCCGCATCGAAATAGGCGTTGAGAGAGTGTGGACCGGCCGGCGCATCCTTGAAGATGCGCGGATGGACGATTGCGGCGCCGGCATAGATCAGGCCGGCGGGATCGTTGTTCGCACGCCGCAAGGCGCCGTCCGGCGCCACCAGGAAATCGGTGCCGCCGCTATGTCCGGTTGCCGACTGGAGATCCGCAAGCATCAGCAGAATGTCCATTGTCGCGCCCTCCCATGCAAGCGCAAGACGCCTGAGATTGGAGACGCCGCTGTCGATCCAGAAGGTGTCGGCGTTGAGCACGTAGAAGGGCACCCCTAAACTGGGCAATGCCTTGACGATACCACCGGCGGAGTCAAGCAAGCCCCTACTCTCATCCGAGATGACGATTCTCGGCGCACTGCGGCGGGCTACATGGTCCACGATCTGTTGCGGGAGGTAATGGACGTTGACGACGGCCTTGGCGACGCCGGCTTCGGCTAGGCAGTCCAGCCCCCAGTCGAGCAATGTCTTGCCGGCGACCTTGACCAGCGGCTTCGGCATGGTGTCGGTGATCGGCCGCATGCGCTTGCCGAGCCCGGCGGCGAGCACCATGGCGGTCGTCGGCATCGGCTGCTCATCCGACGCCTTCGGGCCCAAATCCTTAGCCGTCAAATCGAGCGTTCCTCCAGCAAGCCGTGGGCGATGTAGAAATCCTGCAGCCCGGCCAGCGCCGGATGCGCCAGTGCCCGGCGAAGATAGTCGCGGATGCGCGGCAGATGCTTCAGATAATAAGGCTTGCCGTCGCGTTTTTCGAGCCGCACGAAGATGCCGAGGATCTTGGAATTGCGCTGTGCGGCCATGATTGCATAGGTTTCGCGGAATTCGTTCTCATCGAAGGCACCGGCAGCGCGTCGCGCGGCGATGTAGGCGGCGAGCGTGTGCTTTTCGATTTCGGGTGAGATAGTGACGCGCGCGTCCATGGCGAGCGAGGCGACGTCGTAGGCGGACGGCCCGATCAGCGCGTCCTGGACATCGACGACGCCGAGGCGATCGTGACCGGAACGGTCAGCGCGCCAGATCAGGTTGGGTGAATGGAAATCGCGCAGCATCAGCGTGTATTCGCGCCCCTCCAGCCGATCGAGCACCGCACTCCATTCGCTGCGGTAACCGGCGCGCAGCGCCTCTCTAGGCGGAGCGCCTGATATCGCCGGGACATACCAGTCGACCAACAATTCGGCCTCGATCATCATGGCGTCGCGGTCGAAAGGCGGCACCTCATGGAAGACGCCGGGGCCGGCCTGCATGCGGGCCGGCCATGTTTTGCCGTGCATCATGGCAAGCAGTTCGGCCGCCGCAGCGTAGCGCTCGGCCACCGGCTGGCCGCGCTTGTCGAGAAACCCTTGGGAACCGAGATGCTCCAGCAGGAGAAAACCCTGGTCGAGATCCTGGGCATAGATTTCCGGGACGCTGACGCCGCCGGCCCGCAAGGCCCGGTCGATGGCGACGAACGCCGAAACGGATTGCGCGGTGTGAGCGATCTCGGCATAGGGTTTGCCGTCGCGGACTGGCGGTCCGAGCACCAGCCTTGGCGAGTTCATCAGCACCCGCGGCGGAAATCTGGCGAGCGTGACGATCTCGTAGGAGCGAGCCGAGGCATCACCGATGAAATGTCGTCGCTGCGCTTCGCCCCAACCGGCCTGCCCGAGAAAATCGCGCATTGCCAGCGATCGCGCCGCGCGCTCGAAGGCGGCGCCCTCTCCCGATAGTCTCGCCAGTCGGCCGTCGCCCTGCTGGAGAAGTTCGACCAGCACCGAGGTTTTCGGCAGATATGCCTCTGCCCGCTCCGGCCATTCGACCAGCGCGGCGCCTTGCGTCAGCGCCTCGTCGAAGCCCAGCTCGTCCAGCTCGGATGCCGTGCCCAAGCGGTAGAGATCGAAATGATGAACCGGCACACGCGTGTCGTAGCTCTGGACCAGCGTGAAGGTCGGGCTCGGCACGTCGAGTCCGGCATCGTCGGCCAGTGCCTTGATCAGCGCCCGTGCCAAGGTCGATTTGCCGGCGCCGAGATCGCCCTTGAGGGCGAGCACGTCGCCAATGCGCAGCGACATGGCGAGATCCTCGCCGAACCTTGCCGTCGCAGCCTCGTCGGCGAGAAAACGCTCCAGCACCAATACCGCCATCGAACGCGCTACTCGGCCGCCGCGCGGATGCCGGACGGCGTGTCGGGAAAGGCGCAAACAACCGTGGTGCCCTTATCCCTGCCGGTCTCGATGCGGACGCTGCCGCCATGCAGTTCGACAAAGCTCTTGACGATCGACAGGCCGAGCCCGGCGCCACGGCGGCGGCCGCCATTGGTGCGCGGCTCGAAGCGCCGGAACACTGAGTCAAGCAGGTCCGGCGGCATGCCGGGGCCGTCATCGTGAACGGAAAATTCCACGCCGTCGGCAAGTTGGCGGCAGGCGAGCGTTATGGTGCTCGCCTCCGGCGCGTAATTGGCGGCATTGCTGAGCAGATTGTAGAGGATCTGGCGGACGCGGATCTCGTCGCCGTGGAAGGTTTTCGGCGCGGCCGCCGCGTCGATCCTAAGCTTGATCGCATGTTCCTCCAGCCGGTCGGCGACCAGTTCGGCGGCAGCCGTAATGGTTCGATCGATGTGAACTTCGGAAATGTCGAGTTCCATGATGCCGGCATCCACCGTCGCCAGGTCGAGGATGTCGTTGACGATGGTGAGCAGGACCGAGGAAGACGAGCCGACATGCCCGATATATTCGCGTTGCTTCTGGTTCAGCGGACCAGTCGACGGCAGTGAAAGAAGCTCGGTAAAGCCGATGATGTTGGTGAGTGGCGAGCGCAGCTCATAGGAGACGTGCTGCACGAATTCGTTCTTGATCTGGTCGGACTTTTGCAGCGCCTCATTCTTGTCCTTCAGCGCCCGCTCGACATTGACGCTGTCGGTAACGTCGACGAAGGTCATCATCACCTGGCCGTTGGGCAAAGGGATGACGGCGTAGCGCAAAACGGTGCCGTTGTTCAATTCGGTTTGGCCGTGGCGGTCGCGGCGCTCGTCGTCGAAGCCGGTGATGGCGGCAACGAACCCGCCCCACGGACTGTCGACGGCACGGCGGTCGCAAAGGTTGCGGATCGTCGAGACATGGACGTTGGGTTTTGAGGCATCGGCATCCAGCCCCCACAATGCCGCGAACGCCGGGTTCGACAATCTCAGCTTGCCGTCGGGGCCGAACACAGCGACGCCTTCGGCGAGGTTGTCGAGCGTCTCGCCCTGGACCCGGACGGCGGTCTGGTAGCGGCTTTCAAGGTCCATCTTCTCGGTCAGGTTCTCGAACACCCAGGTGACGCCGCCCTTGGGCTGCGGATTGGCGACGACGCGAATGGTCTTGCCGTCCGGCAGATGCCACCAATGCTCCTGCGATTCAACCGCGCGGTAAGCGCCGAGCAGGCTCTCTTTCCAGCGCCGCCATTCGGGCTGCTCGGCGATCCTGCCTTCGCTGCGCAGGCGGTCAAGCAGCAAGGCGTTGTCCGGCGCGCTGTGCAGGAAGCCGCTGTCGAGGCCCCATAGCTTCTGGAACGCCTGATTGAAAAACCGCAATTTCTCGTCGGTGTCGAAAATCGCCACGGCGGTGTTGAGCTGATCGAGCGTGTCGGCGTGGCTCTGCATGGTCCGCTCATATTCGGCGCGAATGGCCTCGATAGCGCTGATGTCGCAGGCAAGACCAGCCGAACCATCCGCCCCGGCAAAATCGGTCACGGCAAACATACGGCGGTCGCCTTCGATGACCGTGGAGAGCGTCTGTTCAAAGACCGCGCGCGACTTGTGCTGCGCAGCGATCGTGTCGCGCGCCTGGCCGCCGAGGAATTCCTTGCCATCGCGGACCGCCGCTTCGGCATTCTCGGCCTCGACCGCTTCGGCATAGGCGCGGTTGACCCATTTCAGCCGCCCGTCGACAGTACGCAGCCATGACGGCATCTTGAGCGCATCCAGAAGACCGATCAGCGTCTCATGGTCGGCGGCTAAGCGTTGGTTCTCGATCTTCAGCCTGGCCTGGCTTCGCTGTGTCTCCGAAAGCGAGACGAAGCGAACCAGCACATGCGCCGCACTCTTGCGGCCGTGAACCTCGAGCGGCTGGCCGGCCTGCGATTCGATGACCAGATCGAACGGCTTTGCCTTGTCCCGCAGTGCCGCTACGGCATGTTCGAGTGCGGCCGCCGAACGCGGCATCAGCCAGCGGCCGAAAGCCAGGAAGGCCGCCCGGTCCTCCGGCGCGCCGCTCTCGATCGGCAATGTCCCGACAAGTTCGGGCTTCTTGTTCTCGGCCGCCCATACCACCACGCGCTGATCGCGAGAATGGAGCAGCGCCTCCGAGCGCTGCAGCGCGGCATTGACGTCGGCGATGCGGGTCCTGAGCTCGGCATTTTCCGCCGCGGTGCGCGCCCGTTCGCGGATCAGAAAGATGGCCGACAGCAATGCCGCCCCCATGACGCCGACGAACATGGCGAGTTGCATGACCTCGACCGTGCTGACCGACAGCCCGGCCTTTTGCGCCACGCGGGTTTGGGCATGTGCAGTAAAGCCAAGCAGCGGACCAACCAGCGCGGAAGAAGCAAGCAGCACACCGACACGGCTGCCGGCGCGCCATAGAAGGCTGCCGCCTCTGGCAGCGGAGCCCGTGATCGAATCGTTATGGCCGCCGGAAACGGCCTGTCCCGCGCAAGGCGGGTTATCCCCCGGCATGTCTTGGTCCTCTTCGCCGCCTGAATGCAAGACCGCCCTGATGCGTGCGCCCGGGCCTCGTCCCCGGACCGCGAATCAGCACCATAGCGCTTGCGCGAATCGGCGTGAAGAATCAATCAGCGCAAAAATAAAGCCGGGCGAAAAGTCAATTGCCCGGCTTCAATATCTAGTGGCAAGTTTCGCCGTGGTTAATAGCGGTAGTGTTCCGGCTTGAACGGTCCCTGCGGAGTGACGCCGATATAGGCGGCCTGTTCGCCGGACAGTTCGGTCAGGCGGGCACCGAGCTTGTCGAGATGCAGGCGCGCGACCTTTTCGTCGAGATGCTTCGGCAGGACATAGACCTGGTTCTCGTACTGACCGGGCTTGGTGTACAACTCGATCTGGGCCAACACCTGGTTGGTGAAGGACGCCGACATGACGAAGCTCGGATGGCCGGTGGCGTTGCCGAGGTTGAGCAGACGGCCCTCCGACAAAAGGATCATCCGCTTGCCGTCCGGGAAGGTGATCATGTCCACCTGAGGCTTGATGTTGGTCCACTTCAGATTGCGCAGCGAGGCCACCTGGATCTCGTTGTCGAAGTGACCGATGTTGCCGACGATCACCATGTCCTTCATCAGGCGCATGTGGTCGAGGGTAACGACGTCCTTGTTGCCGGTGGTGGTGATGACGATGTCGGCCGTCGGCGCCGCGTCCTCGAGCGTGACCACCTCGAAACCGTCCATCGCCGCCTGCAGCGCGCAGATCGGATCGACCTCGGTGACCTTGACGCGGGCGCCGGCGCCCTTGAGCGAAGCCGACGAGCCTTTGCCGACGTCGCCATAGCCGCAGACAACCGCGACCTTGCCGGCCATCATCGTGTCGGTGCCGCGGCGAATGCCGTCGACAAGCGATTCCTTGCAGCCATATTTGTTGTCGAATTTCGACTTGGTGACGGAATCATTGACGTTGATCGCCGGGAACGGCAGCAAGCCTTTTTTCTGCAGCTGATAGAGCCGGTTGACGCCGGTCGTCGTCTCTTCAGTGACGCCGCGGATCGCTTCCTTCTGCTTGGTGAAGAAGCCGGGCGATGCCTGCATGCGCTTTTTGATCTGGGCAAACAGGATCTCTTCCTCTTCGCTGCCCGGATTGGACAGCACATCCTCGCCGGCCTCCGCGCGGGCGCCGATCAGGATGTACATGGTGGCATCGCCACCGTCGTCGAGGATCATGTTGGAGGTGCCGCCATCGGCCCACTGGAAGATCTTGTCGGTGTAGACCCAATAGTCCTCCAGCGTCTCGCCCTTGACGGCAAACACCGGAATTCCGGCCTCGGCAATGGCCGCGGCGGCGTGGTCCTGGGTCGAGAAGATGTTGCAGGAAGCCCAGCGGATATCGGCGCCGAGCGCCTTAAGCGTTTCGATCAGCACCGCCGTCTGGATGGTCATGTGCAGCGAGCCGGTGATGCGCGCGCCCTTGAGCGGCTTCTTGTCGCCGAATTCCTCGCGGCAGGCCATCAGGCCCGGCATTTCGGTTTCGGCGATCTCGATCTCCTTGCGGCCCCAGCCGGCAAGCGCGATGTCTGCGACCACATAGTCCTTGCTACCCGTCATGGCAGTGCTCCGATGCGAATTGATTGCGGGACGCGCCCGCCCCGAAGGCGTGTCGGAGGGCGCGAGTTGCCGGCCTGACTAGCAGATCGGGAGTCGGACGACAATGGGATATAAAGAAATCTTTATCCGTGCATGTCTTCAGCTACGGCGGCCATGAGAGCGCGCAGAAGGGGTGCTGTCCAAGGTGGCCGTCCCTCAGACCTCAGATCGGCAACACTTTCAAAGCCGGAAACAAAAAACCCGCCTCGGCGGGCGGGTCTTCGGGGCCAATTGGCACCATAGCGAGATTAGTAGCATAGCTGCCGGCACAAAGCAAGAACAAAATACGCGACGGTCGCGCAAAAATGCGATTTCCTTCACCGCCGCAAGGTTGCGCCCGAACATGCCGCAGCAGGTGCCGTCGGCGAAGCCGTCAGCACTCCTCGCCGAAACGGGAAGCAACCAGTTGCTCCAGCGCATCGATGACCTCTTCGGCCTCCGGGCCGGTGGCGGTGACGCGGATCGAATAACCGGGGCTCGCCGCCAGCATCATCAGGCCCATGATCGAGGTGCCGCCGACCTTGACGCCGTCCTTCTCGACCTGGACCGTGGCGTTGAAGCCGCTGGCGATTTGAACGAACTTGGCCGAGGCGCGCGCATGCAGGCCGCGCTGGTTGACGATCGGAAAGTCGCGAACGATCTTGTCCTTTTCCGGCAACAGGGCACTCATTTGCTGCTCAGGAGCTGACTGGCGACATTGATGTATTTACGGCCGGCAGCCTGCGCCTCATCCAGCGCGGCCGTCATGTTGTCGCCTTTGCGAACGCTGGACAGCTTGATCAGCATCGGCAGGTTCATGCCGGCAATGACCTCGATGCGCCCGGATTCCATCACGGAAATGGCGAGGTTGGAGGGCGTGCCGCCGAACATATCGGTCAAAACGATGACGCCTGATCCCGTATCGACGCGGCCGACCGCGTCGATAATGTCGCGGCGGCGCTGTTCCATATCGTCGTCGGCACCGATCGCCACGGTCTCGAAATTGTCTTGTGGCCCAACGACATGTTCCACGGCATTGCGGAACTCGGCGGCCAGTTGACCGTGCGTTACAAGCACGAGTCCGATCATTCTTTGGTGGCTCCCGTCATCGCCGCTTCACAGGCGCATTTTATGCTCGCCGACCGTTCCAGGTGGCGGGAGCGCTATCTTGTCGACGCAAGGCCTGTTGACAAGCCCAAAATTGCGCCGGCCCAAGCCAATTTGACGCATTGCAGCAAAAAATCGAAATCGGATCACAGGAAAGGCGCAATCGACAGGCGCGACATCACTGCCGGCAAGGCCGCCGCTACATTGCGCCCGGCAAGATCAATGCGCGGCACTGGTACGCCGACAACGAGTTCGCTGCAGTCTTCCTGGAAGCGGGCCATTTTGCCGGCTGGCACCAGCCGGATAATGAGGTCGATCACGCAGCTTGGCTCGAACCGTATCGGTTTGGGGCCGAATCCCGGCACCTCGACGAGGCCGGCTATGCTGGCTGGTGCGCGGCAGACCAGCCGCCCGTCGCAATCTGCAGCATAGAGCTGGTCATCGCCGATCAGCCGGGAAAACAGCCCACGCTGGCTGCAATGATCGATCAAGGCGAGCGCCAGCGTCGTCTTGCCCAAGCCGGACGGTCCGGTGATGAGAATGCCGCGATCACCTATCAGGATCGCGGTGCCGTGAATATTTTCAGGCTGCACAATAGGACCAGGCGTGATTGGAATTCATCCGTCAGCCTTCCGCCGGCAGCGTCACCACGAAGCGCGCGCCCTTGATCTCGCCAGGCTTGGTGCCCGGGATGTTCTCGGCGCTCAGCGTGCCGCCATGGGCTTCAACGATCTGCCTGGATATCGACAGGCCAAGGCCCGAGTTCTGACCGAACGCCTCGCCGGCCGGCCGATCGGTATAGAACCGCTCGAAAATGCGGTCGATGTTATCGGCACGGATACCGGGTCCATTGTCGTCGATGGTGACGATGTTGAACTTGCCGGCGCGCGCCAGCGATATGGTGATGTGGCCACGTTCCTCGGGAACGAACGAGCGGGCATTCTCGATCAGGTTGGTGATCACCTGGCCGATCCTCAGGTCATGACCGACGACGAAGTAGCCTTTCACGCCCTGTGGCAGTTTGGCGACCTTGAATTCGATCTCGACCGCCTTCTTGTTGCGCGTGGCCTCGCGCGAGACGGCGACCAGATCGGTGATGAACTTCTTGAGGTCGACGGTTCCCGCATCTTCCCGCGCCAGCTCGGCATCGAGACGGGAGGCATCGGAAATATCGGTGATGAGACGGTCAAGCCGCCTCACATCGTGCTGGATGATATCCATCAGCCGGCTGCGCGAATTGTCGTTCCTGGCCAGCGGCAATGTCTCCACCGCGCTGCGCAGCGAGGTAAGCGGGTTCTTCAACTCGTGCGAGACATCCGCGGCAAAACTTTCGATCGCCTCGATGCGGGCGTAGAGCGCATTGGTCATGTCGCGCACGGCGATCGACAGATTGCCGATCTCGTCCTGGCGGTCGGAGAAGTCGGGGATTTCCTCGCGGTTCTTGACGCCGCGGCGAACCCTGACCGCCGCCGCGGAAAGCCGGCGCAGCGGGTTGGCGATGGTGGAGGCCAGCAGCATCGACAGGATGGCGGTAACCAGGGCGGCAATGCCGAACACGCGCAGGATCGCCTTGCGCTCGGCCGCGACGATCTTGTCGATGTCGCCGCCTTCGGTCGACAGCATCAGCACGCCGAGAACGGCACGGAAGCGCTGGATCGGCACCGCCACAGAAACGATCTGCTCGCCCTGCTCCGAGATCCGCACGATCGTCGACGGGCTGCCGGTAAGCGCCTTGACCACTTCCGGAAACGCGGCGCCGTTGCCACCCGGCTGCTCGCGATAGACGGGCAGCTGCTTGTTGCGGAAGAAATCGAAGACGAATTTCTGGATGCGCTCCAGAAGGTCTGGCTGTTCCTCTTCGACCGGCGGCAGGTCGTAGCGAAGGATCTGGCCGCGCGAATAGAGATGGCGGGAATCGAGCAGCAGGTTGGCGTCGCGGTCGTAAATGCGGGCGCGGGTGCGCGTCGGCGAGATCAACCGCCTGAGCACCGGCGCCACGCGCTCCGGATTGATCGGGAAATCGAGGTTATCGAGCTGATCGGAGCCCGGGCCGAGGCTTTCGCCGGCCTGTAACTCGAGCAGCTTCTCCGGATCGATGCTGATCGAATCGGTCTCGACCGTCGCCGAGGCGGCGATCGCGCCGGCGATGATCTCGCCTTGAGTCATCAGGCTCTCGACACGGGCGTCGATCAGCCCGTCGCGAAAGGTATTGAGATAGAGAATGCCGGTGACCAGGACGGCAAGGCCGGCAAGGTTGAGAAAGAGGATACGCCGCGTCAGGCTGGAAAAGATGTGATGGCCGAGAAACCGGCGCATCGGCACCGTAATTTTCGACACGAAGGCGGGCAGAATCCGCGGCGGGCGCCTGGCGGCGCCCGACCGTCTCACTCGCTCTACTTGCACTGCCATCGAATAGCAGCTCCCGCTCGACTCAAGCTTCGCGGAACCGATATCCGACTCCGTAAAGGGTTTCGATCATTTCGAAGTCATCATCAACGGCCTTGAACTTTTTGCGTAGCCGCTTGATGTGACTGTCGATGGTGCGGTCATCGACATAGACCTGCTCATCATAAGCCGAATCCATCAGCGCATCACGGCTTTTTACAACGCCCGGACGCTGGGCCAGCGAATGCAGGATGAGGAACTCGGTGACGGTCAGCGTCACCGGCTCGCCCTTCCAGGTGCAGGTGTGGCGCTCCTGGTCCATGACAAGCTGGCCGCGCTCAAGCGACCGGGCCTGCTGGTTGGGCGCCTTGGCAGCCGCCTCGCGGGTGCTGGCGCGTCGCAGCACGGCGCGGACGCGTTCGACAAGAAGACGCTGCGAGAAGGGTTTGCGGATGAAGTCGTCGGCGCCCATCTTGAGGCCGAACAGTTCATCGATCTCATCGTCCTTGGAGGTCAGGAAGATCACCGGCAGGTCGGATTTCTGACGCATCCGGCGCAGCAACTCCATGCCGTCCATGCGCGGCATCTTGATGTCGAGGATGGCGAGGTTCGGCGGGCGCGCCGCCAGTCCCTCCAGCGCCGATGCCCCATCCGTGTAGGTTTCGACCCGATAACCCTCGGATTCGAGGGCGATCGAAACCGAAGTCAGAATGTTGCGATCGTCGTCGACAAGCGCGATTGTTGCCATTTCAAGCGGCTCCCTCATGAGCTGTCCCTTCTTTCGTCGAGAAGGGGCTTTTGCAGGACAAATTAGGTACAAAATGTGGCATAGGCTGTATCCGCTGTCACGCGCGGCATGTCGACGGCCACAATTGTACCTCGATATGGATTGGACGAATGAACATCGCCAATCCTTTGGGCAACCATCAGTGTTTTTGCACATATAAACGATTTAAACAACTTTCAAAATATTTAAATCGATTAATGATTTGATATCATTCGCCTTTTCTGGTTTTGACGTTTTTAGCTCCTGCAATGGGAGTTCCGGAATTCGCCGGTAAAGACGCGGTAAATCGAAGAAGGGACACCCATGTCGGAAGCCGGCAAACGCAATCCTGCATGTGCAATCGATCGGATCGGCCTAAGAACCACGGGCGTGGTGCGCTATAATTTCGGCGCGGCCGCGCTCTACGAGGAGGCAATCCGCCGTGGCGAGGCCCGACTCACCGCGCATGGCGCGCTTGCCGCCGAGACCGGGCAGCACACCGGCCGCTCGCCCAGGGACAAATTCGTGGTGCGCGACGAAAGCACCGCGCCGCATGTATGGTGGGACAACAACAAAGCGATTTCGCCGATCCAGTTCGATACGCTGCTTGGCGATTTTCGCGCCCACGCGGCTGGAAAGGACCTTTATGTGCAGGACCTGGTCGGCGGCGCCGACGAGGAGCTGAAGCTGCCGACCAGGGTGATCACGGAGCTTGCCTGGCACTCCTTGTTCATCCGCAATCTGCTCATCCGACCGGCCGCCGCCGAACTCGAGCATTTCATGCCCGATTTGACGATCATCGACCTGCCGTCGTTCCGCGCCGATCCCGCCCGCCACGGCACGCGCGGCGAAACGGTGATTGCCGTCGATCTTTCGCACATGATCGTGTTGATCGGCGGTACCTCGTATGCCGGCGAGATGAAGAAGTCGGTGTTCACCGTGCTCAACTATCTGCTGCCGGCAAAAGGTGTGATGCCGATGCACTGCTCGGCCAATGAAGGGCCCGTCGGCGACGCGGCCGTTTTCTTCGGCCTTTCCGGGACCGGCAAGACGACGTTGTCGGCCGACCCGTCGCGCACGCTGGTCGGCGACGACGAGCATGGCTGGGGACCGCACGGCATCTTCAATTTCGAGGGCGGCTGCTATGCCAAGACGATCAAGCTTTCGGCCGAAGCCGAGCCGGAGATCTTCGCCACCACCCAGCGCTTCGGCACGGTGCTGGAGAATGTGGCGCTCGACGCAGGCCGCGTGCCGGATTTCGACGACGGCGGGCTGACCGAAAACACACGCTGCGCCTACCCGCTCCACTTCATCCCCAACGCCAGCAAGACGGGGCGCGCCAGCCACCCGAAGAACATCATCATGCTGACCGCCGACGCATTCGGTGTGATGCCGCCGATCGCGCGGCTGACCCCGGCGCAGGCCATGTACCATTTCCTCTCCGGCTATACCGCCAAGGTGGCGGGGACCGAGAAGGGCGTTACGGAACCCGAAGCGACATTTTCGACATGCTTCGGCGCACCGTTCATGCCGCGGCATCCGTCGGAATACGGCAATCTGTTGCGCGAGCTCATCGCCCGCCAAGGCGTCGATTGCTGGCTGGTCAACACCGGCTGGACCGGCGGCGCCTACGGCACCGGCAAGCGAATGCCGATCAAAGCAACGCGGGCGCTGCTTGCGGCGGCGCTCGACGGCTCGCTGAAAGCGGCCGACTTCCGCACCGACGCCAATTTCGGTTTCGACGTACCGGTGACGGTTGCCGGCGTCGACCGCGCCATTCTCGACCCTAGATCGACCTGGATCGACAAGCCCGCCTACGACCGGCAGGCGGCAAGGCTGGTCGGCATGTTCGTCGACAATTTCGAAAAGTTCGAAGCCCATGTCGACGCCACCGTGCTCGGCGCCGCACCACGCATGCAGGTAGCGGCTGAATAGCCGTCGCCCCTGGTGATGCTTCAAGGCCCGGCTTCGATCGGGCCTTTTCTTTTTTCGCCTGCCGCGCCATGAGTGCGGCATGAACGCCGACGACAAGATCATCATTACCGACGATGCGGTGATTAATCCGGGCGACTTGCACGAGGACTTCATCCGTTCGCCCGGCCCGGGCGGCCAGAACGTCAACAAGGTGGCGACGGCAGTGCAATTGCGCTTCGATGCCGCCAATGCGGCTGGCCTGTCGGAGCGGGTGCGCGAACGGACCATCAAGCTTGCCGGCCAGCGCGCCACCAAGGACGGCGTCATCGTCATCGAAGCCGGACGCTTCCGCACCCAGGAGCAGAACCGGGCGGACGCCCGGGCGCGGCTGACGGCACTGGTCGCCAAGGCCGCCGAACCACCACCACCGCCGCGCAAGAAGACCAGGCCGTCTAAAGGCGCGGTCGAAAGACGGCTCAAGAGCAAGGCCGGGCGCGGCTCGATCAAGAAACTGCGCGGCCGGGTCGGGGATGAGTGACAGCCGAAGCGGCTTCGGATCTCAGATCGCCGGTTAAAGCGCGCAGCCACCGTCGGAGGCGGCTTTCGGGTCGCCGTTTTCATTTGACGGTGGCATTCTGATTTCTCCAGACCAACGGATTAAGCGACGCGATGCTCGTACTGCCCAAAGGCGTCCGCCATATGCCCGGCTACCTGTCGCGCGCCATGCAGGAAGTGCTGGTGGAAGATATCAGGCAGGTCGTGCAGAACGCGCCGCTGTTCGTGCCGGCGATGCCGCGTACCGGCAAGGAGATGAGCGTGCGCATGACCAATTGCGGTCCGCTGGGCTGGGTCACCGACAAGGAGCACGGCTATCGCTACCAGCCGACCCACCCGGTGACCGGAAGGCCTTGGCCGCCGATCCCGGAGATGCTGCTCGAACTGTGGCGGGATGTATCTGCCTATGCGCACCCGCCGGAAGCCTGCCTGGTCAATTTCTATTCGCAGGATGCCAAGATGGGTCTTCACCAGGACCGCGACGAGAGCGATTTCTCCGCGCCTGTCGTCTCGGTGTCGCTCGGCGACGATTGCCTGTTCCGGGTCGGCCAGACGACGCGCGACGGCGCCACCAAATCGTTCAGGCTGAGGAGCGGCGACGTCGTCGTGCTTGGCGGCGAAGGGCGGCTCTGCTTTCACGGCGTCGACCGTATCTACCCGTCGACCTCGGCATTGCTCAGGAGTGGCGGCCGCATCAATCTGACGCTGCGACGGGTGACGATGCCGAAATAGGCTGTTCGGGTGGCCGGGGGCCCGGGCGGACATAATCGTCGCGCAGATAGATGCGCTCGGTCTCGTCCTCGATAAGAATGCGGTAGTGCGCCAGGATGGCGTCAAAGCCAAAATGCCCCATCAGTTGGCTTGTCCACATCGTGTTGTTTTTCTTGAAGACGACGATATCCGGGCGCAGACGCACGAACTCTTCGCGTTTGCTTTCGACGTAGCGCGCCATGATGGCTTGGTAACGCATGGCTTCGGCGGTGTCACCCGAGAGAGCTGCCTGCCGGGACAGGGAAAGTGCGAACGCTCCAAGCCAATCGCTGACGTGGGTCGAAACGAACTGCCCATCGATCATACGGTTCAACGGATGTCCCGAGGAAATATCCGAACTGACCAACGCTACGGTCGGCCGATCGGTGGCGGCGCGAATTGCGGCAACCAGCGCCGGCCCTGGTTTCTGGGTGCTCCAGTACGGCAAGAAAGCGATTGCCACCGCCGCCAATGCCCAAGCTCGCGAAGGAGCCGTCACGAACGTCAACAGCTTCGACGGCTGCTGCACGATCCTGGGCAGTGCTAGCAGGCAGAAAATGGCTGCCACAGCGCAAAAGATCGCGGGATAGGCATGATAAGACCAGCCTTTGGCTTGGTAGAACAGGGGAAACATGCCAGCGATCGATGCCGCCAACGCAACCGCCGCCAGCTCTGGAAACCGCCTGGCAGGCCACAGCCACCAGATCAGGAAGACAAGGAAACACCACGAGAAACCGTAGCCGATCACAATCGGCCAAAAGATGCCGATCTTTGCATAAACGTCCGCCAAGAGGGGATAGATGTCGCGCACGAATTCCGGATGGATCAGCGTGACCGTGCTGAGATAGACAACGCAGATGCCGCCAATGACCCAGTGTTCCAGGGCGAAGATCGATTTCAGACTGCGCCGGCGCACTGCAACGACCAGCGCCGGCGCCAACACCATGATCGCATAGTAGGGCTTGACCAGCAGCAGAATGCTGCCCGACAGGCCGGCGAGTACGGCGAGCCCGGGGTCTGGTTGGGCAGCTGCATCTCTGCGCGCGCGCCAGGCATGAAGCGCAAGCAGCGGCATGAAAAGTGCCATGCCGATATGCTCCCGCTCGCTGAAGGCATTTCCGGGGAAGACCACCAACATTGCGCAAAACGCTGGCCCCAGTGCAAACAATGATGCAGTTTCGGTGAAACCCGCACGCTTGACGATCACGCCCGAGAGCGAAAGTCCGATAAGCACGGCAAGGTATGTCCAGGCCTCAACCAGGATTTCCGGGGCGGTGCCCAGCAATCTGGCCGCAGCCACTGGCGGCAGATAGAGCCAGACGCTGAATGGGGGGTTGGTCTCGTAGATTTGCGAGTAAAGCCGCTCACCGGACAGCATACGCTCGCAGACCGTGATCAGCCAGCTAGTGTCGGGAACAGTCCCCCAACGTCGCTGCCAGAAGATCGAGAAGACGGTGACTGCGGCAATGGCCAGGACATTGCGGCTAGGAAGCAGCGACGCCGCAATATCCCGGTCGCGCCAGCGGCTCAAGCCGCCAATGTCGTTCGAGACGCTCATGCTGTTGCACCGAGGCTCTCGAGATCGAGCCATCTGTCGTCCAGCGGAGCGATTGGATCCAGCCGTGTCATGGGTTTCCGGGGGCTCCTGCTCAATCGGTTTGGAGCGGCGCAGGCGCCGTGTAACGCAGATAGACAGTGATTTCCGGCTCGGCGTGCAGCAGACGATAGTCGGCCAAGGCGACCTGGATCCGCTTGTCCTGCAGCATCAGGGCAGTCCACGCGGGCGAGCCTGACAGCACGATATCGGGCTTCTTCGCTGATATCTCGGCGGCGTTTTCGCCGATCACCCGATCGCGGATGCTTTCAAGTTCCGGTCTCCGTTCGAGATCGCCGGTGATGCGGGCGAGCGTGTCCGCGTTGGAGACCGCCCAGGCGCTCGGATGGCGTGATATGAACCTGCCGCCGACCAGCCTGGCGAGGGGATGGGCAACCTGCATCTGGTCGGCAATCGACATGATGGTCGGGGTTTCGACCGTTGCGCGGATCGCGGCGACAGACCGGGCGATCGGGCCGTTATCGGTCGTCAGCGCCGCGTACTGTGCCCTGACCGCTATTTGCAGCACCAGCACGCAGCCGAAGATCAGGGCGGCCTTGCGAACGAAGCCTGCACTGCCGAATGTGCCGAACCGCACAAGCTGGATGCCAAATGCAAGTGTCGCAACAACGACCATCGGCAGCGCGTGATTGGGCCAACCCTTGCCCATGACGATGAAGGCCGGAATGAACCCCAGGGCGGTCAGGAGCGGAATCCTGACGTCCCAGTTCGTCTTTCTCAGGCCGCCGGCCGCAAGCACGGTGGCGGCGGCCAGAAGCAGCACCACTTTCGGCCAGTTTGCCAGCATATCGGCGGCAGAGGCCCTCAACGGAAGATAGACCTCCCTGACCAAGGGCAGGACGTCGCTGACGTAAGCGCGGTCGAAGAGCGCGATGGACGCGATATAGGCGGCCACGATCGCAGCGCCCACCAGGTTCTCTGCGACGAAGAGCGGTCTCAGCGACCGCCTTTCAAGCGCAAGACAGAGCGACGGCAACATGAAGGCCAGCACAAAATAGGGCGGCTTGACCATGACCACGACCGCCGCGCCGAAGCCCGCGACCATGTGCTCCAGGCGCGAGCCCGCGCTGAAATCCAGGTTCCGCTGACGTGTGCATTGCAACGCCACCCAAGGCAGAATGGCAATCAATGCGAAGTGCTCGCGTTGGCCGAATTGATCCGGCATGAAACACAGGATCAAAAACAGGGCCGCCGCTGCCGCCCACAGCGCATGGGGCTGCCGGTAGACCGGTTCATCGCGCGAGAGAATGCGGACGGAAACGGAAAGACTGGCCAGGCTCAGGCAAACGACGCCAAGCGTCAGCCAGAATTCCGCACGCATGCCAGTGAGCTTTTCCAGGAGCATGAACGGCATGTAGAGCCAGATCGAGAAAGGGGGGTTGGTCTCCACGATGGCGGTGTTGAGCCGCTCTCCGCCAAGCAGGCGGTCGCAGACGACCAGAAGCCACGACACGTCAACATTGGTCGGAATTGCAACGGTCGATAGCCAGACGGCGTATGTGACGACCAGACTGGCCAGCAGCAACGGAGCACCCGCTACGCCCACAAAGGGCGAGAAGCGGTTGGCGCCGGGCAGCAGTTCACTGAGGGATCGCGCGCTAGAGACCACGAAACACCCACCGCCCGAGGACGACATAGTTGATGACCGGCACGGCAATGCAGGTGAGCAGGATCGGGATTGCGGCAGGGACGCCGAGCATCTGGGTCAAAAGCCCCGGCAGGGCGATCGCGACGGCGAGGCCGGAAGCGGTGAGCAGGAGGAAGCGGGGCAATTCCATAGCGTGGCTGCCGCCCGAGGTGAACGTGAAATATTTATGCCCGGTGTAGGAGAACAGCGCGGCGACGGCGTAGGCCGCAAACGATGTGAGCGCCGCCGGCAGGGCCGCCGTTGCCTGTCCACGCGACAGCAGAAAAGCGCAAACGGCGTAGATCAGCGTCGACGCGATGCCAATCAGCGCAAAGCGCGATAGTCGACGATACGAGCCGGTGCCCATGACGCGGTCAAGCTGCCAATTTCTCGTCGAGGCGAGCGGTTTCGACGGCGCTGTCCTTGCGGAATACCGCCAGCAGCGAAACCCCGAAGGGCAAGCTTGCATTTGGTATGATGCGGCCTTCCGCCGAAAACACTGCCTTCATCGCCGCATTCAGTGGTTTTGGCGGCGTGGCATGGCCGGCTGGCAAGGCCGACTTGCGCAACCTGTCCACCAGTCGTGCCAGCGCCGCTACCGGGAAGAGCGCGGCATTTGTGTAGCTCAGCCGGTCGATCGCGAAACCAGCCCTTTCGATTCGTTCACGCAGCAGATTGCGTGAATAGCGCCGCATATGATGCAGCCCCACATCATGCGTGCTCCACAACCATTGGTGTGCGGGCACAGTGAGGACGACGCTGCCGCCCGGTTTCAGCACTTGGCGGATCGCGGCAAGCGACGCCTCGTCTTCGGCGACATGCTCCAGCACGTCGAACAGGCAGACGAGGTCGCAGCTTTGCGGCGCGACAGGAATGTTGTCCGGCAGATGTCCGGCGAGGAACTCGCGGCCGGTCTTTTCCCAGGCAATCCTGCGCGCGAGATCGCTCATCTCGACTGCCGTCACTGCGCCGAACTGCTCCAGCATCCGGATGTTGCCGCCGGTGCCGGCGCCGATCTCGACGATGCGCGCGTTTTCAGGCAGGCCGATGCTGCGAATGACCGCCTCGGCGATGGCGCGACGCCCGCAGAACCACCAATGCTCGTCTTCGGTGGCGGCCATCTGTCGGTAGGCGTCGATCTCCATCAGCTCATTCCCTCATATTTGCGGCGCACGATGTAGATCGGACGCTGCTTGATCTCGGCGTAGACCCTGCCGAGGTATTGTCCGATGATGCCGATGCCGAGTAACTGGATGCCGCCAAGGAAAAGAACACTGACCAGCAGGGAGGCGTAGCCGGGCACATCAACGCCAAAGATCATTGTCTTGGCGACGATCAGCAGGCCGTAGAGGAACGACAGCGCGGAAATCGTCGCGCCGACATAGGTCCAGATTTCAAGCGGAGCGGTGGAGAAGCTGGTGATGCCTTCGAGCGCGAAGTTCCACAGCTTCCAGCCGGAGAATTTCGACTGGCCGGCGATGCGCTGATCGCGGACATATTCGACGCTTGCGGTGCGGAACCCGACCCAGGCGAACAGGCCCTTCATGAAACGACGGCGTTCGGGCAAAGACCGCAGCGCCTGGATGACCTGGCGGTCGATCAAACGGAAGTCGCCGACATCGTGCGGGATCTTCTGCTGCGCGATCCAGTTGTGAACGCGGTAGAACATCGAGGCGGAGCGCTGCTTGAGAAAGCTGTCGCTCGACCGATTGGCTCGCTTGGCCAGAACAACCTCAAAACCCTCGCGCCACTTTTCCACAAGCAGCGGAATGACATGCGGCGGATCCTGCATATCGACATCCATCGGGATCGCTGCATCGGCATCGCAGCTGTCGAGCCCCGCGGTCATCGCGGCTTCCTTGCCGAAATTGCGTGAAAGGTCGATTACGTGGATGCGTGGATCGGTTTGTTGGGCTTCGATCAGCTTTTCGAGCGTCGTATCGCTGCTGCCGTCGTTGACGAAGATGAACTCGAGGGCAACGCCTTTGTCCTTCAGCGGCGCGGTGCTTTCGCATACCGCCTTCAGGAATGGAGCAATTGCGCCTTCCTCATTGTGGACAGGCACGATCAGGGCAATCGTTGCGCCGCCGCTGCCCGGACGTGCGATGCGGTCAGCTGCCGGCCGATCGATGTTTAGGAATGGCGCGTTCATTTGTTTGCCGAGCCCGCAGATCAGGCCCGACAATAGAAAGACTGGGTTAAGATGACTTTAAGGAATGTCCCGGGATTTCACAGTTTCCTGAGCGCCACTTCCTCGACCAGATGGTTGGCGCCCTTGCGCAGGATGAGATCGGCTCGGGCGCGGGTCGGCAATATATTCTCGCGCAGATTCTTCAGGTTGATGTTGGTCCACAGGCCCTCGGCGATGGCGCGGGCCGCATCCTCGGAAAGTTGCGAATAGCGGTGAAAGAAGGAGGCCGGGTCGCGGAAGGCGGTTTCGCGCAACCGCATGAAGCGGGCGATATACCAGTGATGGATCAGCGCCTCCTCGGCATCGATGTAGATGGCAAAGTCGAAGAAATCCGACAGGAAAGGCACGATCTTGCCGTCCTTCGGCAGCTTGCCCGGCTGCAGGACATTAATGCCTTCGAAGATTAGGATGTCGGGCCGGTCGATGGTCTGGAACTCGCCCGGAATGACGTCATAGGTCAGGTGCGAATAGACCGGCGCGCGGACGTTGCGCTGCGCCGATTTGATGCCGGACAGGAAGCGCAGCAGCGCGCCGACGTCGTAGCTGTCCGGAAAGCCCTTGCGCTCCATCAGATTGTTGCGGCGCAGGACTTCGTTCGGCAGCAGGAAACCATCGGTGGTGACCAGGTCGACCTTGGGACTCGACGGCCAGCGCGCCAGCAGCTCCTTTAGCACGCGCGCCGTGGTCGATTTGCCGACCGCGACGGAACCGGCAATGCCGATGATGAACGGTGTCTTGGCCGCGTCCAGCGCGTTGAAGAAGGCCTGGCGCTGCCTGAACAGGAGTTGACTGGCTTCGACATGAGCCGACAACAGCCGCGACATCGAAAGATAGATGCGCTCGACCTCGTGGAGATCGACCGGATCGTTCAGCGACCGCAGACGACGGACCTCGTCCTCGGTGAGCGTCATCGGCGTATCGGCGCGGAACCGCGACCATTGCTCGGCCGAGAAGAAACGATAGGGTGAATACTTCTCGGTAGGAGCGAGCTGGTCCATCGAGTTCCTCCGCAGCGATCAGCCCCGGTCCAGCCGAGACGCCTTTTCGGCGATGCCCGAACGACCGGTGCGGCGTTCAAGCTCGTTGAGCACATCGCTCAGCGGAATGTCCGCTATGCCGAGAACGACAAGCCAATGATAGATGAGATCGGCGCTTTCCGAAACAAGCGCGTCCCGGTCGGCGCTGACGGCTGCGATCACCGTTTCGACTGCCTCTTCGCCGAGTTTCTGCGCTGCCTTGCTCATGCCACGCTGAAAGAGCTTGGCCGTCCACGAATCCGGATCGCCGGAACGTGCGCGTTCGCCAATAATCTTCTCCAGATCGGAGAGCGAGAACTCGGTCATGACGGCGTTTACAGCCTCTTCTTAGCCGGAAAGGCTCTAGGACCGATTACCCGGCGAGTCCAGCCGCATCGGCAGTCCGGCCTGAGCCATGTGCAGCTTGGCTTCGGCGATGCTGTAGGTGCCGAAATGGAAGATCGACGCCGCCAGCACCGCGCCGGCATGGCCGTCGCGAATGCCTTCGACAAGGTGGTCGAGCGTGCCGACGCCACCGGAAGCGATGACCGGCACGCGTACGGCATCGGCGACCGCGCGGGTAAGGGCTATGTCGTAGCCGGCCTTGGTGCCGTCGCGGTCCATCGATGTTAGCAGGATCTCGCCGGCGCCGAGATCGACCACTCGCCGAGCGAACTCGACGGCGTCGATGCCGGTCTTCTCGCGGCCGCCATGGGTGAATATCTCCCAGCGATCAGCCTCGCTCGCAGCGGACACTTTCTTGGCATCGATGGCGACGACGATGCACTGGTTGCCGAATTTGTCGGCAGCCTCGGCGACAAAATTTGGGGTCTTCACCGCCGCCGTGTTGATCGACACCTTGTCGGCGCCGGCCAGTAGCAGCTTCCTGATGTCGGCGACCTGACGGACGCCACCGCCAACGGTCAGCGGCATGAAACATTGTTCGGCGGTGCGGGCGATGACATCGAAAATGGTCTCGCGGTTTTCCGACGAGGCGGTGATGTCGAGAAAGCAGAGCTCGTCGGCGCCGGCCGCGTCATAGGCTTTTGCCGCTTCGACGGGATCGCCGGCATCGACCAGGTCGACGAAATTGACGCCCTTGACGACACGGCCGTTCTTGACGTCGAGACAGGGGATGACGCGGGCTTTCAGCATCAGATCCTCTCGATCGCCGCAAGAAAGTCGACAAGCAGCTGGCCGACGACGCGTGGAACTTCGGACTGGGAATCAAAGGCCGGGTCGTAGGCCGAGAGCGTCACGCCGACGATTGGGATTGACCTGGCCAGTCCGCAGGCAAGCTGCCGTAGCTGTTCCGGACTCGGGCCGCCCGGGTGCGCGTAGCGGTTCACCTGCAACACATCCGGATCGAGGACATCCAGGTCGAGATGCAGATGCGCCCGCACAGTCCCTGTCGCCGTGAGCTTTCCGATCATATCGAGTGCACCGGCACATTCGGTGCGCACGATCGGCAAAGTTTCCAGCAGTCGCTTTTCGTCGGGATCGAGGTCGCGGGCATCGACCAGCATGCAGCGCGCCGGGTCTATCGGCCGGAACCCCGGAATTGCTGCCGCCATCGGATGCCAGCAGAGCCCGAGCGTCGCCGCCAGCGCCATGCCGTCGAGAAAGCCGTAGGAGGACGTCTCCGGCGTGTTGAGATCGCCATGCTGGTCGATCCAGATGATCGAATCCGCAACTTCACCGGCGACCGCACCGGCGGCGGTCAGGCAATTTCCAGCAAGGATAATGGGGAAGCGCCCTCCATCGCGGGCGAGGTTAACCTTGGTCGCGACGGCGTTGCAGACGGCGAAGCCGGTTGCAATTTCGCGCCCCTGCTCGTCTCCGACCTTGCCGATATCTTCGACGGCGACGTCATGGCCAGCCACGGTCAGGGCTTCGACCAGCCCACCGCCGATGATGGCGTCCGGCCCCTGGCCGCACCCTTCGTGATAGTGCCCGCTGTCGTAGGGAGCAACGATAATCGAGACCTTCACGTTTCACACCCCTGCCATCGGTTTGCCACGCAGGATCGCCAATGCCTCGGCCGGGTCGATGCGGCCGTCGTAGAGGGCGCGTCCGGAGATCGCGCCTTCGAGCTTGCGGGCATCGGGCATGGTCATGCGCACGATGTCGGCGATCGAGGCGAGCCCGCCCGAGGCGATAACCGGGATCGACACCGCGTCGGCGAGATCGATGGTGGCGTCCCAGTTGATGCCGGTCAGCACACCGTCGCGGTCGATATCGGTGTAGATGATGGCGGCGACGCCGGCACCCTCGAATTTCCTCGCCAGTTCAATGACGCCGAGGCTTGAGGCTTCAGCCCAGCCTTCGACCGCGACCTTGCCGCCCTTGGCGTCGATGCCGACGGCGATCTTGCCCGGGAATGCCTTGCAGGCCTGCCTGACCAGATCCGGATCGCGCACCGCCACGGTGCCAAGAATGACGCGGGCCAGCCCACGGTCGAGCCAGTCCTCGATCTGCGCCAGGGTGCGGATGCCGCCGCCGAGCTGCACCGGATTGCTCGTCGCCTTCAGGATAGCGCCGACCGCGGCGCTGTTGACGCTCTGGCCCTTGAAGGCGCCGTTGAGGTCGACGACGTGCAACCATTCGAAGCCCTGCTCTTCGAAGGCGCGCGCCTGAGCGGCGGGATCGTCATTGTAGATGGTGGCGGTCGCCATGTCGCCATGCCTGAGGCGCACGCATTTGCCGTCCTTGAGGTCTATCGCCGGAAACAGAAACACCTTCAGGCGCCTTCGACGATGACAAAGTGGCCGGTCGAGCCGGCGAGCCTGTACTTCGAGGCCTCCTGGTATTCAGGCGAGCCGTAGCATTCCAGCGCCTTTGCATAGGATTCGAATTCCACCAGCACGTGGCGATTGCCTGCCGGTCCTTCCGGGCTGGTGTACCGCCCGGCGCGCACCGGGAACTTCGCGCCGTATTTCGCGAAAGCCGCGGCATTGGCCTCGATGTACTGCTTGTAGATCTCGGGATCGTGGACATCGACCATTGCCATCCAATAGCCCTTCTTGCTCATGGTTCAGGGCCTCCAGCCTAGGAAATTGGTGATCAGCGCCAGGCCCAGCGCCTGGCTCTTCTCGGGGTGGAATTGCGTTCCGGCTAGGTTGTCGCGGGCGACAGCGGCCGTTACCGGGCCGCCATAGTCGGCAACCGCCAGCACCTCATCGTCCTTCCGTGCATCGAGATGGTAGGAGTGGACGAAATAGGCGTGCAGTCCCTTGCCACCCGTCGCAATGCCGGAAAACAGCGGATGCTTGCGCTTCAGGTCAATTGTGTTCCAGCCGATCTGCGGGATCTTCAGTGTCGGATCGGCCGGCGTGATCTCCTTGACGTCGCCGGCGACCCAGCCAAAGCCCTTTGTGACGGTCTTTTCCAGGCCTCGCTCCGACATCAGCTGCATGCCGACGCAGATGCCGAGGAACGGCCGAGCCTTGGCGATCGCCACCTCCTCGACCGCTTCCCACATGCCGGCGACCGCACGCAGTCCAGCGGCGCAATCGGCATAGGCACCGACGCCGGGCAGGACGATGCGGTCGGCGGTCCTGACCCGCTCGGCATCGGCGGTGAGTTCGATCGCGGCGGCAATGCCGGCTTCATGCGCGGCACGCTCGAAGGCCTTGGTGGCCGAGCGCAGATTGCCCGACCCGTAATCGATGATCGCAACCCTCATCTCAGGGCTTTCCCGGAATATGGTTCAGCCCCAGCGCCAGGCCCATCTGCGCCGACCGGGCATGTGCTGCGTCTGGGACGATGCGTTGCACCGTCGGTTGTTCATCCGACTGAGCATCGGCTTCCAATGCATAGCGGACGTCTGCGTCGTCGAGCCTGTCGGCCTCGACCACGCCCCATTCATGCCAGCCGCGACGGCGCAAGGCTGCGATCCGCAAGCCCTGCCCTTCCAGTCCGACAAAGAGCATGACAAGCAGGGATAAAAGCGAGCCGGCTGTTTCCAGGTCCAGCCTTTCGCCCAGCATCGAGAGCAGGCCCATGGCGACAAACGCCAATGCCGCCTCGACCCACAGCCGGTGCCAGGCCAGCCACAGCGGCGGCACCAAGAAGCCGAGCCAGGCAAAGCCGTCACGGATAAAGGTAGTGTCCACGCTTTCGCTGCGGCCTGGCGGCTCCATTACGACATAGATGGCCATGGCGTTACCCTTTCAGGGATCCCTTGGTGGAGGGAACCGCGTCCGGCTGGCGCAGGTCGCGCTCAAGTGCCGAACGCAACACACGCGCCACGGCCTTGAAGCAGGTCTCGGCGACGTGGTGGTTGTTGGCGCCGTAATGATTGGTGACATGCAGCGTGATGCCGGCATTCTGCGCCAGCGCGTGGAAGAATTCGCGCACCAGCTCGGTGTCGAACGTACCGATCTTCGGCGACGAGAATGAAACATTCCAGACCAGAAAAGGCCGGCCGGAGACATCGATTGCCGCCCGCGTCAGTGTCTCGTCCATGGCGAGATCGATCGAGGCGTAGCGCATGATGCCGCGCCGCTCGCCCAATGCCTTGGCCAGCGCCTGGCCGAGCGCAATGCCCGTATCCTCGACCGTGTGGTGGTCGTCTATGTGCAGGTCGCCCTTGGCCTTCACGGTCATGTCGATCAGCGAATGGCGCGACAACTGGTCCAGCATATGGTCGAAGAAGCCGACGCCCGTCGAAATGTCGGATTTGCCCGAGCCGTCGACCTGAACCGATACGGCGATGTCGGTTTCCCTGGTCTTGCGGCTTATCTCGGCGGAACGGGGCGCCATGACCTCATCCTTGTCTCAGATTTTGCACGATTCAGGCGTTCACATGCCTGAAAACGAAAGCCTTCTAGCAGCATGATCCGGCGATTGCCAGTTACCGCTGCGGAGCACAGTCCGGCCCGGCGGATGGCCGGTTTGCAATCGTCCGGCCTATGCATACATATGGCCGATCAAGTCACTCGTAACGCGCCGATCGCCTCGATGGGATCGGTGCTTATCGGAGCAGAAAATGTCGAATGAACTGACCATGCATGCCACGACCATCCTGACCGTGCGCAAGGGCGGCAAGGTGGTGATCGCCGGCGACGGCCAGGTCAGCCTCGGCCAGACGATCATGAAAGGCAACGCCAAGAAGGTGCGCCGCATCGGCAAGGGCGGCAACGTCATTGCCGGTTTCGCCGGCGCCACCGCCGATGCCTTCACTCTGCTCGAGCGGCTTGAAGCCAAGCTCGAACAATATCCCGACCAGCTGACACGCGCCTGCGTCGAGCTTGCCAAGGACTGGCGCACCGACCGCTATTTGCGGCGGCTGGAAGCGATGATGCTGGTGGCCGACAAGTCGGTGTCGCTGGCGCTGACCGGCACCGGCGACGTGCTGGAGCCCGAATTTGGCGTCATGGCCATCGGCTCGGGCGGCAATTACGCGCTGGCAGCGGCACGCGCGCTGGTGGACAGCGACAAGGGCGCAGAGGAGATCGCCCGCAAGGCGATGCAGATCGCGTCAGACATTTGCGTCTACACCAACAACAACTTCGTCGTCGAAACCCTCGATGCCGCCTGAGCGGAGCCTCCGCTATGGTTTTCGGCCGGTGACCCAGAGGGACCTGCCGATGATCGCCGGCTGGCTTGCCGAGCCGCATGTCGCCAAATGGTGGAACGACCCAGAGACCGAGATTGCGGAGATCCGCGAGCATATCGACAGCATTTCGGTCGAGCCGCTGATTATCGAGCTCGACGGAAAGCCCATCGGCTATTTGCAGAGCTACGATCCGCATCTGGAGGACGGCCATCCCTATAGCGACCAGCCGTTCGGCACGCTCGGCATCGATCTGTCGATCGGCGTGCCGGAGCTTGTCGGGGTCGGCCACGGCTCGGCGATCGTCCGGCAGTTCGTCGAGCAGCTTTTCGAGGAAGGTACGCCGCGCGTCATCATCGACCCGGACCCCGCCAATGCACGGGCTATCCGTGCCTATGAAAAGGCCGGTTTCACGGCTATCGATCGCAGGAAGTCGGAATATGGCGATGCCGTGCTGATGGCGATTGATGCCCCAGAGGGTGATGCCGGACAGGGTGACGCAGAAGAGGGGCAATAGCAGCATGAGCGTATCCAGCGACAAAACCGTCTCGGCCTACTACGACAGTTGGCGAATGGGGCTTCTGCTGGTTCTCGGCCTGGTCATCTTCCAGGCCGGGGTTCTTTACGGCATGGGGCGGACGCCGATCTGTACCTGCGGCTATGTCAAGCTGTGGCACGGCATCGTGCAAAGCTCGGAGAATTCCCAGCATATTTCCGACTGGTACAGCTTCTCGCACATCATTCACGGTTTCCTGTTCTATGCGCTGGCGTGGTTCCTTTTCCCGCGCTCGCCGATCGGGCTCAGGCTGGCCTTTGCGGTGGTTATAGAGGGCGGCTGGGAGCTGCTCGAGAACAGCCCTTTCATCATCGATCGCTATCGCGCCGGCACGATCTCGCTCGACTATTATGGCGACAGCATCATCAATTCGGTGTCGGACACGCTGGCCATGGTGCTGGGGTTTGTCATGGCGCGAAGGCTTCCTATATGGGTGGTCGTAACCCTCGCCCTCATCTTCGAATTCGGTGTCGGCTATCTCATCCGGGACAATCTGACACTCAACGTGATCATGCTGCTGCATCCGTTCGAGTCCATTCGGCAGTGGCAAAGTGGAATTTAGTGACATGAGCACCTTCTCTCCTCGCGAAATCGTTTCGGAACTCGACCGCTTCATCATCGGCCAGAAAGACGCCAAGCGTGCCGTGGCGATTGCCTTGCGCAACCGCTGGCGCCGCCAGCAGCTCGAGGGCCAGATGCGCGAAGAGGTGATGCCGAAGAATATCCTGATGATCGGCCCGACCGGCGTCGGCAAGACCGAGATTTCGCGCCGCCTGGCACGCCTTGCCGGTGCGCCTTTCGTTAAGGTCGAAGCCACCAAGTTCACCGAGGTCGGTTATGTCGGCCGCGATGTCGAGCAGATCATCCGCGACCTGGTCGAGATCGCCATCGGGCTGGTTCGCGAGAAGATGCGCGAGGACGTCAAGGCGCGTGCCCACATCAACGCCGAGGAACGGGTGCTCGAAGCGCTTGTCGGCAAGACGGCGAGCCCGGCCACCCGTGACAGTTTCCGCAAGAAGCTGCGCGACGGCGAGCTCGACGACAAGGAGATTGAGATCGAAGTGGCCGATACCGGCAATGGCGGCATGCCCGGCTTCGAGATCCCCGGCATGCCGGGCGCCAATATCGGCGTGCTCAACATCAACGACATGCTGTCGAAGGCAATGGGCGGCCAGAAGACCAAGATGCGCAAGACGACCGTCAAGGAGTCCTACGGGCTGTTGATCAGCGACGAGTCCGACAAGCTGCTCGACCAGGACGAGGTGGTGCGCAGGGCACTCGAATCGACCGAGAACGACGGCATTGTCTTCCTTGACGAGATCGACAAGATCGCCTCGCGCGAAGGCGGCATCGGTGCCGGTGTTTCGCGTGAAGGTGTGCAGCGCGACCTGCTGCCGCTGGTCGAAGGCACCACGGTTGCGACCAAATACGGACCGGTGAAGACCGACCACATCCTGTTCATCGCCTCGGGTGCGTTCCACGTCGCCAAGCCCTCCGATCTGCTGCCGGAATTGCAGGGCCGCCTGCCGATCCGCGTCGAGCTGCGGGCGCTGGAGAAGGGCGATTTCGTCCGCATCCTCACCGAGACCGAAGCCAGCCTGATCAAGCAGTATATTGCGCTGATGAAGACCGAAGGCGTCGATCTGGTCTTCACCGACGACGCCATCGATTCGTTGGCCGGCATCGCCGTGGACCTCAACGCCAGCGTCGAGAATATTGGCGCCAGGCGGCTGCAGACGGTGATGGAACGGGTGCTGGACGAAATCTCCTATGACGCGCCGGACCGCAACGGCACCTCGGTGACAATCGATGCCGCCTATGTCGAGAAGCATGTCGGCGACCTCTCCAGAAACACGGACTTGTCGCGTTTCATCCTGTAGGAGACGCTTCATTCTCGAAGAGGGTCGGGGAATTGCTCCCGGCCTCCCCAATTTGGCCCAGCATTCCCGATGTGTGGCCAAATGGAAGCATCCGGCAAGCTTTCGTCCCGTCGGGTGCAGGCGTCTCTCGACTCCCGGTGGAGCATTACCTAGTTTGCCGGCGACTATTTGGGCGGCGGCGCATGAAAAAACTGATCCTCGTCATTTTGGGGCTGACGCTGGCGGCAGCCATGTTCGCCGCGCAAGCGGCAACGATGGTGCCGCCGGGCAACCGCAACACCGAGCAGCCCGACATACCGGGCGCTTCGAGCCGGCGCACCCAGGCGACCAACACCACCTTCCAGGCGAAATACCGCAAAGTCTTTGCGCTGCTCCAGAACGATGCCGAGCTGCGCGGCAAGATCAAGCAGGCAGCCGCGGCCTATGACATCGACCCAATGCATATCGTTGGAGCCATCGTCGGCGAGCATACCTATAATGTCGATGCCTATGACCGGCTGCAGACCTATTACGTCAAGGCGATCTCGTATCTGTCGAGCAAGCTCTCCTTTGCCTATGATGGCGAGGACATCACCGATTTCGTGCAACGGCCGCAATTTGCGAAATGCGCAGGGAAGTCCGACAGCTACGATCTGTGGGAGTGCCGCGAACAGGTGTGGAACCGGTCGTTCCGCGGCAAAACCGTCAACGGCGAGAGCTTTCCCAACGACCGCTTCGGCGCCACTTTCTTCCAGCCTTATTATGCCGGCCAGACTTTTGGCCTTGGCCAGCTCAATCCGCTGACGGCACTGCAGATGAGCGATCTCGTGCACAAGGTTTCCGGCCTGCCGGAACTCGACGTCGGTGACCCCAATGCGGTCTACAAGACGATCATGGACCCTGACCTGACACTGCCTTATGTCGCGGCGACGATAAGGAAGTCGATCGACGCCTATAGAAGCATTGCCGGCTTCGACATCTCAGGCAATCCCGGCATCACGTCGACGCTCTACAATGTCGGCAACCCCGAACAGCGCGCCTATGCGCTGAAGGCCGAGAACGACAAGCGCCGCGCTGCGGGCGAGCCGGAAAAACTGCCCGAGGAAAATTACTATGGCTGGCTGGTCAACGACAAGCTGCCGGAGCTGAAGGCGCTGTTCTAGCCGAACGCGCTCGGCCAATTATCCACGCGGCGGATCAAGCCGCCAGCAGCGACTTTAACTTGATGGTCTGCGAGCCTAGCGCTTCCGGCGCCGGCCTTGCCTGCTTCGCAATCAGCATCTCGGCCAGCCTTATGTCGCGGGCGACCGCGTTGCCGGGGCCGATGCCGCTTGCCGCAACCAGCCTGCCGTCCTCGGCGAGGTGGAACAGGATGAAGGCGCCGTCGCCGAGGTCGCGGCGCACGATGCTGCGGCCTTCGTCCGACAGGCCGGCGATCTGCAAGGTCAGGCCGTACTGATCCGACCAGAACCACGGCACCGCCGCATGGGACTCGCCGGCGCCAAGCATATTCCTGGCGGCAAGCGCGCCCTGCTCCTGTGCATTGCGCCAGGCTTCCAGCCGCACGCGCCGGCCGCCATAGACGGCGAGCGGAAACGAACAGCAATCGCCGGCGGCAAAGATATCCCGGTCGCTGGTGCGAAGCTCGGCGTCGACGGCGATACCATTGTCGACGGTCAGCCCCGCCTCCGCGGCAAGTCCGGTCACCGGCACGGCGCCGATGCCGATCACGGCAAGATCGGCGACAATGTCGTGTCCACCGGCGAGCGCGATGCGCACTTCGGCGCCATCATCGGCAATGGCGGCGATGCCCTCGCCGCACAGGATTTTCACGCCTTCGGCTTCATGCGCCTGATGGATGACCTCAGCGATCTCGGCCGGCACGCCGCGCATCAAGATGCGCGGCTGCGCCTCGATAACTGTGACCGCCGCACCCAGTCTGCGTGCCGCCGCGGCAAGCTCAAGCCCGATGAAGCCGCCGCCAATGATGGCGATGCGATTTCCGGCGCTGAGATGGGCGCGAATGGCCAGCGCGTCGTTGAAGGTCCGGAGGTAGACGCAGCGCCCGCCAAGGCCCGGCATCGGCAGCTTGCGCGGCACCGAACCGGTCGCCAGCAGGAGCTTGTCGTAGGCCAGGACGGAACCGTCCGAGAGGCGCACGACATGCGCCTCTCGGACGATCGCCACCGCCTGGACCGAATGGATATGCCTGATCGATCTTTCGGCCAGGACCGCCTCACTGGCGATCGCCTTGAGCAGGGGCGCGTCGGCGACCATCGCGTCTTTCGACAGCGGCGGCCGCTCATAGGGAAGATGCGGCTCGTCGCCGACCAGCGTCACCGGGCCATCATAGCCGAGCTCGCGCAGCGCAAGGGCGGCGCGCCCGCCGCATTCGCCGGCGCCAATGATGACCATTCCCTTCGTCATCATCAACCAATCCGGACAAGGACTTTGCCGGCGTCGACTTTGACCGGATAAGTTCTTAGATCGACGCAGACCGGCGCGCCCCTGGCAGCCCCTGTCTTGTAGTTGAAGCGGCCATTGTGCTTCGGGCACTCGATGATGTCGTCCATGACCAGCCCGTCGGCCAGATGCACCTTCTCATGCGTGCAAAGCCCGTCGGTGGCGAAATACTCGTCGTCGGGGCTGCGATAGATGGCAAAGGTGCGGCCGCCATGGTCGAAGCGCATCACGTCCTCTTCGTCGATGTCCTCGGCGTCACAGGCCTCGACCCAGTCGCTCATCTACGGCTCCCCCAATACTTGGCACCCTCGGCATGGGCTTGTCATTCGGCAGCCACCGCAGCGGTAGCGTTGTCGTTGTGGAAGTCCTCGCGATAGGGCCTCGCCGTCGGCGGCAGTTCGCGCTTGATGAAATAATCCTCATTGCGCAGCTGGCGCAGGAAAGCCGGTATCATCTCGCGGTAGCCGGCCAGGATGGACGATGTCGGCGTCGGCAGATCGTGCTTGATCAGTTCGTGCAGCCTGGGCAGCGCGTGATAGGGCACCATGGGAAACATGTGATGCTCGACATGGAAGTTCATGTTCCAGTAGATGAAGCGGCTTATCGGGTTCATGTAGACGGTGCGGCTGTTGAGCCGGTGATCGGTGACGTTTTCAGCCAGGCCGCCATGCTGCAGCAGGCCGACCATGACATGGTGCCAGGCACCGTAAAGCCTGGGCAGACCGACCAGCATCAGCGGCAGGAACGAGCCGGTATAGAGCGCCAGCGCAATGGTCGCGGCATAGATTGTCGTCCAGATGCGGGCAATGCGAATTGCCTTCGGCTGCTCCTGGTCGGGAATGAACGTTCTTTCGGCCGGACTGACGATACCGGCTGCATTGCGCAGCATGTCGCTCATCGCATGCCAGGCGTCGAGAATGCCGACGAAGTTGAGCACCACGCGCAGCAGATCGGGCGGACGCATCACCGAGATCTCCGGATCGCGGCCGACGATGATGGTATCGGTATGATGGCGCGTGTGGCTCCAGCGCCAGGTCACCGGGTTGCGCATGATCATGAAGCAGGCGACCTGATAGACCACGTCGTTCATCCACTGCGTCCTGAAAGCGGTGCCGTGGCCGCATTCGTGCCAGCGTGAATCGGTGGAGGAACCGTAGAGGACGCCGTAGACGAAGAAGAACGGCACGCACCACCAGCTGCCCCAGAACCAGGCGGCGCCGGCGCCGCTGAGGATCATGGCGCCGAGCCAGACGATGGTATCGCGGATCGCCGGGCCGTCGGAGCGCTGCATCAGCTCCTTCATCTGCTTGCGCGGCACGTCGGTGTGATACCACTCGGCCGCCGCCAGCCCGCTCTCGACGGCAAGCTTCGCGTCGCGGCCGATCAGGCTATAGTCGCGTCGGGACGCCGCTGCGGAGCTCGTATTCCCGGTTCGGAGTCCAATATCCACCATAGCGGAGGCCTCGATCATATTCGGTCAGCGTTCAAAATAACGCCGAGCCCTGATAGGCTCAATATCACAAAGATAGTTTCTATCATTTTCCATCAGAATGGTGTAAAAGGGCCAAACAGTGGAATGAGGCAGCGATGGCGAAACGGCCGACGATCACCGACCTGGCGCGCATTTCGGGGGTCAGCGTTGCCACCGTCGACCGGGTGCTGAACAACCGCTTGCCGGTGCGCGAGGAAACCGCGCGCCGCGTCTATGAGGCCGCGACCAGCATCGGCTATCACGCAGCCGGATTGATCAAGCAGCGGATGCGCCATGAATTGCCCGAATACCGGCTCGGGTTCCTGCTGTTGAGACGGGAGGACGTCTTCTACAGTGAATTTGCCCGCGAGCTTGAACTGGCGGTATCGCAGTCGCCGCGCTTTCGCGGCGTGGCCACCATCGACTTCGCCGCTTCGCTGGCGCCGGACGAGATCGTCGAGCGGATGCGCAAGCTGGCCGCCAAATCCAGGGCCGTCGCCCTGGTCGGGCCTGATCACCCGACGCTGACGGTCGCCGTCGAGGCTCTCAAAGCCAATGGCGTACCGGTGTTCTCCCTGCTTTCCGACTTTGCGTCCGGTATTCGCGAGGGCTATGTTGGCCTGGACAATCGCAAGGTCGGCCGCACCGCTGCCTGGATGATCTCGAAGGCCGCGAAGAGACCTGGCAAGGTTGCCCTCTTCGTCGGCAGCCATCGCTTCCATGGCCATGAGCTTCGCGAGATCGGTTTTCGCTCCTTCTTTCGCGAGCAGGCGCCGGAATTCACTCTCCTCGAGACGTTGGTCAATCTGGAAGCGAACCAGATCACGCATGATGCAATGATCGAGCTTCTGGCCCGCCACCCTGATCTCGCCGGTTGCTATGTCGCCGGTGGCGGCATGGAAGGCGCGATCTCGGCGCTGAGGGAGGCAAAGCCGGCTGAGATGCCGGCGGTCGTCTGCAACGAGATCACGCCCGACTCCCGCGCGGCGCTGGCAGATAATTTCCTGACCATGGTGATCTCGACGCCACTGGCGGCGCTTTGCCGCGAGCTTGTCGGGCTGATGGCGCATGCCATCGAGACCGGCGCTGCGAATGCGCCGGGCCAGACCTTTCTGCCCTTCGACATTTATCTGCCGGAAAACATCTGACGTCGCGGTCATCGGCGGCAGACATGATGTAATCTATCAGAACGCTTTCAGGCCTGGCTTGCGTTAGCGTCCGTCTAAAAGCGCTCGAAATGCCGAAAATCCATTCCTCATGGCGAAATCTCGCTTGACGCCCAAGCGAAATGGAATAAATATTTCACCAACTGAGAATTTTGGTTCTTTCGTTCCGGAAGATCTGTTTCAGGCAAATGCCTCCGGAACTAAAAATGGCAATCGGGAGAGAATTCCCTGCGAGATCGGGGATTCCGGGTAGATCGGTGCAGCCGGACACCAATGTGGAGGAGAAATAAAATGAAAAAACTGCTTTTGGGCGTCGCGTTCGCGGCGCTGATGGGTTCGTCCGCCTTTGCTGCCAAGATCGGCGTGTCGATGGCGTTGTTCGACGACAATTTTCTCACAGTGCTGCGCAACGGCATGATTGAACAGGCCAAGGGCATGGACGGCGTCGAGCTGCAGGTGGAGGATGCGCAGAACGACGTCGCCAAGCAACTCGACCAGATCAAGAACTTCGCCGCCTCAGGCGTCGACGCCATCATCGTCAACCCGGTCGACACCTCGGCGACTCAGGCGATGTCGGACGCAGCCGCCGCTGCCAAGATTCCACTGGTCTATGTCAATCGCGAGCCGGTCAACGTCGACACGCTGCCCGAAAACCAGGCCTTCGTCGCCTCGAACGAAGCCGATTCCGGCACGCTCGAGACCAAGGAGGTCTGCCGCCTGTTCAAGGAGGCCGGCAAGACTGAAGCCAACGTCTATGTGATCATGGGCGAGCTGTCGAACCAGGCAGCGGTGCAGCGCACCAAGGACATTGACGACGTGATCGCCACGCCGGAGTGCAGCTTCATCAAGATCATCGACAAGCAGACGTCGAACTGGAAGCGCGAAGAAGCGCAGAACCTGATGACCAACTGGCTGTCGACCGGCAAGCCGTTCGACGGCGTCATCGCCAATAATGACGAAAGCGCCATCGGCGCCATCCAGGCGATGAAGGCCGCCAACATCGACATGAAGTCGGTTGTCGTCGGCGGGGTCGACGCTACCCAGGATGCGCTTGCCGCGATGCAGGCGGGCGACCTCGATGCGACGGTGTTCCAGGACGCGGCCGGCCAGGGTGCCGGCGCGCTTGACGCAGCGCTCAAGCTGGCGAAGGGCGAGAAGGTCGAGCACAAGGTCTACATCCCGTTCCAGCTGGTCACGCCGGCAAATATCGACAAGTTCCTGAAGAAGAACTGAGGCGGACCTGTCCGATACGGAGCGGCGCGCCAAGGTAAGACAGCGCCGCTCCGCTTTTTCCCTCTCGGCCTGAACAGCGCCGAGTGGAGACCGTGGCTGACGGAGGAAGCACGATTGGCACAGACATCTCACGGCGTCGGCGGGCTCAGCTATGATGCGAAGCGGCGCGCATGGCCGGCCGAATTCAACGTCTTCCTGGCGCTCGTCATCCTGGTCGGCGCTTTCGAGCTGATCGGCCGGGTTTTCCTGGGCGACAGCTTCCTGTTCAACACCCGCGACAATATCGATGCGATCTTCAACGAAGCGCGCCTGCAGATCATCATCCTGCAGGTGTCGATAGTCGGCATCATTGCCATCGGCGTGACGCAGGTGATCATTACCGGCGGCATCGACCTGTCCTCAGGTTCGATCGTCGGCGCCACGGCGATGATAGCCATGAGCTTCGCCCAGGTGGCGACCGTCAATGGCAACCCGAACCCGAAGGCGATGTTCATCGCGCAGGGCTGGACCGACCTGCCGGTGATCGTGCCCGTGCTGGTCGCGATCGGCTGCGGCCTGCTGGCCGGCCTGGTCAACGGCGCTTTGATCGCCTACACGCGCATCCCGCCGTTCATCGCCACGCTCGGCATGATGGTCACCGCGCGCGGCATCGCCAAATGGTGGTCAAAGGGGCAGCCGATCTCGTTTCCGACCGAGAGTTTCGCCGCCATTGGCAAGGGGCTGATGCCGGTCATCATTTTCATATCGCTCGCAGTGCTGTTCCAGCTGATCCTGAGTTACACCAAATATGGCAAGCACTGCTATGCAATCGGCTCCAATGAGGACGCCGCGCGCATGTCCGGCATCAACATCGCCAACCACAAGATCCTCGTCTACGTCATTGCCGGCGTCCTCGCCGCGCTCGCCGCCGTGGTGCTGAGCTCCAAGAATCTCACCGCCCAGGCCGGCATGGGTGTAATGTACGAGCTCGACGCGATCGCCATGGCGGTTATCGGCGGCGTCTCGCTGTCGGGCGGCCGCGGTTCGATTATCGGGACAGTGATCGGCTCGCTGATCTTCGGCGTCATCATCTCCGGCTTCACCTTTCTGCGCCTCGACGCCTATTATCAGGAGATGGTCAAAGGCGTGATCATCGTCGGCGCAGTCGTACTCGACCAGTGGCGCCAACGCCTGCGGGCGATGAGGGCTTGATCATGTCAGACATCGTCCTGAAGACCGAAAACCTGACCAAGTATTATGGCGGCGTCCATGCGCTGGAGGGTGCCAACTTCGAGCTGCGCAAGGGCGAGCATGTCGCCATCATGGGCGACAACGGCGCTGGCAAATCGACCTTCGTACGCCAGATCACCGGCGTCGAGCAGCGCACCAGCGGCAGGATGTGGTTCGACGGCAAGGAAGTGAATTTTGCCGGCCCCATCGAAGCCCGCGAGGCGGGCATCGAGACGGTGTTCCAGAACCTGGCGCTCGCCGACGACCTCGACGTGCCGTCGAACCTGTTCCTCGGCCGCGAGCGGGTGCTTTTCAATCTCGGGCCCTTCTCGATCCTCGATCGCAAGTTCATGCGCAAGGCGACCGAGGCAGCCTTGGTCCGGACAGCGGTCAAGATCCCCAATCTTTCCAATACTATCCGCCACATGTCGGGCGGCCAGCGCCAGTGCGTAGCAATTGCCAGAACCGCGACCTTTGCTTCCAAGCTCATCATCATGGATGAGCCGACGGCGGCACTCGGCGTGCAGGAGACGATGCAGGTCGAAAACATCATCCGCACGCTGAAGGAGAATGGCGAACCGCTGATCCTGATCTCTCACAACATGCGCCAGGTGTTCGACCTGGTCGACCGCATCGTCGTTTTCCGGCGCGGCCGCATCGTCGCCAATTTGCGCAAGCAGGACACCGACGGCAACGATATCGTCTCCTACATCACCGGCGCCAAGACCGGGCAGGCGGAACTTGCGGCGTAACGGCCAACGCCGAGCACAGGCGCTGACACGCCCTCCCTTCCGAACCATCCTCAAAGGAAAACTCTTCATGCCTCTTCGCTTTGCTCTTCTCGGTGCCGGCCGTATCGGCAAGGTCCATGCTCGCGCCGTCGGTTCCAATCCTGAGGCCAGGCTGGTCGCAGTTGCCGACGCCTTCGAGAAGGCGGCGACCGATCTGGCCTCTGCCTATGGCGCCGAAGTGCGCAGCATCGATGCCATCGAGAAGGCCGGCGATATCGATGCGGTCGTCATCTGCACGCCGACCGATACCCATGCCGATCTGATCGAACGCTTCGCCAAAGCGGGTAAAGCGATTTTCTGCGAAAAGCCGATCGACCTCGACGCCGCCAGGGTGGAACGTTGCCTGGCCGTCGTCGACAAGGCCGGCGCCACCCTGATGGTCGGCTTCAACCGCCGCTTCGATCCGCATTTTGCCGCCGTGCGCAAGGCGATCGACGACGGCGCCATCGGCACTGTCGAAATGGTGACAATCACCTCGCGCGATCCCGGCCCGCCGCCGCTCGACTATATCGGCCGCTCGGGCGGCATCTTCCGCGACATGACCATTCATGATTTCGACATGGCGCGCTTCCTGCTCGGCGAGGAGCCGGTGGCGGTCAGCGCGCATGCTTCGGTGCTGGTCGACAAGAAGATCGGCGAGGCCGGCGACTTCGACAGCGTCAGCGTCATCCTCGAAACTGCCTCCGGCAAGCAATGCGTTATCTCCAACTCACGCCGCGCCACCTACGGCTACGACCAGCGCATCGAGGTGCATGGCTCGAAAGGCATGATTGCGGCCGAGAACCAGCGGCCGGTGTCGATCGAACTGGCCAATGAGAAAGGCTATACGCGGCCGCCGCTGCACGATTTCTTCATGACCCGTTATCTCGACGCCTATGCCAACGAGATCGCTGCCTTCATCGCGGCAGCGACGTCAGGCAAGAAGGCGGCGCCGAGCGGCAAGGACGGGCTGGTGGCGCTCAGGCTGGCGGATGCGGCGCTGAAATCGGCCAAGAAAGGCAAGACCGTCCGCCTCGACAAAACAATCTGACTATCAAGCACAGGAGCAAGGCGATGAACGGTTCAGCCGGTCGCAATTCCGAAACACGCGCCATCGTCACCGGCGGCGCACAAGGCATCGGCTTTGCCGTCGCCGAAGCGCTGGCCGATGAGGGCTGCCGGGCGCTGGCGCTGATCGGCCGCTCGCAGGAGAAGGGCGACAAGGCTGTCGCCATCCTCAAGGGGGCAGGCGTCGATGCCATCTTCATCAGCGCCGACGTCTCAAAAGTGGCCGACTGCAAGCGTGCGGTCGAAACGGCGATTGGCCATTTTGGTACCGTCAACGCGCTGGTCAACGCCGCTGCCACCTCGGCTCGCGGCTCGCTGGTCGAGACCTCCGAGGATCTGTTCGACCAGATATTCCAGACCAATGTGCGCGGCCCGTTTTTCCTGATGCAGGGCGTGGTGGCGCATTTGCTGGCGCGCCAGGTACCGGGCTCGATCGTCAACGTGCTGTCGATGTCGGCGCATTGCGGCCAGTCGTTCCTGGCGCCCTATTCGTCGAGCAAGGGAGCGCTGGCGACACTCACCAAGAATGTCGCCAATGCCTATCGCGGCAATCGCATCCGCTGCAATGCGGTGCTGCCCGGCTGGATGGACACCGAGGGCGAGGCGATCGTGCAGAAGAAATGGCACGACGCGCCGGAGGACTGGTTGGAGAAGGCCGAAGCCGCGCAGCCGATGGGCCAATTGGTGAAACCGGCGCAGCTTGCCCGGTTGATCAGCTATATGATCAGCCCGCAGTCCGGCGTCATGACCGGGTCGCTGGTCGACTACGATCAGAGCATCGCCGGGGCGTCACCGGAATAACGCCGGCAAGTCTAGCGGAACGCCGCCCATCACTTCGTCATCCACGGGCAGAGCAAGGAGCGCAGCGACGCGGCGCAGACCCGAGGATCCATGCCGTGACATCTAGGCGTCGCTACAATGCAGAATTTAGTTCCGCAGCACTCCTTGGCCAAGGCAACGGCATGGATCCCAGGGTCTCCGCGACGGAGCTCCGCTCCTGCTTCGCCCTGGGATGACGAAGTTCGGGGGGCTTCAGCCAATCGCGAATGGGCTGGAGTAAACCTCCTCCTCACCAGGCACGTGACAAGCGCATCCGCATCGACTATATCAGCCCTCATGATCAACCTGACCGCCACATATTGGTACTTTATGAGCTCGCTGGCGGCGGGAGGATTGCGCTCGATCTGAAGATTGCAGCAATAACATCCGAACAGCCGCCAGACCTGGCGGCTTTTTTGTTTCAGCCGGCAGGTCTCCCAATCAGGAGCAGAAGCCGTGTTGACGACCACAGACGATCTTCGGGTCAAGGAAATCAGAGAACTGAGCACACCCGACGAGGTGATGCGGGAAATACCGCGCACGCTGACGGCGACGCGCACCGTTGCCGCATCACGCAATGCCATCCACGCCGTGCTGACCGGCGCCGACGATCGGCTGGTGGTCGTCGTCGGCCCCTGTTCGATCCACGACCCGGCCGCCGCCGTAGACTATGCCAGCCGTTTGGCATCGCTGCGTGAAAGCCTGTCGGACCGGCTGGAGATCGTGATGCGGGTTTATTTCGAGAAACCGCGCACGACGGTCGGCTGGAAGGGCCTGATCAACGATCCCGACCTCGACGGCAGCTTCAACATCGACAAGGGGTTGCGGATGGCCCGCAACGTGCTCTCCGCCGTCAACAATCTCGGCCTTCCGGCGGCCACCGAATTCCTCGACATGGCCACCCCGCAATATATTGCCGACCTCGTCGCCTGGGGCGCGATCGGCGCACGCACGACAGAGAGCCAGATCCATCGCGAGCTGGCGTCAGGCCTGTCCTGCCCGGTCGGCTTCAAGAACGGCACCGACGGCAATCTGCGGATTGCCGCCGAAGCGGTGAAGTCCGCCGCCCAGCCGCATCATTTCATGGCGGTGACAAAGGGCGGGCGCAGCGCCATCGCGACGACCACCGGCAACGAGGACTGCCACGTCATCCTGCGCGGCGGTATTGTGCCGAATTATGACGCGGCAAGCATTGCTGCTGCCTGCGCTGAGCTCGGCCGGATCGGCGTGGCGCCGCGGCTGATGATCGATGTCAGCCACGCCAACAGCAGCAAGAAGCCGGGAAACCAGCCGCTGGTGGCGGCTGACATGGCGGGCCAGATCGCGGCGGGCGACGAGCGCATCGTCGGCATCATGATCGAGAGCAACCTCGTCGCCGGCCGGCAGGACGTCGTGCCCGGCAAGCCGCTCGTCTATGGCCAGAGCATCACCGATGGCTGCATCGACTGGGCAACCACCGAGACGGTGCTGCACGGCCTTGCCGACGCCGTCGAGCAGCGCCGGTCGGCGAGACGTGCCATGATCGCCGATCGCCCGGGAGCCGCGTGAGCACTTCTCCTTCTCCCCTTGTGGGAGAAGGTGGATCGGCGCGCAGCGCCGAGCCGGATGAGGGGTGCTGGAAGAAACTCGGCGCAAAAATATTGAGGGATTTTAAGCGGTTATTTCTTCGCTGTAGCGATCCGTCCAACACCCCTCATCCGACCGAGCTTCGCTCGGCCACCTTCTCCCACAAGGGGAGAAGGGGAGACCAGCGCGGGCTTACTACCGCACCGCAATCCAGCGCTGTTCCGCGAACGAGCGCGCCATCGCGTGCACCGTGCGCTCGATCTCCAGGCCTTCGTCGAAATCGATGATCCGCGCCGGCTTGCCGGCAAGTCGCGTCAACAGTTCCCGGCATTCGATAATCTTGAGGTCATTAAAGCCAAGGCCGTGGCCGGGCGCCGGCAGGAAGGCGTCATAAGGCTTATGATGCGGCGCCACCAGGATGGTGCGGTAGCCTTGCTCGGTCGGCCGGTCGGCCGTCAGATAGAGTTGGAACTCATTCATCCGCTCCTGGTCGTACAGGATCGAGCCCTTCGAGCCAAAAATCTGGATGGCGATCCGGCCTTTGCGGCCCCACGCCGAACGGTTGACCAGCAGCGTGCCGGCGATGCCGTTTTCGAGATGCATCAGGATGCTGGCGATGTCGTAGGTCTCGACCGCGCGGCGCCCGCCCGAGGCGACGTGGCGGTCGGCATAGGGCCTGGCCATGTCGCACATGACGCGGGCGACACGACCGAACAGGACCGCAATGATCGACAGCGGGTGCACGGCGAAATCGTCGAGCGCGCCGTAGCCGGACGCCGCCTCGTGCTTCCAGAAGAACAGCGCCTCCGGATCGGCCATGAAGTCCTCGTCCATCTCGATGCGCAGATGGTTGACCTCGCCGATGATCTTCTCGTCGAGCAGTGCGCCGATATGGCGGATTGCGGGGTTCTGGATGTAATTATAGCCGAGCGCGGCCACCTTGCCGGACTTTTGGGCCGCCGCAGCCATTGCTTGCGCCTCGGCGAAGCTCGGCGCCATCGGTTTTTCACACCACAGATGCTTGCCGGCTTCGAGGATGGCGATGGCCATTTCCGGGTGGAACTGGTTCGGCGTGGTCAGCGAAACGACATCGACTTCCGGGTCGTCGACGACGGCGCGCCAATCGCCGGAGGCCTTGGCGAAGCCGAATTCGCTGGCACGGCGTTTGGCAAGGTCCTCGTTGACCTCGCCGAGATGGACCAGCCTTGGCTTGTCCACATCGGGAAAGACGGTGCCGACCGCGTTCCAGGCGATGGCGTGGCACTTGCCCATGAAACCCGTGCCGATAAGACCTACCCCGACCATCTGCCTTGCCTCCGTGTGCGCAAATTGTGTGGATGAATTAGTCCATTTTGTCTGGAGATGGAACGCTTGTCTCATTTTTTATGGTGTTCTTGCACAGGCCCGCTATGATGGGGCACAGAGGGAACCAGACGATGAGCCTGGGCGGAGCGACGATGGACGAACGGGTGCCGCGCGATTTCGAGACGCTGCGGGCGACGATCCTGGAGCGGCGCCACAGCCTGCCGAAACGTATCGCCCAGATCGCCGCCTATGCGCTCGACAACCCAGACGATATCGCCTTCGGCACCGCTGCCAGCATCGCCGCTTCCGCCGGTGTCCAGCCTTCGACCCTGATCCGCTTTGCCCAGCAGCTTGGTTTTGATGGTTTCACCAGCCTGCAGTTGGTGTTTCGCGAGCGCCTGCGCGAGCGCAACTCATCCTATGATGAAAGGCTGGCGGCATTGCGCGCCAAGGCCGAGGAAGGCGCCGGCCACCGCGCGATTTTCGACGGTTTTGTTGCCGCAGCCAGTACCTCGCTCAACGACATTTCGCGCACGCTGAATGAAGACCATTTCGAAGATGCGATCACCGTGTTGGCCAAGGCCGAAACCATTTACGTGCTGGCCAAGCGGCGCTCCTACCCGGTCGCCTCCTATATCGCCTATGCATTGGGCAAGCTCAAGATCCGCAACCAGCTGATCGAATCGGCCGCCGGCCTCAATGCAGAGATGATCGGCTTTGCCTCTCCAAGGGACGCCGTGATCGCCATCAGCTTTTCGCCCTATGCCCCGGCCACCATCGAGGAGGCGCGCGTCATTTCGGAGCAAGGCGTGCCGATCGTGGCGATTACCGACAGCTCCTTTTCGCCACTCGCCCAATTCGCCAGGGTCTGGTTCGAGGTCGCCGAGGCCGATTTCGCCGGCTTCCGCTCGCTGTCGGCGACGATGGCTTTGGCTATGGCGCTGACCGTCGCGGTCGGCGAGAAGCGGCGCGATACTGGCAAGAAGCGCAAGCCTTAGATCACCTCTATTGCGGTTTCGCCTTCTGCCGAAAGCCGCGCTGCGTCGCGGGCAGGCGGCGACCCGAACTGGCGGGCATACTCCCGGCTGAACTGGGAAGCACTCTCATAGCCGACGGCGAAGGCGACACGTGCGACGTTGCCCGGCTGGGCAATCAGCAGATGGCGGGCTTCCAGCAAGCGGATTTGCTTTTGATACTGGATTGGGCTCATGGCCGTCGCCGCCTTGAAGTGACGATAAAACGCAGCACTGCTCATACGGGCAATCTCGGCCAGATCGCCGACCCGGACCGGCTGATGGGGATGCGAACGGATCCAGGCGATCGCCCGGCCAATCCGGGACAGATGGCCATCGGCGCGCGCAAGTTCACGAAGCTTTCCGCCTTGGGGGCCTTGCAGGAGCCGAAACAGCATCTCTCGCTCGATCATGGTCGCGAGCACGGAAATCTCCGCTGGCCGGTCAAGCAGCCGCATCATTCGACGCAACGCGTCGAGCAGATCGTCATCAGCGGGAGAGGTGGAGAAACTGTCGCCACTGAGGGCCGGCGCGTGCTCGACGAGGAGCGCGGCGACGGCCTGCAGGTCAAGGGTCAAGCCAATGGCCAGGTAAGGACGCGCCGCGCTCGCTTCGATTATCTGGCTGATGGTGGGCGTCTCGACAGTATAGATGAAATAGCTGGCCGGATTGTAACGAAGAGCTCGGTCGCCGATCAGAACCGTCTTCGCGCCCTGCAGTACGAATAAGATCCCCGACCCCCACACCCCTGACAATGGCGGCGTGGCGACTTCGCTGCGGCCGATCGAAACGCGGGGAACCGCCGTTCTTGTTCGTCGCCCGCGCGCATGGCGGCCGGCGATCTCGATCAACTCCTGCAGCGCCTTGCTCATTGCGCCAGCATCGCGCATTCGCACCGGCGGCGCAACAGCGTGAGAGGATTAGGCAAGAGCCGGAGAATTTCCGGCGCGCAACGCCCGCTGCCTCGCACCATTTGTGGGTCTTCCACAAGAAAAATGGAGACACCGATTATGAGAACATCGAAAAGCGCGCTGGTGACCGGCGCCAACAAGGGTATAGGCCATGAAATCGCCCGGCGACTGGCGACCATGGGCTTCAAGGTCTGGCTCGGCGCCAGGAGCGCCGAACGCGGCATGGCGGCGGCGCAGGCATTGCGCGCCGAAGGCCTCGACGTGGAGTGGCTTGAGCTGGACGTCACGCGGGATGACAGGGTGAAGGCGGCAGCCGAGGCATTCAGGCAGGCCAGCCCCTGCCTCGACGTGCTGGTGAACAACGCCGGCGTCGCCATCAATTACGACCTGCCGCCGAGCCAGCAGCGGATCGCCGACATCCAGGCCACCTACGACGTCAATGTCTTCGGCCCGATCCGCGTGACCCAGGCATTCCTGCCGCTGCTGCTAGCAGCACCTGCTGCCCGGATCGTGATGGTGAGCAGCTCCACCGGGTCCATCGGCCGGGCGCTCGATCCCGCCACTGCGAACCACGCCGTTAACATGATGGGCTACGGCAGCTCCAAGACAGCCTTGAATGCCATCACGGTGGCGTTCGCCAGGGAGCTCGCGCCCCAAGGCATCAAGGTCAACGCCGCGGCGCCCGGCTACACTGCCACCGATCTCAACGGGTATAAAGGTCACCGCACGGTGCAGCAGGCGGCCGAGATCGTCATTCACCTGGCGACCTTGGACGCCGATGGCCCGACCGCCGGGTTCTTCAACGATGATGGCCCGCTTCCTTGGTAAATCAGCTGGTTTCAGCGGTAGATACTTGACGTTCGTCTGACTTCAAAGTTTCTGAACGCGCGAGCCTTGCACAGCACTTTTCAGCTTTGGGAATGCTCGTTCCATATTGACTATGGATTGGAATTATTATTTCATATTGCTGGCGCCACGCTGCCGCTCGCGCGTGTTACCCAAGACAACAAAGCCGATGGGAGGTTCGAATGGGCGAAGCCGTGGAAGCGAAATATTCGCCGCTCGACATTATCACGATCGGCCGCGCTTCCGTCGATCTCTACGGCCAGCAGATCGGCTCGCGCCTCGAGGACATTACTTCCTTTGCCAAGTCGGTCGGCGGCTGTCCGGCCAATATCGCGGTCGGTACTGCCAGGCTCGGCCTGCGCTCGGCGCTGCTCACCCGCGTCGGCAATGAGCAGATGGGCCGCTTCATCCGCGAGCAGCTGACCCGCGAGGGCGTTTCGGTCCAAGGCCTCAAGACCGATCCGGAGCGGCTGACCGCCCTGGTGCTGCTGTCGGTCGAGGATGAAGGCGTCTCGCCGATGATCTTCTATCGCAGCGATTGCGCCGACATGGCGCTTTCGAAAGACGATATCGATGAGGCGTTTATCGCTTCGGCACGCGCGGTCGTCGTCACCGGCACGCATTTTTCACGGCCCAACAGCGACGCCGCCCAGCGCAAGGCGATCCGTGTCATGAAAGCCAAGGGCGGCAAGGTGGTGTTCGACATCGACTACCGCCCCAACCTCTGGGGTCTCGCCGGCCACGCCGAAGGCTTCGAGCGCTATGTGAAATCCGACCGCGTCTCGGCGCAGTTGAAGACGGTGCTGCCCGATTGCGATCTCATCGTCGGCACCGAAGAGGAAATCATGATCGCCTCGGGCGCAGACGATTGCCTGAGCGCGCTGAAAACCATCCGCTCGCTGTCGGCGGCAACCATCGTGCTGAAACGCGGCGCCATGGGCTGCATCGTCTATGACGGGCCGATCAGCGACGACCTCGAGGACGGTATCGTCGGCAAGGGATTTCCAATCGAGGTCTACAATGTGCTCGGCGCCGGCGACGCCTTCATGTCGGGCTTCCTGCGCGGCTGGCTCGGCGAGGAAAGCCTGGCGACGGCGGCGACCTGGGCCAATGCCTGCGGCGCCTTTGCCGTGTCGCGGCTGCTCTGCGCACCGGAATACCCGACTTTCGAGGAATTGCAGTTCTTCCTGAAAAACGGCAGCAAGCATCTGGCGCTGCGCAAGGACGAGGCGATCCATCACATCCATTGGGCGACCACGCGCCGGCGCGACATCCCCTCGCTGATGGCGTTCGCCTGCGACCACCGCGTCCAGCTGGAGGATGTCGCGGCAAAAGCCGGCGCCGATCCGTCGCGAATCCCAGCTTTCAAGGTGCTGACGGTCAAGGCTGCGGCCAAGGTTGCGGCTGGCCGCGCCGGCTACGGCATGCTGCTCGACGAAAAATACGGACGCGAGGCGATGTTCGAATTCGCCCACCATTCCTTCGCCTGGCTCGGCCGGCCGGTCGAGTTGCCGGGTTCGCGGCCGCTTCGCTTCGAGTTCTCGCAAGACATAGGTTCGCAACTGACCGAATGGCCGGTCGACCACTGCATCAAGTGCCTGTGCTTCTATCATCCCGACGATCCCGCGGCGCTGAAGAGCGAACAGCAGCAGAAACTGCGCGCTTTGTTCGAGGCCGCGCGGAAAGTGGGCAGAGAACTTCTGGTCGAGATCATCGCCGGCAAGCACGGCAGGCTCGACGACATGACCATCCCGCGCGCGCTCGAGGAACTCTACGCACTCGGCATCAAGCCCGATTGGTGGAAGCTCGAACCGCAGGCATCGGCCGGCGCATGGGCAAAGATCGAGGCGGTGATCCTGAAGAACGATCCGTGGTGCCGCGGGATTGTGCTGCTTGGCCTCGAAGCGCCGCAGGACGAATTGGAAGCGGCCTTTGCTGCCACCGCCAAGGCGTCTATCGTCAAGGGCTTTGCCGTCGGCCGCACCATCTTCATCAACGCGGCCGAACAATGGCTTGCCGGCAAGATGTCAGACGATGAAGCGGTTGCCGACATGGCATCTCGCTTCGAGAGACTGACCGAGGCATGGCTTGCGGCGCGCGGCCGCAAAGCGGCATAAGAAGGCGCGGCATAAGGACTGCGGAGGAACCGACATGACCAAGACAATCCGCCTGACGATGGCGCAGGCGCTGACCCGCTTTCTTGCTCGACAGATGACCGAGATGGACGGGAGGAAAGTGCCGATCTTCGGCGGCGTCTGGGCGATCTTCGGCCACGGCAATGTCGCCGGCGTCGGCGAGGCGCTCTACCAGGTTCGCGACGAACTGCCGACCTTCCGTGCCCATAACGAGCAGGCAATGGCGCATGCGGCGATCGCCTACGCCAAGGCCAATTTCCGCCGTCGCTTCATGGCCGCGACCAGTTCGATCGGCCCCGGCGCGCTCAACATGGTGACCGCTGCGGCACTTGCGCATGTAAACAGGTTGCCTGTCCTGTTTCTGCCCGGCGACGTCTTCGCCAATCGCATTCCCGATCCCGTCCTGCAGCAGGCCGAGGATTTTTCCGACGGCACGGCGACGGTCAATGACTGCCTCCGCCCGGTGTCGCGCTATTTCGACCGCATCACGCGGCCGGAGCAGATCATGCCGGCGCTCAACCGCGCCATGCAGGTGCTGACCGATCCCGCCGAATGCGGCCCGGTGACGCTGGCGCTGTGCCAGGACGTGCAGGCCGAGGCCTATGACTACCCCGAGAGTTTCTTTGCCGAGCGACTCTGGACGCCGCGACGGCAGCGCCCGGACCGCAACGAACTGGCGGCCGCAGTCGCGGTACTCAAAGCGGCGAAAAAGCCGCTGGTGATCGCGGGCGGCGGCGTACTCTATTCGCAGGCATCCGAGGAGTTGGCAAAACTGGTGCAAGGCGCCGGCGTTCCAGTTTGTGAGACGCAAGGCGGCAAATCCTCGCTCCCGGACGATCATCCGTTGAACATGGGCGCGGTCGGCGTTACCGGCACTTCGGCGGCCAACAGGCTGGCCGAAGAGGCCGACGTCGTGCTTGCCGTCGGCACCAGACTGCAGGATTTCACCACCGGCTCCTGGGCATTGTTCAAGCATGCCGGCAGGACCATCATCGGGCTCAACGTGCAGCCTTTTGACGCCGGAAAGCACCAGGCGCTGCCGCTGGTCGCCGATGCGGCGGAAGGGCTCGCCGAACTCGCTGCGGCGCTGAAAGGCTGGAAAGCCCCTTCAGGCTGGACCGACAATGCGATCACGGGCAAGAAGAACTGGCAAGCGGATGCCGACAAGGTGACGGCGTCGACCAATGCCGCCTATCCGTCCGACGCGCAAGTGATCGGCGCAGTACAGCGCGCCATGGGCTCCGGCGTGGTACTGCTTCATGCCGCCGGCGGCTTGCCCGGCGAATTGCACAAGCTATGGCAGGCGGGCGCGCCCGGCTCCTATCACGCAGAATACGGCTTCTCGACAATGGGCTACGAAATCGCCGGCGGGCTTGGCGTCAAGATGGCCAAGCCGGACGAAGAGGTCGTGGTGATGATCGGCGACGGCTCTTACCTGATGCTCAATTCCGAGATCGCGACCTCGGTGATGCTCGGCCTCAAGCTGACCATCGTGCTGCTCGACAACCGCGGCTATGGCTGCATCAACCGGTTGCAGATGGCGACCGGCGGCGCCAACTTCAACAATCTGCTGAAGGACGCCCGTCACGAAACCTTGCCCGAGATCGACTTCGCCGCGCATGCTGCGAGCATGGGTGCGATTGCCGAAAAAGTGCCATCGATCGCCGGGCTGGAAACGGCGCTGGCGCAAGCGAAGAAGAACACGCGAACGACCGTGCTGGTCATCGACACCGACCCGCTGGTTTCGACCGAGGCCGGTGGAAGCTGGTGGGATGTCGCAGTGCCGGAAGTCTCGGCACGGCCGCAAGTGAATGCGGCGCGCAAGAAATATGAGGAAGCGCTGAGCGGGCGGGTTCTTTAGCCATCCGCGAACGCGCCTCGAATGTCTGAAACTGGAGCGACGACTTGAAAGCCAAACTGGGCATGTCCCCCATTGCATGGTGGAACGACGATCTTGCCGAACTCAGCGATGATGTGTCGCTGGAGGAGTGCCTGCGCCAGTCGCGCTCGGCTGGCTTTACCGGAATGGAAATGGGCCGCCGCTTTCCCAACGATCCGCAAATCATGCTGCCGATCCTGAAAGAGGCCGACGTGACGCTTTGCGGCGGCTGGTTCTCGGGGACGCTGGTCGACGAAGACATGGCGAAGAACAAGGATCGTATCCAGCCGATGATCGACCTGTTCAAGGCGGTGAATGCGCCCTGCATCGTCTATGGTGAAGTCGGCCGCTCCATCCAGGGCGACCGCTCCAAGCCGCTCGCCACCAAGCCGAGGCTTTCGGACGATGAGATGAAAGCCTACGCCCGGCGGCTCACGCAGTTCGGCGAATGGTGTGCAGAGCAAGGCATGCCGCTCTCCTACCATCATCATATGGCGGCAGTAGTTGAGACCGAGCCGGAGCTCGACGCTTTCATGCGCTATTCGGGCGAAGGCATTCCGCTGCTGCTCGACGCCGGTCACCTGGCCTTTGCCGGCGGCGATGTGCTGCGCGCGATAAACAACCACCACCGGCGCATCAACCACGTGCATGTGAAGGACGTACGCATGGAGGTGATCCAAAAGCTGGATCGCAACAAGCAATCGTTCCTCGACGCGGTGGCACTTGGCGCCTTCACCGTGCCGGGAGATGGCTCGCTGGATTTTGGCGCCATCGTCCAGAGGCTCGCCGACCATGGCTATGAAGGCTGGTTCGTGGTCGAGGCCGAGCAGGATCCGAAGAAGAACCCGCCGCTCAAGATGGCGCAGGTCGGCTACAAGGAATTGATGCGGGCTATGACGGCGGCCGGCTATACGGTGGAGACACAGGGCTTTCCCAATGCTTGAGAGTTCGCGAGGAAAGGTGTTGATCCGATGAAAGACTCCGAGCACCCGTTTTTCCGGCCGCTGTGGCGGCGCGTCGCCGTTGTCGCGGTCTGCCTGGTCTGGTCGGTGATCGAATTCGCCACCGGCACGCCGTTCTGGGGCGTGATCGCGCTCGGCTTCGCCGGCTATGCCGTCTGGCAGTTTTTCTACCTCTACAAGCCGGCTGACGAGGACGAGCCATCGGCAGACGCCAAACCGAAGGAATGACCATGTCGAAACTGCTCGTCAAAGCCAATAAGGGCCACGGCCGCATCGCCCATGTGACGCCGCAAAGCGCCGGCTGGACCTATGTCGGATTCGATCTGCATCGGCTCAGGCCCGGCGAGAGCGCTTCCGGGCAAACCGCGGATCGTGAGGTCTGCCTGGTGTTCGTCACCGGCAAGGGCAAGGCCAAGGCCGGCGGCAAGGATCTCGGCTTGCTCGGCGAACGCATGTCGCCCTTGGACGGCAAACCTTGGTCGGTCTATGTGCCGCAGGGGTCGGAGTGGTCGGTGAGCGCCGATACCGATCTCGAACTTGCCGTCTGCTCGGCGCCAGGACTGGGCGGCGGTCTGCCGGTCCGTGTCATCGGGCCCGACGATCTCGGCCAGGAGGTTCGCGGCAAAGGCACCAACACGCGCTATGTCACCAACATCCTGCCGGAGGGCAAGCCGGCCGATTCCTTGCTGGTGGTTGAGGTCATCACACCCGGCGGCCACACATCGAGCTATCCGCCGCACAAGCACGACCAGGACAATCTGCCGGCTGAATCTTATCTCGAGGAGACCTATTACCACCGTCTCAACCCGCCACAGGGCTTTGCTTTCCAGCGCGTCTACACCGATGCCGACGAGAACGGTGCTCGTTCGCTCGACGAGGCGATGGCGATCGAGGACGGCGACGTCGTGCTGGTCCCCAAGGGTTATCACCCCTGCGCAGCCTGCCACGGCTATGATCTCTATTATCTCAACGTCATGGCCGGACCGAAGCGGACGTGGAAATTCCACAACGCGCCCGAGCACGAATGGCTGATGAAGGCCTAACCATTTCCCCTTCGCCCCAACCGCTGGTCCAAGCGAAAAATCGTCGGCTAACGACCCGGCTGTGTGGTTTTGTTACCGAAAACGCCGCAAAGCTTCGTCAATTCGTCATGGAAATCACCTATGGCAGCGGGGCTGACGAGGACTTTCGATGCGCTACGCGATCTATTTCACCCCCCGACAAGACGAACCGCTGGCACGGATCGCCGCCAACTGGCTCGGCCGCGACCCATTCGGTGCCGCCACAAAGCCGGTCGAGGCTGCGGGCGAGTTGTCGGCGGCAGAAGTTGCCTTCCATACCGCCTCGGCGCGCCGCTATGGCTTTCATGCGACACTGAAGGCGCCCTTCAGACTGGCCTCCAACGAGACGGAAACGTCGCTTCGTGCAGCACTCGACGATTTTGCCGAGGCGACGCCGGTGGTTACGATCCCGCGCCTCGTCGTCAGCCAGATCGACGGCTTCTTCGCGCTGTTGCCGGAAGTACCGCCGCCGGCGCTCAACCGCTTCGCCGACGACGTGGTGCGCGACTTCGACCGCTTCCGCGCGCCGTTGACGGAAGCCGAGATCGAACGGCGCAGCCCCGATTCGCTGAAGCCCGACGAGTTCCGCAATCTCTGCCAGTGGGGCTATCCCTATGTCTTCGAGACGTTTCGCTTCCATATGACGCTGTCCGGCCGGGTGTCGTCACAGGAAAGCCCTCGTCTTCGCCTAGCAATCGACAGCCTGTTTGCGGACGTGCTGCAACGGCCGGTGGCGGTGGACGCGCTGACGCTGTTTGTGGAAACTGAACCGGGTGCGCCGTTCATGGTGCTGTCGCATCACGCGCTCGGGCGCCGCCCGGCCAGAAGAACTGCCTAAATGACTATTTGCTTTAACCGCATGGTGCGAAGCCAATTCATTTTCAATTGGCTGCAAAATGCTGCAAGGACTGCCTGAAATGACTGCCGAGACCGTTCTTGACAATGCCCGTATTGTGCTGGCCGACCAGATCGTCGAAGGGTCGATCGTGCTGCGCGATGGGGTGATCGCCGCCATCGATCCCGGCGCTGGCCGCAGCGGCGAGGACATGGGCGGCGACTTCATCATCCCTGGCCTGGTCGAGCTCCACACCGACCATCTCGAAGGCCATTACGCGCCGCGGCCGAAAGTGCGCTGGAACCCGATCGCAGCTGTGCTCGCGCATGACGCCCAGGTGGCGACCGCCGGCATCACCACCGTGCTCGACGCCTTGCGTGTCGGCATGGACGAGGATGCCGACCTGACGGCCGCCGACATACGCAAGCTGGCCGACGCGATCGAGGACAGCGTGCAGCAGGACCGGCTCAGGGCCGACCATTTCCTCCATCTGCGTTGCGAGGTTTCGGCGCCGGACTGCCTCACGGCCTTCGCCAATTTCGACGGCGACGAGCGGGTCAGGCTGGCGTCGCTGATGGACCATGCGCCCGGACAGCGCCAGTTCGTCAATTTGGAAACCTACGCCTATTACTACCAGCGCAAGCTGAAGCTGACCGATCACGATTTCCAGAAATTCTGCGAAAAGCGGATGGCGGAATCGGCGAGGAATTCGAGCCCGAACCGCAGCTTCATCGCCGCTGCCTGCCAAGAGCGCGGCATCGTGCTCGCCAGCCATGACGACGCAACCGTCGGCCATGTCGACGAAGCGATCGAGCAAGGTGTGCGCGTCGCCGAGTTCCCGACCACTGAGGAGGCGGCGCGGGCTTCAAAAGAGGCAGGGCTCGGCGTATTGATGGGCGCGCCGAACGTCATGCGCGGCGCGTCGCATTCGGGCAATGTCTCGGCCCGCACGCTGGCCGGCGATGGCCTGCTCGATATCCTGTCGTCGGACTACATTCCCTTCAGTCTGATCCAGTCAGCCTTCTTCCTCGGCGACGTGGTCGAGGGCATTTCCTTGCCACAGGCGGTGGCGATGGTCTCGAAGAATCCGGCCGAGGCGGTCGGCCTCACCGATCGCGGTGTCATCGAGCCCGGCCGGCGCGCCGATCTGGTTCGCGTGCGCGTCGACGACCATGTCCCGGTCGTCCGCACGGTCTGGCGGCAGGGACGCCGAGTCGCATGATGGTGTCGGCATCGGTCGAGCGTGAATTGTCCGCTACGGGATTTCCGATCCGGGACGGTGTCTTCGTCGCCGTCGTCGGGCCGAGCGGTGCCGGCAAGGACACGGTGATCGGCTATGCGCGCGCCGTGTTTGCCGACGAGAGCCGGCTGGAGTTCGTGCGCCGGGTGATCACCCGGCCGAGCGATGCGGCCACCGAGGATCACGATACGCTAGCCGATGCTGCCTTCGTCGAGGCCGAAGCGGATGGCGCCTTCGCCATTTCCTGGGAGGCGCATGGCCTGCGCTACGGCATCCCGGCCGAAGTCGACTGGTCAGTCTCCAACGGCCGTGTCGCGATCGCCAACGTCTCGCGCGCCATCATCCCGGCGCTGCGGGAGCGCTACGCCAATCTGGCTATCGTCGAGATCACGGCTACACCGGAGATCCTGGCCGAGCGGCTGGCATTGCGCGGTCGCGAGTCGCGCGGCGAAGTGCTGGCACGGCTGGCGCGCAGTGCCAATGTGGCGCTGTCCGGACCGGGTGTCACCTCGATCGACAATAGCGGCCCTCGTGAAGCCGCCGGCGAGCGCTTCGCCGAGGTGCTGCGCAAGGCCATGGCCTTCTCCGACATGTCGGGCCTTATCTAAAGTAGCGCCCATCCGATGCATTCGGTATGGGCGCTACTTGTCTAACCGATATCTTTTTGGAAACCGGTATCCACTTTTCGGGATTATGGCCTCATGCGGCGTGCCGGTCCCGACCAGCGTGACGAGTATCCGTGGCAGTGGTTGTCGAAGGCTTCGCTGGCGCATCCGCTGGTGTATCCAGAACTGCAACGTGGTGCCGATACACCATCTCCCAGCCCTTCCAGCCGGTGAACAGCAGTATGCAGACCACTATGAACGACAAGAGCGCACCCCATGGGCGGACCGCGGCTTCGGCGCCTTGCGCATAGCGAAGGTAGAAATTGATCAGTGCCACAACGACCGCGGTCAAGTTGCCCAGCATGTGGTACCAGGCGTCGGACAAGGCGCGAATGCGCGGCTCGTTGAGGAAGTCGATAAAACCGGCTGTCGCAGCGAGAAGGGCCATTACTATGGCTGCCCCGATCAGCCACATCGATGCTCGTGCCCAGAAGGCATCGGCAGTCCCCCAGAAAACCAGGTCGGTGACAAACGCACCGACAAGAAACGCGACAGGAAAAGGTATCAGCATCGGGTGGAGGGGGTGAGTTCCTACTTTGGCGGTACTAACTGGATTCGTGGGCATGGAACGCCTCCGCGCAGCAAAGCTTAAATAAACGCTCAGATACGGGTTTCGTTCCAAATAGAGACCGACCTGAACTGCTGTCGCGAAGCTCCGGCTGACTCTTTCACGCCACCTGCCATGGCAGTCGGCGTATTTCATCCAGCTATTTTTGCGTCACTCAGCGGCAGCACCCGCCACGCCCTTGCGTGTGGCTTCCAGCATCCGCCGCCGCGCCCTGAACACGCCCCATTGCTGGTCGACCAGCACGCCGATGAGGATCACCCCGCCCATGACGGCGAAGTTGAGCGAGGACGGGATGCCGAGCAGGTTGACGAGGTTCTGCAGCTCCTGCAGCAGCACGGTGCCGAGCAGGACGCCGATCAGCGAGCCTTCGCCGCCACGCAGCGAGAAGCCGCCGAGCACCGCGGCCGCGATGGCATAGAGCTCGTAGAACTGGCCGTGGCTCGCCGGCGAGATCGAGCGTGTGTACATGGCGAAATAGATAGCTGACAGCGCCGTCAGCACGCCGCAGATGACATAGGCGGCCATGACGATGCGGCCGGTGCGGATGCCGGAATATTTTGCCGCTTCCTCGTTCTTGCCGATGGCATAGAGATAGCGCCCGAACACCGACCGGTGCAGCACCACCCACATGACGACGGCGATGACGATCAGTGCGATGAAGCTGTTCGGCACGCCCCAGGACCGCCCCGCCGTCAGGAACTCGAGTTCCGGGAAGTTCTGTCCGAAGGCAAAGCCGGCGGTGCCGTCGGCGGTGTAGAAGCGCGCCACGCCGCGATAGATCAACAGGCCGCACAAAGTCACCACGAAAGGCTGCAATTTGAGCCGGGTGATCAGCCAGCCATGCGCCAGCCCGATGATGCCGCCGAGCACCAGGATCAGCGGCAGGGCGACCGGCCAGGCCATGCCGCGCGTGGCGATGAAGTCGATGAACAGCACGCCGAGCAGCGCAACCACCGAGCCGACCGACAATTCGATGCCACCGGTGATGATGACGAAGGCTTGGCCAATCGACAGGATGCCGAACAACCCGATCAGGTTCGAGGTGTTGGCGAGATTGATCGGCAGCAGGAAGCGTGGGTTGATGATCGCCACCACCGCGCCGACCACCAGGATCAGGATCAGCAGGCCGAGATCTTTCTTGCTCATCGTCTTCTCCCAATGCCTGCGAACTACTTCGGCTGCTTGCCGACCGCCAGCAGCAGCACGTTTTCCTGGCTGAACCGGTCCTTGTCGAGAATGCCGGAGATCTGGCCTTCATGCATGACGGCGATACGGTCGGAAACGCCGATCACCTCCTCCATGTCGCTGGAGATCATCAGCACGGCGACGCCGGCATCGGCCAACGCCCGCATCAGCCCGTAGATCTCGGCCTTGGCGCCGATGTCGATGCCGCGGGTCGGCTCGTCGAGGATCATCACCTTCGGCTTCATCGCCAGCCATTTGGCCAGCACGACCTTTTGCTGGTTGCCGCCCGACAGCGTGCCGGTGCGCGTCTGGACGGAGGGCGCCCTGATGCCGAGATTGGTCTTCTGCTTCTCGGCGGTGGCGGATTCCGCGCCGGCCGAGACCAGCGAGCGCCGCGAATGCGCCGGCAGATTGGGCAGCGAGATGTTCTGGGCAATCGACAGGTCGAGCAGGATGCCGGTCAGCTTGCGATCCTCGGGGACGAGGAAAATACCGTTGGCCACTGCGTCCGCAGCCGAACCTAGAACCAGATCTTTTCCGTCAAGCTGGAACGAGCCGCCAAAGCTCTTGTCGATGCCGAACAGGACGCGCGCCAGCTCCGTCCGGCCGGAGCCGACGAGACCGGCGAGGCCGAGGATCTCGCCATGCCTGACATCGAGGTCGACGGGCCGGTCGGGATAGGCAGCGGTGCGAATGGCCTTGACCGACAGCGCGACAGAGCCCGGCGGGCGCGCCGATTCCGCGGCCTTCTCGCGCTCCTTCAGCATGCGGCCGATCATCAGCTTGACCATCTGGTCGTGATTGATGGCGCTCTTCGGCAAGGTTCCGGCGAGCATGCCGTCCCTGAGCACGACGACGCGGTCGGCGACGCGCTCGACCTCGTGCAGGCGGTGCGAGATGAAAATGACGCTGATGCCGTCTGCCTTCAGCGCCTTGATGACACCGAGCAGCTTGTCGGTTTCGGCGATCGGCAGGCTCGATGTCGGTTCGTCGAGGATGACCAGCCGCGCCTTGATCGACAGCGCCTTGGCGATCTCGACCATTTGCTGCTGGGCCAGCGACAGCGCCGACACCGGAGTATCGGCCGAGAAATTGGCGCCCACGCGTTTGAGCAGCGGCGCCGCCAGCGCTCGCAGCCTGGCGCGGTCGACCAGCCTGAACGGGCCGGCGCGCAGCGGTTCGCGGCCGAAGAAGATATTGGCGGCGACGTCGAGGTTCTCGAACAGGTTGAGTTCCTGGTGGACGAAGGCGATGCCCGAACCGATGCTGGCCTCGACGGTCAGACTGTCATGGGCGACCCCATCGACGGTGATGGTGCCGGTGTCCGGCCGGGTCACGCCGCCGAGGATCTTCATCAGCGTCGATTTGCCGGCGCCGTTTTCGCCGACCAGGCCGATGACCTCGCCGGGCCTGACCTCGATCGAGAACCCGTCCAGCGCGACAACGCCGGGATAGGTCTTGCGCACGCCGTCGAGGCTCAGGAACGGAGCGGCCGTGGATGCAACGATGGATGGATCGGAATAATTCATCACGCCTGACAGCAGCCGGTGAGCCGTTTTGGCCTCAGACTGACGGGCCTTGCGAGGCGCGTCAATAGAATCGCCGGCTCAGGGCGAACCCTTGAGCCGGCGCAACTTATTCGCTCAGTTTCCCGACATCGCCTTGAGGTTGGCGGCGTAGGCGTCGACATCGTCCTTGCCGATGATCTTGGTCGGCACGATGATCAGGCCATCGGCGGGAACGCCCGACTTGTCGCCCTCGAGATAGGCGGCCATCAGCTTCATGCCCTGATAGGCCCATTCGAAAGGCTGCTGTACGACGGTGGCGGCGACGGTGCCTTCCTTGACGCCGCCCAGCGTGATCGGATCGTCGTCGAAGCCGACGACGGTGATCTGGCCGAGCTTGCCGGCATCGCGCAGCGCTTCATAGATGCGCGGCGTGTTGTAGGAGTAGAAGCCGACCATGCAGGTGACGTCGGGGCTGGCGACCAGCGCGTCCTCGACGTTCTTCTTGGCGCGGGCCTGGTCGATGTCGTCGCCACGCACGTCGACCAATTCGATCTTGGTGCCGGCGAGGCCGTCCTTCATGCCCTGGATGCGTTCCTTGGCATTGTCGGCGCCGAGCAGGCCAACGAAGCCGAGGCACTTGCCGCCGTCGGGCATTGCCTTCTTGGCGATCTCTGCCGCCTGCTTGCCGGCATCGACATTGGAAGAGCCGATATAGGCGACACGCTTGGTCTGCGGTGCGTCGCTGTCAGTGGTGAACAACGCCGTTTCCGAGGCGATCTTGTTCAGCCCGTCGGTCGACGTCTTGGGATCGACGGCCGAGACCATGATCGCCTTAACACCGGCCGTCACCAGATCGTCCATAAGGCGCTGCTGGATGGCGACCGAGGACTGCTCCGGATATTTGAGTTCGAGATTGTAATTGGGCAGTTCGCCTTGAGCCTTCTTGACGCCGGCTTCGGCAGCCTTCCAGAAATCGGAAGCGCCGTTGACGACGAAGGCCAGTGTCGGCTTGTCGTCGGCCCGCGCAATTGCGCTGACGGACAGGCCGAGCAGCAGGGCCGCAGCGGCGACGGACGCATTTCGTATCGCAGATTTCATATTCAACCTCCCATTTGACTCAGTAATTTCGCTGATGATGAACGTGCCGGCGCGGCTTGGACGCCCTCCTCCTCAGGGTTTCGGCAGCGAAGAACGACGCCATTCCAGCCGCGATCGTCGACTTTAGAGACTCATTCGTCGTTCGTAAATAGTCCGATTTGTCTGACATTTCCTCGAAACGGCAGGCGAGCTCCGGCTGACGGGAACCGTCCGACACCAGGCTGGCTCGCGTTCCGAACACGCGCGGTCCGATGTCGTCCGGGCATGATGGATTGACGTTATAGGGATGCCAGATATTAGTAAAGAGTATTAGTTGATCGGGATACTCGCCACAAACGAGAGAGGCCTCCCCAGTCACAACCGTTTTGGATTGGCGACTAAATCGTCTAAGAGGGTCGATTATATCTATTAGTGGCGCTTTGCCTTATAAATGCGAAAATTCGAGGGACTAACGCCATGAACGAACCACTTCGGGATGCGGTCCTTCAGGGTACCAGACGGCGCAAGCCGTCCGGGAAAAACCCCAAGGGCCGCGTCACCATGACCGACATCGCCAGGGCCGCAGGCTGTTCGCAGGCGACGGTCTCGTTCGTCCTCAACAACACGCCAGGCATCAGGCTGTCGCAGCAAACCCGAGAGCGAGTGATTGAGACCGCACGAACGCTGGGCTATTCGCCGCCCGTGTTTTCTGCCTTGCGAGCCCCTGTTGCCGCATTCGGCGGGCTGGATGGCGTGATCGGCTTCGCAGTCGACCAACTTGCGACCAGCCCGGAGGCGGTCGTCGCCATTGAAGGGGCGCGGCAAGCCTCATGGAACGCCGGCAATGTGCTTTTGGTGGCGCAGACCATGGGCGACGAGGTGATGGAGCCTCGCGCCATCGCGGCGCTGACCAAGCGGGGCATTTCGGCGCTGATCTACATGACCATCTTCACCCGCGAGATCGTCGCGCCGGACCATCTCTACGGCCTCGACATTCCGGTCATCCTGCTCAACTGCTACACTGCCGACTATGCCTTCCCCGCCGTGGTGCCGAGCGAGATCGCCGGCGGCCAGAGCTCCACCCGGCACCTGATCAGCCATGGCCACCGGCGTATCGCCACCATTACCGGCGAGCCCTGGATGCAGGCGGCGCAGGACCGGCTGAAGGGCTACCGCCGGGCGCTGGCGACGGCCGACATCCCGTTCGACCCGGCGCTGGTCGTCGAAGGCGATTGGTCGGCGAGCGCCGGCTATGCCGCGACCGTCAAGCTGTTGGCGTTGAAGGACCGGCCGACCGCCATCTTCTGCCAGAACGACCGCACCGCGATCGGCTGCTACGAGGCGCTGAAGGAGGCCGGCCTGCACATCCCCCGGGATATTTCGGTGATCGGTTATGACGACGAGGAGATCGCGCGGCATCTGTTCCCGCCGCTGACGACGTCGATCCTGCCGCATATGGCGATGGGACAATGGGCGATCGAGCAGCTCGAAGTCCCCGCTGCTCCCGGTCGTGGCCGCTATCCCATCACCAAGCTCGAATGCCCGCTGGTGGAGCGGGAGTCGGTTGGCGCTCTGGCGGGCTGAGGCGAGAGCGCCGGCGATCGACAATGGCACAGGCTTGACATCGGGCCCGGCATATACCCGATTGATTTCATGAGATTGCAAAGCTGCTACAATTTTCAGGACTTCCGCCGGCTGGCAAAACAGCGCCTGCCAGGTCCGATCTTCAATTATATCGATGGCGGCGCGGACGACGAGACGACGCTGCGGCGCAACACGGCGGCGTTTGAGGACTGCGATCTCGTCCCCAACGTCCTTGCCGGCGTCGGACAGGTCGACATGTCGGTCACCGTCATGGGCCAGAAGCTGGCGATGCCGGTCTATTGCTCGCCGACGGCTCTCCAGCGACTGTTTCACCATAGCGGCGAGCGCGCCGTCGCCGCGGCGGCGGAGAAGTTCGGCACGATGTTCGGCGTCTCTTCGCTCGGCACGGTCAGCCTGGAGGAAGTCCGCAAGCACAGGACGCCGCAGGTCTATCAGTTCTATTTCCACAGGGATCGCGGCCTGAACCGCGCCATGATGGAGCGCGCCAAGATGTCCGGCGTCGAGGTGATGATGCTGACGGTCGACAGCGTCACCGGCGGAAACCGCGAGCGTGACCTGCGGACCGGCTTTTCCATCCCCTTTCGGCTTACGCCCGGCGGCATGATGCAGTTCGCGATCAAGCCGAGATGGGCTATCGACTATTTGACGCACGAAAAGTTCAGCCTGCCCCAGTTGGACGGCCATATCGATGTCGGTGGCGGAGCGCTTTCCATCAGCCGCTATTTCACCGAGATCCTCGATCCATCGCTGGATTGGAAGGACGTCGAAGACATGGTCCGCTTCTGGAACGGCCAGTTTTGCCTGAAGGGGATCATGAGCGTCGCCGATGCCAGAAAGGCGGTCGACATCGGCTGCACCGGTATCGTTCTGTCAAATCATGGCGGCAGACAGCTGGACGGCTCGCGCAGCCCCTTCGACCAACTGTCGGAGATTGCCGACGCGGTGGGCGACAAGATAGACGTGATCATCGACAGCGGCGTCCAGCGCGGCACGCATGTGCTGAAGGCCCTGTCACTGGGCGCCAAGGCCGTCGGCGTCGGGCGCTACTATCTCTTCCCGCTGGCAGCCGCCGGACAGGCCGGCGTCGAACGGGCGCTCGGCCTGATGCGAACCGAGATCGAACGCGACATGCGGCTGATGGGATGCAGGTCGGTGGCAGAGCTTTCCAGGGGGAATGTGCGGTTTAGGTGATAGAGCCGGGAAGTGGCGCACGGCATAAGCTTTTCGAAGTGCGAAACTATACCGACCTGCCGCTGCTCCTGCCGTCCGTTTCGAAGACAGTCTCGCCGGAAACAGCATCCGTATATCCGCCCTCAAGCTGCTGCAACGTATGCCGGAACCGATCAAGATTGCCCAGCATTTTGGGCCTGGCAGCGACCATGTGCTGAAAAGTGTCCCACTCTCCAATCGAGAAGAAGGCGCCATCTCCCGATTTGATGAGAGCCATTTTTCGCAATCCCTCGAAATTGCGCGCAGCGCTGCTGAACAGTTCGATGAATTCATCTTCACTACCCGGCTTGACCCGGAAGCGGACGCTGTTGAATGCCGTCATGTACGTTCCCCCGTGAAAGAACTCGAATATGCGAGGCCCTAACGCACCTCGAACCCTTCGAACAGGTGTACAGGAAAATCGGAAGGTTGGCTTCAGTCACCTCTGGCCGAAAGCCCCGCTTCTGGCGCTATTTTGCCAGGAAGAGGACGACGCTCGATCGCAATCGGTACGCCCTTCCGACCGGCAATGAAACGCGCTGTTAACGCCGTTCGCGGGTGACAGGATGTTGGCCGCAGTTCGAAGGTATAATCTGCGTCTCGCTGTCAGTTGCGGAGGCGAAAATGAATTTGCTTCGGATTGCGCTCTTGTGCACGGCCATGATCGAACTTGGAATGCCGGCCGTTCGCGCTGAGGATCGGCCTGTGCCGCAGAACAATAAAGCCGCAACAACGCAGCCGCCCGTTCATTGTGAAGGCCAAAATTGTCTCCCGCCGGCGAAAGATCCCGTGCAGGAATGCACTGGCCAGGATTGCACGCCAGGCCCGCCGACTGAACCGGGCCTGGAGATTAAGCAGGCCGACTGAGCAGCATTAGCTGACGATCTCCTTTTTGGCATGGATGGCGCTCAGCCCTCGCGACTTTCAGGCCACCGGTGGTAGATTCTGTTACCTATGTTCCCGGGGTAGGCATGAGTTTAATGGCGCGCCCGAAGAGATTCGAACTCCTGACCCCCAGATTCGTAGTCTGGTGCTCTATCCAGCTGAGCTACGGGCGCGCAACAGGCCATGCTTTGCATAGCCCCGCGATCCGATCCTGGCGACCGGCCGCGAATGTGAGCTGTTCCCTAGCGACTGAATTTGCGAAAAGCAAGCCGATCCTGGCCAAAAGTTTTGCCGTCATGTTTTGCCGTCATGCGCCGGCCGGCGAAGGCAAGATCGCGTCACGCGGCGGCCGAGCCGATAGGTCGTCGTCTTGGATCAGTCATTTGCCAATCGGAACGGCCCGTAACGAAACACGCCGTTGCACGGCGGCCGAGCCGATGGCTCGTAGTCTCGGACCAACCATTTGCGAATTGAAACGGTCCGTAAACAAACGGTTCGTTACGCCGGGCGGCGCAGACCGTTGCGGGCTTGGTCGAGCCGGACCGGCTGGTCGGGAATGGTGACCGCGAATGTGGTGCGGCCGCCGATGCTTTCGACCAGCTCCACCGTGCCGCCATGGGCGCGGATCAATTCATGGGCGATCGCCAGGCCAAGGCCGGTGCCGCCGCTGCGGGCCGAGCCGCGGAATGCCGCGAACAGGTTTTCTCGCGCCTTTGGCGGCAGGCCGGGGCCGGTGTCGGTGACGACGATGCGGCTGACGCTGCCGATGCGCTCGGCCGATATGGTCAGGCGGCGCACCACGGCGCTCTCGGTGTCGGCCGCCATCGCCTGCACGGCGTTGCGGCTAAGATTGGTGAGCACGCGGAACAGCTGGTCGGAATCGGCGTCGACCTCGAGCACCGGATCGACGGCGTTGACGAATTCGATGCCGCATTCGATGTCGAGCAGGCCCTGGACGTCCTCGACCAGCTGGCGCAGCCGCAGCCTGCGGCGCGACGGCGGCGGCTCCTGGGTGCGGCCATAGGCCAGCACGCCCTCCGAGTAGGACACCGCACGGTCGAGCGCGCGCAGCAGTTTTGGTGCGAAGGCCTGCACGGTCGGGTCCTTGACCTGGCGCAGGCGGTCCGACATCAGTTGCGCCGAGGCGAGGATGTTGCGCATGTCGTGGTTGATCTTCGACACGGCCAGGCCGAGATCGGCCAGGTGCTTCTGCTCGGTCAGCATCTTCTGCAGCCGCTCCTGCATCTGCGACAGCTCGCGTTCGGCGACGCCGATCTCGTCGGCCCGGGCGGCGGGGTGAATGATGCGACCGGGATCGTCGGGCGCCTCGGAAAAGGACAGCATCGAGCGTGTCATCGTCCTGATCGGGCCGATCATGATCAGGTCTATCGCGGCGTAGACCAGCATGGCGGTGAACAGCGAGATCAGCAGCGAGACGAAGGCGACGTTGCGCGAATAGATCAGCATGGCATTGCGCAGGCGGTGGTCGGGCATGATCAGCTCGAATTCTTTGTCGCTGTCGCCGACCGGCCCGAAAACGCGCAGCATCCGCTTGCCGCCGAAAAACAGCGTGTCCAGCGCGCCGGTCATACCCTTGATCATGCCGACATTGGCGATATCGATATGCTCGTCGACCTGCGGCGGCATTTCGGCCACGACCAGAAGCCGCGAGACGCCGCCGTCGCGCACGGCGATCGCCTTGGCGCCGATCGCCATCAGTACGTCGTTCTGGGCGGCACGCGACAGCGAGGCAGGTTCGCCCTGCACCAGGACGATGGAAACCGCGGCGGCGGTGCTCAGCCTCTCCTTCAGCCAACTCAGCCTGTAGCTGGCGATCCAGGGCACGAAGATGAGGATTTCGGCCAAGAGCACGAAGACGATGGTGAGCAGCAGCAACTTGGTCGACAGGCCGCGCGCCAGCGGCACCCTGCGGGTGGCCGCCTTCGCCTGGGCGATGCGTTCGTCGGTTGCTGGGACTTCACTCATGCTCGTCGTCACGGCTGCCTGTCATCACGGCTGCTTGTCTTAGGGACTGCTCGTCTTCACGATCGCTTGATCGGGTGAGATTAGGCGATTGCGGCTTTTTTGCCAAATTCATCCTTGGCCGAAGCCGGACAAAGGGCCGCAAGACTTCGATGCCGGTCCGACAATGCCGGCCCGACACGCTGGATTGACTTCCAAAACCCTTCTTTCTATAAGCCCGCTCACGCTCGGGCCATTCGTCCCGGCGCGGTTTCGATCGCGCCAAAACCGGCCCGGCAAAGCTCCTGTTACAAAGTGACAGAATCAAGAAGGGCCGCACCCCGCGGTATTTAAACAAATGAAGCGTACTTACCAGCCGTCCAAACTCGTCCGCAAACGCAGGCACGGTTTCCGTGCCCGCATGGCCACCAAGGGTGGCCGCGGCGTCGTCGCAGCCCGCCGCAACCGCGGCCGCAAGCGTCTCAGCGCCTGAGCACCAAGCGAGAGACAAGATCGTTGCCCGCAACCGGCAAGCCAACGGGTGCCCATCCCAAGCGGCTTCTGAAGCGCGCGGAATTCCTGGCTGTCCGCCGCGGCGAAAAGCGCCGCGGGCGGCTTTTCCTCGTCGAGGTCCTGGGCCGCGGCGACAGCGAGGCGCCGCGCGTCGGCTACACCGTCACCAGGAAGGTCGGCAACGCCGTCGTTCGCAACCGCATCCGGCGGCGGCTGAGAGAGGCCGTGCGCACGCATGCCGCGGATGACATGGCGCCCGGCAATGATTATGTCATCGTCGGGCGCGAAGACGTGCTTACCACTCCGTTCGGCCAGTTGAAGGCCGAACTCTCCCGCAGATTGCGTGGAACACGATAGGCCAAGGGCTTCGATGGAAAACAACCGCAACTTCTTCATCACCATCGCACTTTCGGTGCTGATCCTGGCGCTTTGGCAATATTTCTATGTGATGCCGCGCAGCGAGATGCAGCGCGAAGCCGCCCGCATCGAAGAGCAGCGCGTGGCGGAGCAGAAGAAGGCTGCCCAAGGCACCAGCCCGGGCGCCAGCGAAACACCGGTGCAGCCGGGCGCCATTCCGAGCGCGCCTGGCGGCGACGCCGTGACGCCGGCCAGCCGCGACCAGGCGATTGCCTCGACCAGCCGCGTCAAGATCGACACGCCGAGCCTCGAAGGCTCGATCAACCTCACCGGCGCGCGTCTCGATGATCTCAAGCTCAAGCACTACACGGAGACGGTCGACAAAAACTCACCCAAGATCGCGCTGCTCAATCCTGAGTCGCTGCCGAACGGATATTTCGCCGAGATCGGCTTTGTTGGCGAAGACAAGGTGGGAACGCTGCCGGGACCCAAGACCGTTTGGAACGTCGACGGCAATCCGACGCTAACGCCGGCTACACCAGTGACGCTCACCTTCACCAACGACAAGGGCCTGACTTTCAAACGCTCATTCTCGGTCGACAACGACTACATGTTCACCGTTTCCGACACCGTGCAGAATTCCGGTAGCAGCCCTGTCTCGCTGTTCAATTACGGCCGCATCACCCGCTTCGACAAGCCGGCGGTCGCCAGCATCTATGTGTTGCACGAAGGCCTGATCGGCGTCACCGGCAGCGAAGGCCTGCAGGAACACAAATACGCCGATCTCGAGAAAAACAAGCAGTACACACCGAGCAAGTCCAAGGACGGTTGGCTGGGCATCACCGACAAATACTGGGCGGCGACGCTGGTGCCGACAGAGGCGCAGGAGTTTCAGCCAAACTTCGCTTATTACGAGGACGGCCGTCATCGCTATCAAGCCGACTTCCGCACGGACGCGATTGCGCTGCAGCCCGGCGAATCCAAGACCATTGAATCGGAGATCTTTGCCGGCGCAAAGGAAGTCAACAAGATCAATGCTTACGAGAAAGATCGCAAGATAAGGCTTTTCGAAAAGCTGATCGATTGGGGCTGGTTCTGGTTCATAACTCAGCCGATGTTCTCGCTGATCGACACGCTTTACAAATTCTTCGGCAATTTCGGTCTGGCGATCCTCGCCACCACCGTCATTGTCAAGGCGCTGTTCTTCCCGCTCGCCAACAAGTCCTATGCGTCGATGGCGAACATGAAGAAGGTGCAGCCCAAGATGCTCGAGATCCGCGAGAAATACGCGGACGACAAGATGAAGCAGCAGCAGGCGATGATGGAGCTGTACAAGACCGAAAAGATCAATCCGCTCGCCGGCTGCTGGCCGGTGGCATTGCAGATCCCGGTGTTCTTCTCGCTCTACAAGGTGCTCTACATCACCATCGAGATGCGGCACGCGCCGTTCTTCGGCTGGATCCAGGATCTGGCGGCGCCGGACCCGACGTCGATCTTCAACCTGTTCGGACTGATCCCCGTTACCTTGCCGCACATGCTGATGATCGGCGTCTGGCCGCTGATCATGGGTGTGACGATGTTCCTGCAGATGCGCATGAACCCGACGCCGCCGGACCCGACGCAGGCTGCGATCTTCACCTGGATGCCCGTGATCTTCACCTTCATGATGGCGGGTTTTCCGGCCGGCCTGGTCATCTACTGGGCCTGGAACAACACACTGTCGATCCTGCAGCAGGGTGTGATCATGAAGCGGCAAGGCGCCAAGATCGAATTGTGGGACAATCTGGTCGCGCTGTTCCGCAAGAAACCGTCGCCGGCGGAATAGCCGGCACTCCGACTATGCGAGACCAAAAAGCCCCGGTTCGTCCGGGGCTTTTTGCACAAGCTGCCCGCCTGGATTAAGCGATTGGTACTGCCGGACGGATCGCGCTATTTTGACCTGGCTGGCAGTTGCTCGACGGAGCTCGATATGACCGGACCCAATCCATCGATCAAGCATCCGATCCCGTTGCACACGCGCGTCGGCTTTCTGAAACCGCTGGTGACGGCGCCGAATATCGAGATTGGCGACTTTACCTATTATGACGACCCTGACGGACCCGACAAATTCGCCGAAAAATGCGTGCTGCATCATTATCCGTTCATCGGCGACAGGCTGATCATCGGCAAGTTCTGCGCCATTGCCGAGGGTGCGCGCTTCATCATGAACGGCGCCAATCACGCCATGTCCGGCTTTTCGACCTATCCGTTCAACATCTTCGGCCATGGCTGGGAAGAAGGTTTCGACCCGGCGACATGGTCGAAGGAGGTGCGCGGCGATACAATCGTCGGCAACGACGTCTGGATCGGCATGGAAGCGGTTATGCTGCCCGGCGTGAAGATCGGCGACGGCGCCATCGTCGCGGCAAAGTCGGTGGTGACGCACGATGTGCCGGCCTATGCGATCGTCGCTGGTAATCCGGCCAAGGTGGTGAAGATGCGCTTCGACGACAGGACCATCCGGCGGCTGCTGGCGCTGGCGTGGTGGCACTGGCCGGTGGAAAAGATCAGCCGCAATCTCGATGCCATTCGTGGCAGCAACATTTTTCTTCTGGAGGCAGCGGTTTGAACGCGTTGAACAAGACCACGATCGGCATCGAATTGTTCACGCGAGCCTGGATCTTCATCCGCGGCGTGCCGGCGATGAAATTCCTGCCGCCGGAGGGACCGCCCGAGATCGCCTTTGCCGGCCGCTCCAATGTCGGCAAATCGTCGCTGATCAACGCGCTGGTCAACCAAAAGGGGCTGGCGCGCACCTCCAACACGCCGGGCCGCACGCAAGAGCTCAACTATTTCGTGCCTGGCGGATTTTCGGGAGAAGGCGCCGATCTGCCGCCGATGGCGCTGGTCGACATGCCAGGCTATGGCTACGCCACGGCACCGAAGGAAAAGGTCGACGAGTGGACGAAGCTCGTGTTCGACTATCTCAAGGGCCGGGTGACGCTGAAGCGCGTCTACGTGCTGATCGATGCCCGCCATGGCATCAAGGCCAAGGACGACGAGGTGCTGTCGCTGCTCGACAAGGCGGCGGTGTCGTATCAGATCGTGCTGACCAAGACCGACAAGATCAAAGCGGCGGGGGTACCGCGGCTGATCGAGGAAACGCTCCAGAAGATCAAGAAACGCCCGGCGGCATTTCCCTTCGTGCTCGCCACGTCGTCGGAAAAGAGCGAGGGCCTCGAGGAATTGCGTGCGGCGATCGTGCTCGCCGCCAATGGCGGATAGGCCACCGACCCTGGCAGCCTGTCAGGCGGGGCTGGAGGCCCGTTCCTGCTCTGCAAGCTGTTCGGTGCCGTAGGCCTTCAGGAACACATCGACGCCCGACCTGACGATGTGTTCGATCTCGGCCGCACTTGGCGCCTTGGTGCGATAGGCGAAAATGCACTGGCGGAAAAGACCGGCCAGGCACAGCTCGGTGAACTGATAGGCGGCAAGCTCGACGTCGTCGATCTTCAGCAGGCCGCGTTCGATAGCCATGTTGAGGAAAACGACGACCCTGTCATGGCCACGCTTCGGGCCGCGTTCGTAGAACCGGGCACCAAGCTCCGGGATGCGTTCCGACGCGCCGATCACCGTCCGCTGCGCCAGGATGACCCTCGCCGAAGTGATCTTCATGGACAGCACGATGCCGAACTTCACCAGCGTCTGGCGAAGGTCGCCGATCTGGTCGAGCACTTCGTACATGTTCTTGAAAATCGTGCCGCGCTCTTCCTCGATCAGCGCTTCGAACAGCTCTTCCTTGTTGGCGAAGTAGACATAGATGGTGCCCTTGGACACGCCGGCCTCGCGCGTAATGTCGTTCATCGACGCGGCTTCGAAGCCCTTATCGATGAAGACACGGCGCGCACCCTCGATGATCTGGCTGCGCTTGACCGGGTCTTGCCCCGCGGCCGGGCGGCCGCGCGGCAGACTGTCCAGCAGATCGCACTGGTCCTTGCCGGCGCTGGGCAATGGGCCTGCATCAGGCAAAGGAGCGGCCTTGGGGGCTTCGGCCATAATGTCACACCTCGTAAATAATTCGAACCATCCGGTTCGATTGCTCTTGATATGGGCCTCTTTAAGCGCTAAGTCAACGTCGAGATCGAACCGAACGGTTCAGTCTGACGAAATTCAGCGCCAGTTAATTTAGAGAGATATCATGTCCTCGAACGCGCCCACCAGTGCCGAAGTCCGCCCTTTCCCCAGTGCCAAGGTCCAGCCTGCGATCGAAGCGCCGGAAACCCCTCTCAAGCCCGCCGACGTCACCCCGCTGGCTCCCGCCAAGAAGAAGCGCTCGATGCGCTCGATGTTGCTGCCCATCATCGGCCTGGCCCTGCTGGGCGCCGGCGCCTGGTATGGCTATAATTACTGGACCGACGGGCGCTTCATGATTACGACCGACGACGCCTATGTCCAGGCCGACACGGCGTTCATCTCGCCAAAAATCTCGGGTTATGTCGATCAGGTCAAAGTGACCGAGAACCAGCAGGTGAAGGCCGGCGAGCCGCTGCTGATCGTCGATGACGGCGACTACAAGATAGCCGTTGCCCAGGCCGAGGCGCAGATCGCCACGTTGAGCAAGACGCTCGACCGCATCGATGCCCAGACCGAGGCGGCGCGCGCCTCGCTCAAGCAGGCGCAGGCGCAGAAGACCGCCGACCAGGCCGCGGCCGATAATGCGAAGCGAGCTCAGGTTCGTGCCGCCCAGTTGCTCAAGACCCGCGTCGGTACCCAGGCCCAGTTGGACGATGCCCAGACGGTGGTCGAGCAAGCCAATGCCGCACTAGCCGGCGCCGACGCGCAGATCGCGGCGGCTCAGGCCAATATCGGCGTGCTCCAGGCGCAGCGGGCGGAATCGGCAAGCACGCTAGCCTCGCTGCAGCTTGCCCACGACAAGGCGGTGCGGGATCTGTCCTTCACCGTGCTGCGCGCACCCTATGATGGCGTGGTCGGCAACCGCTCGGTCGAGCAGGGCGACCTGATCAGCCCCGGACAGAAGCTCGCCGTCATCGTGCCAATGGACAAGCTCTACATCGTCGCCAACTTCAAGGAGACCCAGCTTGCCCGGCTGGTGCCTGGTGAAAAGGTCAGAGTGTCGGTCGACGCGATCGACGGTCAGGACATCGAGGGTACCGTGTCGTCGCTGGCCCCGGCTTCGGGAGCAGTGTTCTCGCTGCTGCCGCCGGAAAACGCCACAGGCAATTTCACCAAGGTGGTGCAGCGCGTTCCGGTTCGCATAGACGTGCCCGCGGATGTGTTGAAGACGGGCAAGCTGCGCGCCGGCCTGAGCGTCGTCGTCGCCGTCGACAGCCGCACCGCGCCTTCGGCATCGAAGTAAAGCGGAACCGGGAGCAAGGGTCATGGCGACCGCAACCCTAACTGCAGGATCGGCGCCGGCGCCAGCCATGCCGGTGCCGGTTGACCACATCTCGACACGCCGCGTCATCGCCTTCCTGGCAATGGTGTTCGGCATGTTCATGGCCATCCTGGACATCCAGATCGTCTCGGCCTCGCTGGCCGAGATCCAGGCGGGCCTGAGCGCCAGTTCGGACGAGATTCCGTGGGTGCAGACGGCGTATCTGATTGCCGAGGTGGTGATGATCCCGCTGTCGGGCTTCCTCAGCCGGATGCTGTCGACGCGGGTGCTGTTCACAATCTCGGCGGCAGGTTTCACCGCGGCCAGCGCGCTGGCGGCGACCGCAACCAATATCGACCAGATGATCGTCTACCGCGCCGTGCAGGGCTTCATCGGCGGCGGCATGATCCCGAGCGTCTTTGCAGCCGCCTTCACCATCTTCCCGCCGTCGCGTCGCGCCATCGTCTCGCCGATGATCGGCCTGGTGGCGACGCTGGCGCCAACCATCGGCCCGACCGTCGGCGGCTATATCAGCCATGCCATGTCCTGGCACTGGCTGTTCCTGGTCAACGTCGTGCCCGGCATTCTGGTGACGACGGCCGCCTGGTCGCTGATCGACTTCGACAAACCCAATCTCAAGCTGTTCAGCAAGTTCGACTGGTGGGGGCTTGCCGGCATGGCCGCCTTCCTGGGCTGCATGGAATATGTGCTGGAGGAAGGTCCCAACAACGACTGGCTGCAGGATCAGGCGGTGTTCATCTGCGCCGTCATCATGACCTTCGGCGCGGTGCTGTTCTTCTGGCGCGTGTTCACCGCCGAGGAGCCGATTGTCGATCTGAGGGCTTTCAGCAATATCAATTTTGCCTTCGGCTCGCTGTTCTCCTTCGTCGTCGGCATCGGCCTCTACGGTCTGACCTATCTTTATCCGGTGTTCCTGGGGCGGATCCGCGGCTACGATTCGATGATGATCGGCGAGGCGCTGTTCGTCAGCGGCCTAGCCATGTTCTTCACTGCGCCGATCTCCGGCATCCTGTCGAACAAGATGGACCCGCGCATCATGATGATGATCGGCTTCTTCGGCTTCGCCACGGGGACCTGGTGGATGACGCATCTCACCGCCGACTGGGATTTCTATGAACTGCTGATCCCGCAGATCCTGCGCGGCTGCTCGATGATGCTTTGCATGGTGCCGATCAACAACATTGCGCTCGGAACCTTGCCGCCGGAGCGGCTGAAGAATGCGTCTGGCTTGTTCAACCTGACCCGCAATCTCGGCGGCGCCGTCGGCCTGGCAGTCATCAACACCGTGCTGATCGACCGCAATGCCTTCCACTACGCCAGGCTCTCCGAGCACGTGCAATGGGGAAGTGCCGCTGCGCAGCAGAAGCTGCAGAACATGACGCTCAACTTCGAGCAGACCGCCGGGCTCGACGCCTCCAAGGCGGCCATCTCCAAACTGTCAGGCATGGTCCAGCAGCAGGCGTCGCTGCTGTCGTTCATGGACGTATTCTTCATGCTGACGGTTTTGTTCGCGACGCTTGGGCTCTTCACCCTGGTGATCCGCAAGCCAGCCGCTCAGGGCGGCGGTGGCGGAGGCCATTGAGGCGCGCTGGATCCCCCGCCTGGCGCCCTCGCGCATGACCCCGAAAAGCGATTTTCGGGGTCATGCGCAAAATCAACCATTACCAAGTCCTCTCGCGCTCCGACAAAGTCAGGGTCGCAGCAGTCCTCACGCCGTCGCCGGCTTGAAGGTCAAGGCAACGCCATTGATGCAGTGTCGCAACCCGGTCGGCGGCGGACCGTCGTCGAATACGTGGCCGAGATGGCCGCCGCAGCGGCGACAATGGACCTCCGTGCGGGTCATGCCCAAAGACCTGTCCACGGTCTTGCCGACGGAATTCGGGATTTCCTGCCAGAAGCTCGGCCAGCCTGTGCCGGAATCGAACTTGGTCTCTGACGAATAGACCGGCAGGCCGCAGCCGGCGCAAGCGAAGATGCCTTTGCGGTGCTCGTTGAGCAGCGGACTGGTGCCCGGGTATTCCGTGCCCTCCTTGCGCAGCACATTGAAGGCCGCGTCGGACAGGATGGCGCGCCACTCGGCTTCGGTCTTGGTAACCTCGAAAGTCTCAGCCGCGCGTGCATCCTGGGCTCCGCCCATGCGCAGCGCGGTGGCGCCTGCGACAACGCCAATGGCTGCCGCACCACTCAAAAGAAGCTCGCGACGGTTCATGGCCATTCCTCCTGTCATTGCTTGTGCCAAATTCGACCGCCACACGGAAATCAAAAGCCGGTGACGATCGCTGTCCTCAAAGCGGGACTCCGCGCCTATCCACATCTTGCGTGAACGGCGCGGAGTGTGCGCAGGGAGGCCCTTAGTGATATCTTCGCCGGCAGCGTGCGTTTGTTACATCTTCGGCAGGAGAACCTTGTCGACGACGTGGATGACGCCGTTGGACTGCTCGACATCGGCGATGGTCACATTGGCGACGTTGCCGTTCTCGTCGGTCACGGTGACCTTGCCGCCGTCGGCCTTGAGCGACAGTTCGCAACCACCGACCGTCTTGACCTTGTGGGTGCCGCCGTCGTTCTTGACCATCTTGGCGACGTCGGCGGCCATCGCTTTGGCGCCGATGACATGGCAAGTCAGGATCTTGACGAGCTTGTCCTTGTTTTCAGGCCTGAGCAGCGTCTCCACCGTGCCGGCTGGAAGTGCCGCAAAGGCCTCGTTGGTCGGCGCGAACACAGTGAAGGGGCCAGCGCTTTGCAGCGTATCGACCAGGCCGCCTGCCTTGACGGCAGCGACCAGCGTCGTGTGGTCCTTCGAGTTGACAGCATTTTCGACGATGTTTTTCTGGGCATACATGGCGGCGCCGCCGACCATCGGATTTTGAGCATAGGCAATGGTGGCGAGCGCGGATATGGCGACCGTGCCGGCAAGCAAAAGGGTGGCGAATTTACGCATGATTTCAATCTCCTCGGATTATCGTTCCCCTCATTTGGGAACGCAAGGAGATACGCGATAGAAATGCTGGAGTTTCGTCCTCTCCGCAAAAAAATATTTGTCGCTGCAATTTGCCCGGCGTGGATCGACAGCCGCCAACAAGCTTTGCAGGCGTTTCAATCGCGGGAGATAGATTTCAGGTCTGCTTCCGGAGATGAGAAGCGGTCAGATGCTCTTCAGATCGCCCGCTGCGACCACCGGTCCAGTCGGCTGGCCGGTCGGTGAACCGCCGGCAGGCTCAACGCTGACCGCAAGCACGGCGCCTTTCGCCAATTTCTCCTGGACGGCGGGCGGGATGGCCAAATGCGCGGTCGCACCGGCCGGGATGACGCCCATCGACACCGGCGCCTTCTTGCCTTCGATCATCCACAGCTCGAAGTCCTTGCCGGCGGCCCGCTCGCCGGAAACGTGGGAAAGACCGACCTCGTGACGGGCGGCATCGTAGACGACGAGATATTTGACGTCGCTGCCTTCGGCCGCCAGCGAGGCGACAAGCCGCGCCTGCGGCGGTTCGGTGGACGGGCGGAAGTAAGGCACGGCGATGTAGATCGCCAGCGCCGCAATGGCGGCGGCGGCAAGACCGCGCCAGAAGCCAAGGCTCGACCACAGGCCGGCGCGCGGCTCTGCAGCGAACAGCCGGCGGTCCAATGCTTCCTTGACCCTGATCGGAGGCTCTGTCTCCGGATAGGCGGCGGCCATCGGCGAAAGATGCGCCTCCCAGGCATCGACAAGGCGCGCGAAGGCGGCGTCCGCATCGATGCGGCGCGACGCGATCTCGCGTTCATCGGCGGCCAGAACGCCAAGAACGTATTCGGCGGCGAACAGGTCGTCGCCCCCACGTTCCGGTCCATTGTCGTCAGCCAGCGTCATCTTTCCAGGCATTCTCTCAGTTTCAACAGGCTGCGGCGCAGCCAGGTCCGCATCGTGTTCAGCGGTACGCCATAGCGCTCCGCCAGTTCGGCATAGCTTTTGCCATCCAGATAGGCGCCCCGGACGGCCGCCGCCCGGTCCTTCTCCAATTCCTTGAGACAATGGTAGATGCGTTCGGACTCACCGCCCGCCACGGCCATGGCCTCCGGCCCCGGCGCCGGATCGGCCACGTCGAGCGCGGCATCGATATAGGCGGCAGGCTCTCGCCGCGCCCTGATCCGATCGATCGCATGATTGCGCGCAATGGCCACCAGCCAAGAGATCGGGCTCAGATCCGAAACGGCGAAACGGTCCGCCTTCGTCCATATCTTGACGAAGACCTCTTGAAGCGCCTCTTCTGCATCTCCCCGATCCTTCAATACACGAAGGCAGACGCCGAAAAGTTTCGCGCTGGTCTGCCGGTAGAGCAGATCGAACGCAGCCCGGTCCTCCATCGAAGTCCGGACAATCAGGTTGCTGATGTCCTGCGGCGTCATCCGCCGCCAAATTAGGCGATTGCAATGTATTTGCAACGACTGAAATGGTCTTGCGCACCGGCAGCGCCAGCGTCGATTGCCAATGAAATCGCCGCCCGCTAGCTTGCAATGAGCGGGAGGGCGACCATGTCGATCGAGCGGGTTCTGTGGGAGCATGACGCAACCGGCCAGGTCGCACTCGTGCACAAGGGAGACATTACACCGCAAGATCTCGTCGATGCGGCGATCGCCCGGGCCGAGGCCACCCACCCGGAGATCAACGCCATCGCCGAACCGCTCTATGAGGCGGCGCGGGCGCGGGCGAAAACCGTCGATCGCAAGCTGCCGTTTGCCGGAGTGCCCTTTGCGCTGAAGGATCTTGGCATCGCTATGAAGGGCGTGCCGACGCATGGCGGCAGCCGCATCCCGGCCTTCACCCCCGATTTCAGCTCGGTGATGACGGAGCGCTATCTGGCCGCCGGCCTGATTCCGATCGCCACCAGCACCGCACCCGAACACGGGCTGAGGCTGGTGACCGAATCGGCGGCTTTCGGCATCACCCGCAACCCATGGGACACCGCGCATACGACCGGCGGTTCCTCAGGCGGTGCGGCTGCGCTGGTCGCGGCCGGCGTCGTGCCGGTGGCACATGCCTCGGATGGCGGCGGCTCGATCAGGGTGCCTGCGGCTTGTACCGGGCTGATCGGGCTGAAAACCTCGCGCGGCCGCGTACCCTTGACGCCGCTCGTCACCGAAAGCTGGTACGGCTTCGTCGTCGACCATGCGCTGGCCCGCTCGGTGCGCGATACGGCCCTGCTGCTCGACCTGACCCACGGGCCCGACCCGCTGTCGCCCTACGCGGCACCCTCGCCGAACGGCAGTTTCACTGCGGCCGCCGGGCGCGATCCGGGCAAGCTCAAGCTCGCCTTCTATCGAAAATCGCCGCTCGGCCTGCCGATATCGGAAGAGACGTTGAAAGCTCTGGATGCGGCGATCGGGCTGGCGCGCGAAGGCGGACACAGCGTCGAGGAGATCGACCTGCCCTATATCGATCGCGATTTCATCGCCGATTTCGCCAGAACCGTCGCTGCGGCGGTGGCCGGCACGATGCGTGGCGAGGCCTTGCGCGTCGGCCGCTCCATCTCAGGCGACATCGAACGCGCCACGCGCGTGATGAGCCGGTTCGGTGAAATTCTCTCGGCCGGCGAAATCTATGCCGGCCTGCAGCGGCTGCACGCAACCTCGCGCCGGCTTATCACCGAAACCGCGCACTATGATGCAGTGCTGATGCCTGTCATCGCGCACCCGCCGCTCGCCTGCGGCACCATGGACCCGAAAGGCGCCGACGAATTCATCGAGAATGTTCTGGACAGACTGCGCCTCGCCGGCCTGCTGAAGTTCAAGCCGCTATTCGGCCAGCTGATGGACAAGAGCCTGTGGTTCACCCACTGGCCGGCGATCCAGAACGTCAGCGGGCAACCGTCGATCACGCTTCCGGTTTACGTCACCGATGCCGGCCTGCCGCTCGGCGTCCAGGCCGCCGGCCGCCCCGGCGACGAGGAAACGCTTTTGTCGTTCGCCGCGCAGATGGAAAGGATCTCGGGCTGGCTGGGCCGACGGGCGCCGCTGCAGCGGCCGGCATAGGCGGTGATTTGATCGATCGTGACAGCAAAGCCGTTTGCCCCCTCGTCCAATTCTCGCTAAGACGCCGCCGTTCATGCCAAGCTGGGAACCACGCCGATGACGGATGTCGCCGCCACCGCCGAAATGCAGGCCGCGCTGCTTTCAAGGGCGCTGCCCTATATGCAGCGCTACGAGAACAAGACGGTCGTGGTGAAATATGGCGGCCACGCGATGGGCGACATCGCGCTCGGCAAGGCTTTCGCCCGCGACATCGCACTTTTGAAACAATCCGGCGTCAACCCGATCGTCGTGCATGGCGGCGGGCCGCAGATCGGCGCCATGCTCAGCAAGATGGGCATCGAATCCAAATTCGAGGGCGGCTTGCGCGTCACCGACCAGAAGACCGTCGAGATTGTCGAGATGGTGCTGGCCGGGTCGATCAACAAGGAGATCGTCGCGCTGATCAATGCCGAGGGCGAGTGGGCGATCGGGCTGTGCGGCAAGGACGGCAACATGGTGTTTGCCGAAAAGGCGCGCAAGACCATGATCGATCCGGATTCCAACATCGAGCGGGTGCTCGACCTGGGCTTCGTTGGTGAGCCTGTCGAGGTCGACCGCACATTGCTCGACCTCCTGGCGCGGTCCGAAATGATCCCGGTGCTGGCGCCGGTGGCGCCCGGCCGCGACGGCCATACCTACAACATCAACGCCGACACTTTTGCCGGCGCCATCGCCGGCGCCTGCCAGGCGACGCGCCTGCTGTTCCTTACCGACGTGCCCGGCGTGCTCGACAAGGACAAGAAGCTGATCGACGAGTTGACCGTGGCCGAGGCCAAGGCCCTGATCAAGGACGGCACTGTCTCGGGCGGCATGATCCCCAAAGTCGAGACCTGCATCGAGGCAATCGAGCGCGGCGTCGCAGGCGTCGTCATCCTCAACGGCAAGACGCCGCATGCGGTGCTGCTCGAGCTGTTCACCGAACACGGCGCCGGCACGCTGATCGTGCCGTGAGGCCGGGTGTCTGAGGGGCTCAGGCGTTTGGCGAAATAGCGGTCACGGACTGACGCGACAGGCGTTCGACAACCATCGATTCCTCTTCCTCGTCTTGCGGCGCGCCCCAGAATTCGGCGAGCGTCGGGCCATTTTTCAGGCGGCGGTCGCGGACCAGAAAGCCCCAGACTTCGCGGAACCAGACGCGGCGGCCCATTTTGGTGTACCAGCGCATCGAATGCCGTTGCTCCGGATCCTTGTGGAACAGGATGCGCGCCAGCGCCTTGGGCCGCGACTGCACGGCCAGTTCGATCAGCTTGACGGCGAAGAACAACATCCACGGCTTGAGGCGCGTCATCCGCAGCACCTGGTGCTTGTAGTCCCACAGGCGGGCGTCCAGTTGGATCACCTTGCGGTCCCTGGCAATCCTGAAGAACGGCGTCCAGCGGTGGGGCGTTACATAGAGCGCCTGGATCTGGTCGGGGTCATAAGCGATCAGCTGGCGGAAGCCGCGCCAGAGGTCGCGCAAACTTTCGTCCTCGAAACCGGCCACCCAGGTCGCCATCGACAAGATACCGTTGAGGCGCAGCAGCCGTATCGCCTCGCGGTCGGACGAGGTGCTGCCGCCCTTGCGGATCAATGCAAGCGTCTGCTCGTCGGTATTTTCCATGCCAAGCAGCCAGCGGATGACGCCGGCCTGGCGATAGAGATGCAGGCTGTCGGCGTCGCGTGCGATGTCGTCGGCGCGGGTGGAGCCGACGATCAGCACCGGCACATTCTCGGCGATCATCGCGTCGAGAAAGGCACGCCAGGCTTTTTTGGAGGATGTCGGGTTCTCGTCGGCGAGGTTGATCAGCTCGACGCCATGCTCGCGGTGCAGCCAGGCGATCTCTTGCGCGAATTTCACGGGGTCGCGATGCCGCCATCGCGTCCAGAAGCCGCGCTGGCCGCAATAATTGCACAGATGTGGGCAGCCTCGCGAGAACTGCATGACCACCGCACGCTTGCCGCCCCAATAGCTGTAGCGACTGAAGTCGATCAGTTCCCAGCCAATGCGGTAATCGTCGAAATTGGCGATCGTCCTTGCCGGCCGGGTGGCAAAAGGACGGCGCAAATCGTCAGGAAAGGCGATCCCCGCCACGTCCGAGAGCGGCTTGCGTTTCTCAAGCGCTTCGACCAGCGCGACGATTGTCGCCTCGCCCTCGCCGCGCACGATGAAGTCGAAGGCATGCGTTTCGGCCAGTATGTCGCGCCAGTGATAGGTCGGAAACACGCCGCCATAAATCAGGATTGTCGCTGGCTCGATGTCCTTGACCATGCCGGCGATCAGCAGGGCTGTCGGATGTGCAGAGGTCGAGCCGGAATGGCCGATCAGAATGCAGTCGGGATGGTCGCTCAAGGCGTCCCGGACCAGCGTGGCAAGCGGCATCGGCCCGAATTCGGCATCGACGAGCCGCACCTGGTGTCCCGCGTCGATCAGCGGACCGCCCAGTGCCAGCAAACCGAGCGGCGGCAGATGGTCGTCCGGCACACGGCTGCCGATGGCGGTATGCGGCGGGTTGATCAGGACGATTTTCATGGCGGGCCTTTTGCAATGGCGGTCCGCATGTCGTAGTCGGCGATCTAGCTCTGGAGATTGGCCAGCTTCAGCAGTTCGTGTGCAGCTTTTCCGCAGAAATGCCTATCGTCTGAGATGTGCAAGCGGGACATGGCCAGGCCCCTTGATGTTCTGCAGCACAAGCTGCGTGTGTACGTCGCGCACGCCTTCGAGCCGCATCAGCCGGTGCATGACGAAGGCATTGAGCTCGTCGACCGACGGCACCATGACATGCAGCAGGAAATCGTAGTCTCCAGTCATCGTCCAGCACGACGACACCTCGTCCATGCGCTGCACGGCGGCGATAAAGGTTTCGGGCGAGCCGTCGCTGTGGGTTACGAGGCGCACCTGGATGAACACTTCGACCATCAGCCCGACGGCGCGGCGGCTGAGCACCGCAGCAAAGCCCTTTATGATGCCCGCCTGCTGAAGGGCCTCGAAGCGCCGCGCGCAAGGTGTCGTCGACAGCCCAATCTCCTGCGCCAATTCGGAGACCGGCTTGCGCCCGTCGCGCTGCAGGATGTCGAGCATCTTGATCTCGAATTCATCAAACTGAGGCATTTTCACTCTCCCAAAGCTCGATCGTGGAGTCTTTTACCTCCAACCCCGCATTTGAGCCACCATCAAAGCTGATTTGCCTCGCGCCATCCGGCTAGAATTTCCGGCAATCCGCTGATCATGATTTCCAGGGAGAGCAAGCCATGACAATGAACGTTGCCGACTATGCCCGCGAATGCGCTGCGCGAGGCCTTCGCGGCGATTATTCGGTCTGCCGTGCCGATTTCACCGTGGCGCAGGGCTACAATTATAGCGACGAAGAACAGGCGGTGTGGCGCACGCTGTGCGACCGCCAGACGAAGCTGACCAGGAAGCTCGCCCACCATTCCTATCTCGATGGCGTCGCGGCGCTCGGCCTTCTCGACAAGATCCCGGATTTCGGTGCGGTCAGCGAGAAGCTGCGCAAGCTCACCGGCTGGGAGATCGTCGCCGTGCCGGGGCTCATCCCCGCCCAGCCGTTCTTCGACCACCTCGCCAACCGCCGCTTCCCGGTCACCAACTGGCTGCGAACCCAAAAGGAGCTCGACTACATCGTCGAGCCCGACATGTTCCACGATTTCTTCGGTCACGTGCCGATCCTGACGCAGCCGGTCTTTGCCGACTTCATGCAGATGTATGGCAAAAAGGCCGACAGCGTGATTGCGCTCGGCGGCGACGAGATGATCACCAGGCTTTACTGGTACACCGTCGAATACGGGCTGATACGCGAGCCGGGCCAGCCGCTGAAGGCTTTCGGTGCCGGGCTGATGTCATCCTTCACCGAGCTTCAGTTCGCGGTCGAAGGCGGCGAGGCGCACCATGTCCCCTTCGACCTGGAAACCGTAATGCGCACCGGCTACGAGATCGATAAGTTCCAGCGCGCCTATTTCGTGCTGCCGTCGTTCGACGCCCTGCGTGATGCTTTCGAGACCGCCGATCTTGCGGCGATCGTGGCGCGCCGCAAAGGCGAGCCAGCGCTCGACCCGGCGAGCCTATAGGCTGTCGGCTGTTTCCAACGCCTCGGCCTTCAGCCGGGCCAGTTGGTCGCGCTGAAGGTCGAGGGACGCCGTGACGAAGCGCAGGATCGTGGCGAGCTCAGTGTCGCTGAATGTGGCGATCACCTTTTCCCCCTCCTGCGCGATCGCGCCATAATAGCGCGTCGATAGTTCTCGCGTGAGTTCCGTCGCCTCTATGACCACCTTGCGCCTGTCCTCAAGGCTGCGCGTTCGTGTCAGCAGGCCGCGCGCCTCCAGCCGGTCGATCAGCGCGGTGACCGCGGCCGGCGTCAATCCTGTTGCGGCCGCGACCTCGCCAGCCGATCGCGGGCCGCCATAGAGCAGCCCCAGGCAATGGCGTTCCGCCATACTCAGCCCAAGCCTATCGCCCACTGCCTCGTCATAAGCCTGCGTCGCGTCCTGCCAGCCCATAATGGCAAGGCTGATGGCGGTCTTCATGTCGGCCCGATTCATGCTTGACGAATTTATTTCGACCATCTAACTATCAATCTGCCTAACATTACGTCCATTATAGTAATATGCTGCATCAGGCGCAAGGCAAGGCCTGTCGCAGCCTGCAAGGAGTGAAACATGAATCAGACCCCGACGCGCGGCCCACTCACACCGGCCGAGGAGTTCAAATATGCCAAGCTGGCGATGGAGTGGTATGGCTGGGGCTCTCCCATTGGCCTTGGCATCGCTCTGGTGGCGGTGGCGGCGGCCGCCCTGCTGTTCCGCATCGCCATCTTCGGATTTTGACAGTCTGGCAGCGGCGCGGTTGAATGCAGCAGAAGGCTTAGGGCCGAGCTCAGGCGGCTTCGGAAATATCGCGGTCGATGATCGACAGATTGCGGCCGCGATGCTTGGCCTCGTAGAGCCGCTGGTCGGCGGCGCGCATTAGCTCCGACACTGCGGCGTCTCTGCCGCAGGTGATGCCGCCAATACTGACTGTCAGCGGAACCGTTCGTTCGTCGACGGGCCGGAAACGGATACGCTCGACTTCACGCCGGATGCGCTCGGCGACGCGCCTGGCCTCGTGTTCGGTGGCACCAATCAGAAGGGCGCAGAATTCCTCGCCGCCGATGCGGCCAAGCACGTCGCCGCTGCGCACGCCACGCTCTATCGCGTTTGCGATCAGGAGCAGCGCATCGTCGCCGATCAGATGGCCGTAGCTGTCGTTGATGGTCTTGAAATGGTCGGCATCGACGATCAGCAATGCCCCGCGATCGGATTTGCGCCGGGAGCCGTCGAGAGCGGCAAAGAAACTTTCGCGGTTGAGCATGCCGGTCATGTCGTCGCGGCTCGCCTTTTCCGCCAAACGCCTGTGCGCGGCGGCGAGTTGGGCATGGGCGCGGGCGAGCTCGCGATGCGCGGTCTGCAACCTTTCGCCCTGCCAGAACGTATAGGCGCCGACGCTCCAGGCAAGCGCGAGCGGGCACACGGTGGATGTCAGCCAGATGGTGCGATTGATCGGAAACCCCATTGCCGGCACGACGATCAGCGTCAGCAAAAGCGAGACCGCGACGGAGGCGAAAGCGATGGCGGCAGACTTTAGAAATATGCGATTCATCGCTTGCTCCCACTGGTCCGTCTTGGTTCCAACAAAGCGCTGAATGTCACCTTTCGGCGATGCTTAAGATTTTAATCATGGCACCATTTTTACCACCCAGGGCGCGCATAGGTTGTGGATAAACCTCCTGTTAGAAAGATCGTTTCGTGCCATAAGGACGTATGACCACACTTCCCGACCCCGCCCGCTTTGCCCATGTCACCGACTGGGTGTTCGATCTCGACAACACGCTTTATCCGCATCATTCGAATCTGTTCTCGCAGATCGATGTGAAGATGACCGCCTACGTCGGAGAATTGCTGACGCTGCCGCGCGAGGAAGCACGCAAGCTGCAAAAGGAGCTCTACCGCGAATATGGCACGACGCTGAACGGATTGATGACGCGCCACGGCATCGACCCCGACGATTTTCTCGAGAAGGTCCACGACATCGATTATTCCTGGCTGGTTCCAGATCCCGTCCTAGGCACCGCCATTCGCCAGCTTCCCGGCCGTAAATTCATCTTCACCAATGGCGATCGCCGGCATGCCGAACGCACCGCGCGGCAGTTGGGCATTCTCGAGCATTTCGATGATATTTTCGATATCGTCGCAGCCGGACTGAACCCCAAGCCGGCGCGGCAATCCTATGAGAAATTTGCCGAACTCCACGCCGTTACCGGGCAAAATGCGGTGATGTTCGAAGATCTTGCCCGCAACCTGTCGGTGCCGAAATCGCTGGGCATGACCACAGTGTTGGTGGTGCCGCGCAATTTCGAGCCGACCTTCTCGGAAATCTGGGAACGCGACCCGGCCAACGAGGACGATGTGGACTTCGTCACCGACGACCTCGCCGGCTTTCTCACGGCGATCGTGGAAGTCCCTGCTTGAGGCAGCCGGCGCGCTTCAAGTCCTTGCTTGCATGTCAAAGTTTATAGAAGCGGCTGACGATCCCCCAGGCCTCGTCGGCAGTGTCGACGAAATCGATGATATCCTGGTCGCCGGGCGTGATCGTGCCTTGCTCGGCGAGGAAATCGAGGTCGATCGCCCTTGCCCAGAAAGCCTTGCCGAACAGGATGACCGGCACGCGTTCCATGCGGCCGGTCTGGATCAGGGTCAGCGTTTCGAAGAACTCGTCCATCGTGCCGAAGCCGCCTGGAAATACCGCAACGGCCTTGGCACGCATGACGAAATGCATCTTGCGGACCGCGAAATAGTGGAAGTTGAAGCAGAGTTCCGGCGTCACGTAGGCGTTTGGCGCCTGCTCGTGCGGCAGCACGATGTTGAGACCGATCGACGGCGCGCCAACATCGTCGGCGCCACGATTGCCGGCCTCCATGACGCCCGGCCCGCCGCCGGTCACCACGACGAATTCGCGAAAGTACGAGGTGGCCGATTGCTGCGAGCAGAGGCGGGCGAATTTGCGCGCCTCCTCGTAATATTTGCTGTTTTGCTCGAGGTTCTTCTTCTGCGTCTCGTTCTTGGCCGCCCAGGCTTCGCCGCCGGGCTCGGGAATGCGGGCGCCGCCGAACAGGATGACGGTCGATTGGATGCCGCGCTCGGCCAGGATCATCTCCGGTTTCAGCAGTTCGAGCTGCAGCCTGACCGCGCGCAACTCGCGCCGCGTCATGAAATCGGGATCGTTCCAGGCCAGCCGGTATGTCTCCGCGCGCGTTTGCGGCGTGTCCGGCACGCTTCTCGACCGCTCCAGATCCTCGTCCGAATGCGGCAGCGGCGTCCATCCCGTCTTTTCCATGGGAGTCATATTTGCTTTACCCGTCCAATCATTCACCTGCGCCGTCCCGTGACGCTGCCGCGATTGACCCTCCCCAAGCCTTCACATAGGGTCCGCGCGACTTTCAAACAGGTTAAGGCGCCGGCCCTTAACAGCTTGGTAATGGAGCGAATTCATGTCGAAGCCCGATCTCGCGAGCCTCGAGGAGATTATCGAGAACGCCTTCGAGGAACGCGACACGATTTCGACCGCAACCCGCGGCGAGACGCGCGAGGCCATCCAATCGGCGCTCGACCTGCTCGACCGGGGCGTCGCCCGCGTCGCCGAGCGGCAGGCCGACGGCAAATGGCACGTCAACCAGTGGCTGAAGAAAGCGGTGCTGCTGTCGTTCCGGCTCACCCCGATGGAGATCATAAAGGGCGGTCCCGGTCAGGCGGTATGGTGGGACAAGGTGCCTTCGAAGTTCGACGGCTGGAGCGCCGTCGATTTTGAGAAGGCGGGCTTCCGCGCCGTGCCGTCGTCGATCGTGCGCCGCTCCGCCTATGTCGCGCCCGGCGCCGTGCTGATGCCGTCCTTCGTCAATATCGGCGCCTATGTCGACAGCGGCACCATGGTCGACACCTGGGCTTCGGTCGGCTCCTGTGCCCAGATCGGCAAGAATGTGCATCTGTCGGGCGGCGTCGGCATCGGCGGTGTGCTGGAGCCGATGCAGGCCGGCCCAACCATCATCGAGGACAATTGCTTCATCGGCGCCCGTTCCGAAGTGGTCGAAGGCTGCATCGTGCGCGAAGGCTCGGTGCTCGGCATGGGCGTCTTCATCGGCCAGTCGACCAAGATCGTCGACCGCGCCACCGGCGAGATCTTCTACGGCGAGGTGCCGCCTAATTCCGTCGTCGTCGCCGGCTCGCTGCCGGGCAAGCCTTTTCCAAACAACGAGCCCGGCCCCAGCCTCTACTGCGCCGTCATCGTCAAGCGGGTCGACGCCAGAACCCGTTCCAAGACATCGATCAACGAATTGCTGCGCTATTGATCTTTCTCAACGAATACGGACGGAATTCGCTTGCCTGACAGATCAGACCTCATCTGGCTTTTCTTCAGAACTTCGGGCCGCGTCAGCCGCGCGGCCTATTTTCTGGGAGGACTGCTGGTGGCCATCATACAGGCCCTCCCACTCTACCGTTTCACGCTGGTTCCGGAAGGCACTACCGAGAGCAACATGTGGTCGTTCATTTTCTTCATCGCCTTCATTGCCTCGCTTTGGTCGAACGTGGTGCTGGCGGTGAAGCGGTTGCACGACCTCGACAAGCCGGGCGTTGCGGCGCTGGTGCTGTTCGTGCCGGTTGTCTCGATTATCGCTTTCCTCGTGCTTTGCCTATTTCCCGGGCAGCCGGGACCCAACCGCTACGGCAAGCGCACCAACGCACCGGCCGAACCCTGAGCGCCGATCGGATATTTCGTCATGCGCTACCGCTCGCTTGATTCGAAACTGATCCTCGAAACCGCCGAACGGCTGGAAGAGCGCGTCGCCGAGCGTTTTCCCGATGCCGGCTTGCGCGGCGTCGCCGCCGAGCTCGTGTCGCTGTCGCGCGATCTGGCAAAGGCAGCCAAGGCGCTGGAGGCGCCGATCTGGTGGCTGCGCGGCCTCATCATCGCCGCCTTCGTCGTCGGAGCGCTGATGTTCCTGTTCGTCGGCACAATCCTGCCGCTCGGCCGCATCTCGGGAAACCACGATGCCTTCCAGTCGATGCAAGGCATCGAAGCCTCCCTCAACATGATCATCCTCGCGGTGCTGGGCTTTCTGGCCCTGATTCGCTCCGAGGAGCGGATCAAGCGCAAGCGGGTGTTTCGCCAGCTCCACGGGCTGCGTTCGCTGATCCACGTCATCGACATGCACCAGCTGACCAAGGATCCGGCAACGCTTTCAGCCAGTTTCAAGCCGACTGCGCATTCGCCAGCCCGCATCACCAACGCCGCCGACCTTGCCCGCTATCTCGACTACTGCTCCGAGATGCTGTCGATCACCGGCAAGATCGCCGCGCTGTTTGCGCAGTCGGTCAATGACGCCGTGGTCATCGACGGCGTCAACGACATCGAGAACCTGGCTTCGAGCCTCTCGCGAAAGATCTGGCAGAAGATCACGCTGATCGAAACCCCTCATGGGCAGCCGGCACGTGCGGCGAAGACCTATCCCGAGCCGGGTCCGCCGCGTCGGCCTGCAGTCCGCAGACAACCGGGGCCGGCAAGCTAAAACCGGCCATCCGGCGGCAGATCCGCTAGAACGGTTCATCGTTTCGCAGAAACGCCGAACCGCTCTATCTTTTTGTTTTGACGCAATTCCGGACGGAAAACCGCTTCACACTTTTCCTGGAATTGCTCCAGAGCGGCGGAACGGGGAGTTCCGAAAGCCCGGTTTTGCGCCGGATGCTCTAAGCGAATGTTAATCACCCTGGCCCAGCATGCCGGCGAAGACTGTGTCGACCGGCACGGAGCGCTCGACTGGCAAGCGACCTATCCCTGACCACCAACGAGCCGCGCAAAACGTGGAGCGCCGCCGCTCGCCTGTTTGCCTGGTTCTCTTCGCCGATGAAATTGGAACCGGAAGCTGTCCGCGCCCGGCTTCTCGACACCACCTTCGAGCGCAAATTCGCGGTCCTGTTCGGCACCATCAGCGTTCTGTTGGTTGCGGTCAGCGCCGCTCTTGCCACCGGGGATTGGTGGCCCTACGCCTGGATTGCCGCCGACCTGATGCTTTTCACCGTCCGCGTTCTGCTGATGCGGGAATGCGAGCAGGCCCGCAGGCGCGGCTCGAAAGGGCCGCTGGCGGGCCTGATGGCAGCCAGCGGCGTCTGGTCGGTCGTTTTCGGCCTCGGCTGCTATGGCTGTGTTGCCAGCGGGAATATGGCGCTTTCCGTACTTGCCGCCTTGAATGTCGCAGGCGTCGTCGGCGTGGTGTCGTCACGCAATGCGGCGACCCCGCGCTTCGCCATATTCGTCATGTTGGCCGTAAGCCTGCCTTACGTGGTCGGTGCATTGTTTTCTGCGGCGCCCGGAATGCCGATCGTCGGAATTCAAACGCCGTTCTATGTGGCCGGCGTCATCATCGTGCTGCTTCAGAACCACGCAATCAATGCCCGCATGATCCGCGCCGAACTGGACAATCGCGACCTGGCCATCAAGGACGCGCTGACCGGCCTGCCAAACCGCATCTTCCTGCAGGAGAAATTGCGCGACATGTGCCGCGACCTTGCGGCGCCGGCCGCCAATGGCGGCAAGCCGTTTGCAGTGCTCAGCATGGATCTCGACGGTTTCAAACAGGTCAACGACCGTTTTGGCCACGCCGTCGGCGACGTGCTGCTGCGCAAGGTGGCCGAACGATTGAAGCGCGGCTTCCGTCCGGGGGACGTGGTCTTCCGTATCGGCGGAGACGAATTCGTCATTCTTTTGCCCGCAACCTCGGAGATCGAGGCCACCTACCTGGCAAAGCGGGCCATCGAAAAGGTCTCGGTCCCCTTCGACCTCGGGGTCGGCTCCGCCATCCATGTCGGCTTGAGCGTCGGCAGCGCATGCGCACCCGCCGACGGAGGCGATCCGGAAATCCTGCTCACCTGTTCCGACCATGCGCTCTACGAGGCCAAGCGCACCGGCAAGGGCCGTTACTGGGCGCCTGTGCGGGCTACGATCTGACGGTCGCGACAACGGCTTCCGGCGTCTGGCAGGGCGATCCGCGCCTCTTCTGCTCGGCCGCGCGCACCAGTGCCGTAACATGCTTCAGCAACGGCGCCGGCGTGCCGGCCTTTTCGGCCAAACGCAGGACCGCGCCTTGCAGTTCGCCGATCTCCGTCGGCCGGCGGCGCTGAAGGTCATCCCACATCGACGAACGCGCGGCAGGGTCGATGGCAAGCATCCGCCGCGCCAAGAACTTGAACAGCCAGTCGGGCAGGCGAAGCACTTTCGGCAGCAGCGCGGGACGCAGGCCGGCGATGCGAGCGGGTTCGATGCCCGTCGCCATCATTGCCGCCAATGCTTCGTCGATCTGGCCGGCCAGGATCAGCCGCCAGCGGCGATCGGCAAGCTCTGCCGCCAGCGGCAGGCCGGAAAGCGCCACCAGCGCGTTGTTGAGGTTGAGCAGCAGCTTGCCCCATAGCACCGCTTCGATGTCACCATGCGTGGCAACGGCAAAGCCCTCAACGTCAAGCAGTTCGTCAAGGCCTGTCGGACCCTGTTCGATCATCACCTTGCCGCCGCTGGCGCGGTGCAGACGAAGCGGCAATTCGCCCTCCGCCGATTGGACCACGTTGAACGGCACCATGCCCGCGAGCACCCGCCGGGCGGCGAGATGGGCTCGCAACTTATCGGCATTGTCGACGCCGTTCTGCAGACTGAGTACCACCGCATCCGGTCGGGCATGGGCCGCAATAAGCCCGGCCATGTCCTGCGTCGCGCCGCTCTTGACCGTTAGCAGGATGACATCGGCACCGGGGAATGCCGCGGCCGGATCGGCGGTGACCGACAATGCCTCCGGCTTGACGGATCGGTCGCGGCCATCACGGTCGGTGATGCGCAATCCACCTTTTTGCAGCGCCTTCTCGATGCGAGGCCGCGCCAGCAGAACCACCTTTCGTCCGGCAAGTATCAGGCAGCCGCCGGCGTAGCATCCGATACTGCCGGCACCGGCGATTACGATCGTCCTGCCATGCGTGATCATGCGATGGCCCTGTCCTGGTCGAGAGGCCTGGCCGCAACTATACGGCATGAAAACCATAATGTCGGCGGCATGGCTGGCCCTTATGTCTGGCCGTGACAGGCCTTGCGCTTTCGACTATCGCTTTTGCCCATGACGCTGCCTACCGATCCGACCAGAAATCTGGCTGCTCTCATCCGCTGCGCTTCCGTGACGCCCGCCGAAGGCGGTGCGCTGAGCGCGCTGGAAGAAATGTTGAAGCCGCTCGGCTTTGCCGTCGAGCGCCCGGTGTTTTCCGAATCCGGCACACCTGACATAGAGAACCTTTACGCGCGGCGTTCCGGCAACGGCCCGCATCTGATGTTTGCCGGCCATACCGATGTCGTGCCGGTGGGCGATGAAACAGCCTGGACGCACCCGCCCTTTGCCGCCGACATCGCCAATGGCGAGATGTTCGGCCGCGGCGCCGTCGACATGAAGGGCGGCATTGCTTGTTTCGTCGCGGCGGTAGGGCGACATATTGCGCAGAAGGGCGGCCCGAAGGGTTCGGTCTCGCTGCTGATAACCGGCGACGAGGAAGGGCCGGCGATCAACGGCACGACGAAACTGCTCGAATGGGCGGCTGTCAAGGGTGAGAAATGGCATGCTGCGATCGTCGGCGAGCCGACCAATCCCGACGCGCTCGGCGATATGATCAAGATCGGCCGGCGCGGCTCGCTCTCCGGCACGGTCGTCGTCAACGGCCGCCAGGGACACGCCGCCTATCCGCAGCTAGCCGACAATCCCGTGCGCGGCCTGGTGACGCTGGTCGACGCCTTGCTTGACCCCGTCTTCGACAACGGAACAAGGGATTTCCAGCCGACCAATCTTGAGGTCACCTCCATCGATGTTGGCAACCCTGCCACCAACGTCATCCCAGCGAAGGCGGCGGCTACCTTCAATATTCGCTTCAACGACACATGGACCGTCGAGACGATCCAAGCCGAGATCCACAACCGCCTCGACCGGGCGGCGAAACGCAAGAAATACCGCGCCGGCAAGAAGACGCCGGTCGACTACGAGATCGTCTGGCGCGACGGGCCGAGCCATGTTTTCCTGACACGCGACGACAGGTTGATCGAGACGCTTGGCGGCTCGATCATGGCGGTGACCGGCAGAGAGCCGGCGCTCTCCACCTCCGGCGGCACCTCCGATGCCCGCTTCATCAAGGATTATTGTCCGGTGGTCGAATTCGGCCTTGTCGGCAAGACCATGCACATGGTCGACGAACGCGTGGCGATTGCCGACCTCGAGACGCTGACGCAGATTTATCTGCGCTTCGTTGAAGACTGGTTTGCGCAGGACATATCCTAGTGATGCTTTCAGCGGATGAAACCTACGCTTCGCTTGCCGGTGCCTGGCGGCTGATGCTCGGCAAGGCCGACGGATTTCGCCTGCTCGACCTTTCGGCGGACGGTTTCTGGAACTCCTTTTTTGCCATCGTCGTCGCGGCGCCGGCACTGATCGTCGGCTGGGTCGGTATTGCCAACGAGATCGGCGATCCCAACGCATTCGTCGGCCGTTTCAGCATGTTGATCCGCCTGGCCACCGTCGATATCGGCGCCTGGGTGCTGCCGCTCATAGGCCTCGCCCTGGTGGCGCCGCGGGTCGGCGTCGGCGGCCGTTTCGTCCATTATGTCGTGGCCAGCAATTGGGCCTCGGCGATCATCGCCTGGATGATGCTGCCATCGGCGTTGATCCGGCTTTTCCTGACGTCGGCCAACGAAGTCTCCGGACTCGTGTCGCTGCTGTTGTTCGCGCTGTCGATGGTCTTGACCTGGCGGATGACCAACGTTGCGATCGGCAGGGGTGCGGCCGCCGGCAGCGCCGTTTTTGCCGGCATGTTCGTGGCGTCGCTGATCGTCCTGTTCGGCCTGCAGGCGCTGCTCGGGATCAGCGTTCCGGATCAGCCAGGCGTCGGATAATCGACGCCGACGAGAAACAGCCCGTCGGGCGGCGCCACCTGACCGCAGGCGGCACGGTCGCGCGCCTCAAGCGCCGCCTTGAGGTCGGCAACAGTCCAGCCGCCTTCGCCGACACGTTTGAGCGAGCCGACCATCGAGCGCACCTGGTTGTGCAGGAATGACCGCGCCGAAGCGCGGACCTCAATGAAATCGCCCGCCCGGCTGACATCCAGCCGGTCGAGCGTGCGGACGGGGCTGGTGGCTTGGCACTGGGTCGAGCGGAAGGTGGTGAAATCATGCCGGCCAAGCAGCACCTTTGCCGCCTCGTGCATGGCACCGGCATCGAGCTGCTTCGGTACCCACCAGATCTTGCCCTTGTCGAGCGCCGCCGGCGCGCGGCGATTGACGATGCGGTAGAGGTAATGGCGGCCGATCGCCGAGAAACGCGCATCGAAGCCATCCGGCACGACGGCGGCCTTCAGGATGGCGATGCGCACCTTGGCCGCTTGCAGATGCGCGTTGACTGCGTCGCGCACCTTGTCGCCGGGCCATGCCTTGATCAGATCGACATGCGCCACCTGAGCGGTCGCATGGACGCCGGCATCGGTGCGGCCGGCGGCGCGCAGCGAAACCTGCTGACCACAGAACTTCTCGATCGCCTGCTCGATCGCCTGCTGCACCGATGGCTGGTTGGCCTGGCGCTGCCAGCCGGCGAAGAGACTGCCGTCATATTCGATGTCGAGGCGAAAACGCGGCATTCCCGGATCGAGGCGAAATCAGGCGGCAAGGGCTGAGCCGAAGGCCGAGGCGTAGACCAGCCTGCCGGTCTCCGGCGCCTCGCCCCAGGCAAGCGCCTGCAGGGCTTCGCCCTGATAGTCGCTGTCGAATTTCGCGGCACGGGCACGGCTGTAGCCGAAACGCCCATAATAGGCCGGATCGCCGAGCACCACGGCGAGCGTCTCGCCGGCAGCTTTCAGGCGGATATGAGCCTCGCGTACCAGGGCACCGCCGATGCCGGTGCCGTGGAACGACGGCTCGACCGCTAGAGGCGCCAGCGCCACCGCCGGGAAACTCTTGCCGCCATTCTGCACGAAGAGCCGTGAAAACAGGATATGGCCGACCACTTGCCCGTCTTCGTCCGCCACCAGTTCGACGACGGCATCACCGCCGGTGACCAGCGCGTCGACCAATCCGGCCTCCGTCTGCTGGCCGAACGCGTGTTCTTCGACAAGGCGGATCGCCTCGCGGTCCCGCGGCGTCGCCGCGCGTATGGACATCATGCTCATGACAATTTCATTCCTTTTTCGAGCTTGGCCCCGCGCAGAAACTCCTGCGCGGCAATGGGCCTTGCGCCCGCACGTTGAACTTCGACCAGCCTGATCGCGCCTGACCCGCAGGCGACCGTCAGACGGTCATCGAGAATTCCTCCCGGTTCGCCGGCGCCTTGCGAGAGCGTCGAGCGAAGCAGTTTCAGCCGTTCCACGCGGCCGCCGATTTCGGCCTCGCACCATGCACCGGGAAAGGGCGACAGGCCGCGAATCTGGTTGTGCACGTCGCCGGCAGGTCGCAGCCAGTCTATGCGAGTCTCCGATTTATCGATTTTCTTGGCGTAGGTCACCCCCACCTCCGCCTGTGTGGTAAATGTCAGCGTATTCCGCTCCAGCCGTTCGAGCGCTTGCACGATCAGCGCAGCACCGAGGACCATCAGCCGGTCGTGCAGATCGCCGGCCGTCATGTCGGGTCCAATGGGACATTTTTCAACCATTGCCACCGGCCCGGTGTCGAGGCCTTCCTCCATCCGCATCACCATAATGCCCGTTTCGGTATCGCCGGCCATGATGGCGCGCTGGATAGGGGCAGCGCCGCGCCAGCGCGGCAACAGCGATGCGTGACCGTTGAGGCAACCGAGCCGCGGCGCCTCGAGAATGGGTTTGGGTAGAAGCAATCCGTAGGCGACGACCACGGCGACGTCGGCGCGCAAGGCGCGGAACGCCTCCTGCTCCGCCTCGCTCTTCAGCGACACCGGCGACCGCACCTCGATGCCAAGCCGCTCCGCCTCGCGCTGCACCGGCGACGGCGTCAGTTCGAGCCCGCGCCGGCCGCCGGCGCGCGGCGGCTGCGTGTAGACGGCCGTCAACCCGTGCCCGGCCCCGGCAATCGCCCGCAGCGTCGGCACGGAGAATTCAGGCGTACCCATGAAGATGACACGCAGGGGCATTTCGTCGACGCCTACCCCACCATCTTGCCCGGCGCCTTGTCCCTGGCGAGCTTCTTGAATTTCTTGACCACCATGTCGCGCTTCAGCTTGGAGATGTGATCGATGAACAGCACGCCGTTGAGGTGGTCGATTTCATGCTGCAGGCAGGTCGCCATCAGCCCCTCGGCCTCGATCTCCTGCAGCTTGCCGTCGCGGTCGAGAAACTTCACCCGCACCGCCGCCGGACGCTCGACCTCGGCATAGTAATCCGGGATCGACAGGCAGCCTTCCTCGTAGACCGAACGCTGGTCGGAGCTTTCGAGGATTTCGGGATTGATGAAGACGTGCGGTGCCGGCGTCTCGTCCTCCTTGGCCAGGTCGATCACCAGCATGCGCAAGGGTTCGCCAACCTGGATCGCCGCGAGGCCGATACCGGGCGCGTCATACATGGTGTCCAGCATGTCGCCGGCCAGTTTGCGCAGATCGCCGTCGACACGCTCGACCGGTTTTGAAACCTGGCGCAGGACGGGATCGGGGAGGATGATAAGCGGCTTGATCGACATGGCGTCTCACCTAAGACCTCGCAGGAAAAGCGTCAACCGGGGCGCCTTCGGGTCGTTCACGTTTTGATCTGTGCCGGCAGACCGAATCATCTATGCTGTCGACATGAACGATCTGGCCACCATCCTGTCCGAACCTGTCGCCCGCCTCGGCGCCACCACGATCACGCTCGGCCAAGCCCTGGGTTTCGGCGCAATGCTGTTCCTCGGCCTGTTCGTGGCGCTCGTCGTTGCGCTCTGGCGATCGGCCAAGGCGCGTGCAGTGGCGGCCGCCGAAGCCGCCGACCACGCCCGCGACGCCGAGGTGCGGATGGCTGGTATCTTGGCAAGCCAGGCGGAAATGCAGGGCCGCATGGGCGCCATCGCCGAAGTGTTCGGGGCGCGCCAGGCGGAACTGACACAGTCGATCGGCCAGCGTCTCGATGCCATGACCGGCCGCCTGGGCCAGACCATGACCGAGCAGACGAGATCGACGCATGAGAGCCTCGCCAAGCTGCAGGAACGGCTGGCGGTCATCGATATCGCGCAAGGCAACATCCAGTCGCTGGCCGGCCAGGTCGTGCAATTGCAGGCGATCCTTTCCAACAAGCAGACGCGCGGCGCCTTCGGCCAGTCGCGCATGGAAGCCATCGTCGCCGACGGATTGCCGCACGGCGCCTATGAATTCCAGGCGACCTTGTCGAATGGCAGCCGGCCCGACTGCCTGGTGAAGATGCCGAACGGCGCACCGTCGCTTGCCATCGACGCAAAGTTTCCGCTCGAGGCGTGGAATGCCATCCGTGCCGCCGAAGGCGCCGACCTGCAGAAGTCCGCTGCACAGGCTTTCCGCCGCGACATCGAGGTGCATGTCCGGGATATTTCCGAAAAATACCTGATCCAGGGCGAGACGCAGGACACCGCCTTCATGTTCGTGCCCTCAGAATCGGTGTTCGCCGAAATCCATGAGAATTTCGAGGCCGTTGTCCAAAAGGCGCATCGATCGCGGATCGTCATCGTCTCGCCATCGCTTTTGATGCTGTCGATCCAGGTCATCCAGGCAATCCTCAAGGATGCCCGCATGCGCGAGCAGGCACACCTGATCCAGGGCGAGGTTATCCGGCTGATGGAAGACGTCTCCCGGCTCGACGAGCGGGTGCGCAAATTGCAGACGCATTTCGGCCAATCGGCCAAGGATATCGACGACATTCTGGTCTCGACATCGAAGGTGACCAGGCGCGGACAAAAGATCGAGGCGCTGGAGTTTGGCGTGCAGCCGGCGGAGGACACCGCTGGTTCGAATGGCAGCGGAGCAAAAGCGGAAAGCAGCCCGCGCGTCGCCGATTCGAAAACCGGGCAGTTGAGGCTAAGGGTCGTCGAAGGCGACGATTGAGAGCTACGCCGGAACCGGAGGCTTCGCCCGGGTCTGGCGCTACTGCTCCTCGATGATGGTTGTGCCTTCGAATTCCGGCAGCCAATGCAGCGCCGAGCGGTGCCAGATCTGCTTTCTCGGCACCAGTTGCTCGCGCTGCCGTGCCGTGCCGACCCTGATACCGTAAACCTTCGGTCCCTCGCCCGCCGACGTGGCGTAGAGATGCGAGCCGCACTCACCGCAAAATGCCTGGGCGCGCTTGGCGCCGCTCGAACCGGTCTTGATGTAGATCTTCGGCGTGCCCTTGGTGATCCTGTAATTGTCCTCGGACGCCGGCACGGTGACGCGAAAGGCCGTTCCGGTTAGCTTCTGACAATCGATGCAGTGACAAATGGTGGTCTTTTCCGGATCGACTTCGGCCTCGTAAGTGATAGCGCCACAATGACACGCGCCGTCGATTTTCATCTTCGTTCCTCCTGGAGCTTTTGCCCGCAATCATAACCGGGACTGCCCGATGGCGCAGCCATTTTCCTCAGGCCGGTTCCCCTCCGGACGCCGCCAAGGCCTTGCTCCGGCGTTCCCAGGTGCCGGTGGTCTGCGGCTTGACGAACAGCCGCGTCACCTCCGGCATCTCCGCTTTCAGCCGCGTCTCGAGGCGCTCGACACAGGTCTCTATCTCCGGCGCCGACAAATGATCCTCGAACTCGATGCTCAAAGCGGCGACGATCTCCTGCGGACCCATATGCAGCGTCAGCACGCCATTTGCCCGTTGCACCGCCGGGTCCTGCTGGACGATGGCCAGCACCTCTGTTTGCACCTCGGGCGAGGCCGGCTCGCCGAGCAGCAGGCTCTTGCTTTCGCGCGCCAGGAAGATCGCGGTCCCGCCCAGGATGAGCGCGATGCCGATCGACGCGGCGCCGTCGAGCTTCGGCATGTCCAGCAGTTCCGCCGCCGATATCCCGGCGAAGGCGACAACGAGGCCGAGAAGTGCCGCGCTGTCCTCGAAGAGTACGGTGTAGACACTCGGATCCTTGCTGAGCTGCACCGCCTCAAGCCAGCCGTGGCTGCCTTTTTGGTGGCGGAATTCCTTCAGCGCCACCAGCCAAGAGGTGCCTTCGAAGAGAAAGGAAAGGCCAAGGACAGCGTAGTTCACCTTGGCGTTGGCGATCGGCTCCGGCGCCATGATGTGCGTCACGCCTTCGTAGAACGATATGCCGGCACCCAGTGCAAAGACGAGGAGCGCGACGATGAAGCTCCAGAAGTACAGCTCGCGGCCATGGCCGAGCGGATGCGTGCGGTCGGCCGGCCGGGAGGCACGGTGCATGCCGTAAAGCAGCAGGCTGCCATTGCCGGTATCGACGAGCGAGTGGACGCCTTCCGAGAGCATTGCCGAGCTGCCCGTGAACAAGGCAGCGGCAAATTTGGTCAGTGCGATCGCAAGATTTCCGGCGAGCGCCGCATAGATCACTTTTTTCGACCCGCCATGCGCCGCCATGGTGTGCTGCCTTGGTTGATGCACCGAGATTGGCGGAGCGCCCGCCCACGCTCCACAGCTCTCACAACGCCCGAAGTGCCCAGTTGTTCACAAGGTCAGTTGTTAAAAAGGGCGGCGCGGGGCTATTCGACGACCTCGTCCGTCCAGACCTTGAAGCCAGCCAGCGCGCCCGGCCCAAAAATGTGGGTCAGCGGCACATCGGCGGCATCGCGTCCGGAGGCAATCAGGATGCGGCCGATGCGCGGCGCGTTATTGCGCGGGTCGAACGCGTGCCAGCGGCCGCCGAGATAGACCTCCATCCAAGCGGCGAAATCCATGTCCGACCACGGCTTTGGCAGGCCGATATCACTGATATAGCCGGTGCAGTAGCGGGTCGGAATGTTCAGGGCGCGGCAGAAGGCAACAGCGAGGTGAGCAAAGTCGCGGCATACACCACTCTGCTCGCGATAGGCCTCGGCGGCGGTGCGCGTCGGCCGTGCATTGAAATAGTTGAAGACGATGTGGTTATGGACGAAGTCGCAGACCGCCTGGACGCGCGGAATGCCGAGCGGGGTGCTGCCGAACAGCCGCCACGCTTCATTCGACAGCACGTCGCTCTCGCAATAACGGCTGGGCAGCAGGAACAGCAGCGTCTCCGATGGCAGATCGCGCACCTCGTGCTGCCACGCCGTCAGCTCGCGCGTCTCGAAGGAGCCGGCGTCGCGGATCACCGCGTCCGTGCCGAACGCAAAGCGCCCGGCCGGCGCAACGAAACGGTTGCACCAATTGCCGAAACTGTCGCGGTAGCTTTCGATCGGCACCGGCGGGTTCGACGTCAGGAAGTCCGGCCGCTCAAGATCGGATGCGCGCGAATAATGGACGTTTAGCATCGCGATCAGCGGTGTTTCCTGCGGGAAGTCGAAGCTCATCTGGCAACCGATGTGGATCCGCATTGTCGTCCTGACCGGCCTGCCTGATCATCAGCCGGCGAAACGCAAGGGCTGATGCTGCAGTGCGAAGAAGACCATGGCACGGACCGCTGCGGTTTACGAGGGAATTAGAAACCGGTTGACAGCCATCGGCCAGGGCGACTGCACGGCAGCGGCCTCTTGCAGTCGAGCGTTTTCTCTTGTTTCACTTCGCCAGACGTCAACTGGAGGAACGAATCATGGCTAAGGGTGCGATGAAGGCAGGCAAGGAAGCCCGCAAGCCGAAGAAGGACGCGAAGAAACCCGCTCCGGCGCCGGCCCTGAAGGCACCGCCGGTGAAGGCGATGAAGCTGAAGGACAAGTAGGGCCGCAGCTACCGTTTCGGCTTATTTCGACCGGCCGCAAACGCGGCCGGTATGATTGTTCACTAAGCTCACGCGCATCCCCTATGGATGCGGCGAAGGCAATTTTTGCGCTTTTCAAGAAATCGCCCGGAAGCCATCGAAACGGAGCGTTCCGATGTCGTGGATTTCCTGTTCCTCGCCGGCCTGTTCGAGATCGGCTGGGCGATCGGCCTCAAATACACCGACGGATTCTCGAAGCCGCTGCCGACCGTCCTGACGGTAGCCTCGATGATCGTCAGCCTGACCTTGCTCGGCCTGGCGCTGAAGGCATTACCGGTCGGCACCGCTTACGCGGTGTGGACCGGCATCGGCACCGTCGGCACGGCGCTGTTGGGATATGGCTGCTCGGCGAGCCAGCGACGGCGATCAGGCTGGCCTGCATCGCGCTAATCGTCTGCGGCATCATGGGACTGAAGCTCGCGGCTTAGCCGATTCTGACGGACGAGCGCGTTCGGGGCCGCTGCAAGGCGGCCCTGATTCTTGAATTCGGCTGATCAGTGCCGGAAGGCGCTATCGCGCGGAGAAGCCGGGCGGCGTCCTGCCGGTGCGCTGCTTGCGCGCCGCATAGCGTGCGTCACGCTTGGCCTTGCGTTCGGCCTCGTCGGCAAGAAAACGGGCGATCCGCTCGTTCTCTTCAGCTTCCCGGATCTTCGCTTCGGCCTGTGCGGCTTCTTCCGCGGCGATGCGTGCCGCTTCGGCAGCTGCCTCGCGCTCGGCCTTTTCGGCCGCTTCGCGCGCCAGCTTTTCCTGCTTCAGCCTGGCCTTTTCGGCCTCGCGTATCGCGCGGGCCTCGAGGATCGCCTTGCGCTCGGCCTGTCGTGCCAGCACCGCTGGATCATCTGGCGCCGGCTTTGCCTTGAAGCGCTCCAGAAGCGCCTTCTTTGCCTCGTTTGCGGCATTGCGCCGCTCGAAAACGTCTTTTTCCCTATAGATAGCCAAGTCCACTTCCCTGAAGTCAATTTGCGAGGCTTACATACGCGCGAAAACCGAGAGTTCAAGCGCCAAAACGGTATGCCAGCCATGAAATTCTGATCTGTTGCAGCCGGGAGACGCCATTTCGATTGAATTCGGCTGAAAGCACCCGCACTGTTCACCATCCAGGCATCTGGCGGGGCGGCGGACTGATCGCTACGTGTAGCGCCAAGACAAAACGCTGAGATGACACACTATGCAACTCGGTCTCTACACCTTCGCCGACGTCAGCCCGGAACCAGGTCCCGGTGCGATCGGTGCGCATGAGCGGTTGCGCAACCTGATCGAGGAGATCGAGCTCGCCGACCAGGTCGGGCTGGACGTCTTTGGTCTCGGCGAGCACCACCGTCCCGACTATGCTGCCTCGGCTCCGGTGGTGGCGCTGGCGGCGGCGGCCGAACGGACCAAGCGCATAAGGCTGACCAGCGCTGTCACCGTGCTGTCGTCCGACGATCCGGTGCGCGTCTTCCAGCAGTTTGCCACCCTCGATCTTCTGTCCGGCGGCCGTGCCGAGATCATGGCCGGGCGCGGCTCGTTCATCGAGTCCTTTCCGCTGTTCGGCTACAATCTCGAAGATTATGACGAGCTCTTCGCCGAGAAGCTCGACCTGCTGCTCGCCATCCGCGATCATGTCAAGGTGACCTGGTCGGGCAGTCTGCGCGCGCCGATCAACGACCGCGGCGTCTATCCGCGGCCCTTGCAGGACAAATTGCCGATCTGGATCGCCGTCGGTGGAACACCGCAATCCGTCGCCCGCGCGGGCGTGCTCGGGTTGCCGCTGGCACTGGCGATCATCGGTGGCGAGCCGGCGCGGTTCGCACCGCTGTTCGACATCTACAGGGATGCAGCCAGGCGCGCCGGCAACGATCCGGCAAGCCTTGCCACCAGTCTCAACGTGCACGGCTTCATTGCCGACACCACGGACCAGGCAGCCGACGATTTTTACGGGCCGCAGGCCGAGGTGATGAACCGCATCGGCCGCGAGCGCGGCTGGGGGCCGACATCGCGGGCGCATTTCAACCAATCGCGCGGCCCAAACGGCGCGCTGTTCGTCGGCAATCCAGAACAGGTGGCCGAGAAGATCATTGCCCAGCACAGGATATTCGGCAACGACCGCTTCCTGCTGCAAATGGCGATCGGCACCATGCCGCACGCCAAGGTGATGAAGGCCATCGAACTCTACGGCACCAAAGTGGCGCCGATCGTGCGCCGGGAAACTGCTAAGGCCGTTCCCGCCGTGGCGGCGCCGGTTGCCTGATTCCCAGTCACCTGATTCATTGCCAAGGCCGCGAGGCGGCCTTGCCGGTGACGCCGGCTAACGGAACCTTGAAGCGACAGAGGCGTTTTCGCCAACGGTCTGCACCAATCGCGGTGTGCCGCCGAGGGTCAGAATGAAAGCCGAACCCGACGCTTCGGGCGCAAGCGCTGCCGAAAGCCCGGATCCGCGCGTCGAGGCGCGGGCGGATGCGCATCTGATGCGTTCGCTGCTCGTCGGCATCTTCATTCTCATGGCGATCTACGCGCTTTACTTCGCCCGCGCCTTCTTCATGCCGGTCATTCTGGCTTTCCTGCTGGCGCTGACGCTGACGCCGATCGTTCGCTTCCTGCGCAAGCATGGCATGCCCGATGTCATTTCAGCGACACTGTTGGTGCTGCTTTCGTTCTGCCTCGTCGCCGTCGCGGGATTTCTGCTCAGCGGCCCGGTCATCGACCTCATCAACAACACCTCGACGATCGGCCAGCAGCTTACCGAACGTCTGGCACAACTGCGCCGTCCGTTCGAACGGATCGTGGAGATTTCGCGCCAGATCGAGGGCCTGACACAGACATCCCAGGAGCCGGGCGTTCAGAGGGTGGCGACGGCGCCATCCGGTATTCTCTCGCAGGCCGCCGGCAATGTGCTGTCGGCCGGCGCCAGCGTTACCATCGTCTTCGTCCTGTCGCTGTTCCTGCTCGCCTCGGGCACGATGTTCTATGAAAAGATCGTCCAGTCCTTCCCCAGTCTCAGCGAAAAGAAGCGGGCGCTGCGCGTCGTCTACGACGTAGAACGTGAAATCTCGCATTATCTGCTTACTGTCACGGTCATCAATACATGTCTCGGCGTGGTCATCGGGCTCGGCCTGTGGGCGCTCGGCGTGCCCAACGCGCAGGTCTGGGGCGCGGCAGCGGCTCTGCTCAATTTCCTGCCCTATATCGGGGCGCTGACCACCATCACGCTGGTTACGATCATCGCGCTGATAAGCTTCGACACGATTTCCTATGCGCTGCTGGCGCCGGCCTTCGTCCTTATGTGCGATGTCGTCGAAGGCCAGTTCGTGACGCCGACGGTGGTCGGCCGCCGTCTCGAAATCAACGCAGTGGCGATCCTCATCGCCATCGCCTTCTGGTCGTGGCTGTGGGGTTTTGTCGGCGCGCTGCTGGCGGTGCCGCTGCTGGTCGTCATCAAGGTGTTCTGCGATCATTTCGACGGCCTCAGTCATGTCGGCAATTTCCTGGCGGCGCAGCATACGGCAGCGATCGAGGACGAAGAGATTCCCGAGGTGAAAAAGTAGCGGCTTAAAGGGTCAAAAGCGTCCCCCCGATGGGGCAGATCACGACCTTGCATCGGTCGCACGTCCGTTGTGCCCTCAGCGCTCCATCAACATTTTGAATTTGCCGCCTCGGCAACGGCTTCCTACATCCCTTCGGCCCACAGGAAACCCGCGCCGATGACCGTTCTTTCCGTTCTCGACCTGTCGCCGATCGTCGAAGGCAGCAACGCTTCACAGTCACTCGCCAATTCGCTCGATCTCGCCCGTCATGCCGAGCGGCTGGGTTACCGGCGCTATTGGCTGGCAGAGCACCACAATATGCCGGGCATCGCCAGCGCCGCCACCTCGGTGGTCATTGCCCATGTGGCCGGCGGCACCAATACGATACGCGTCGGCGCCGGCGGCATCATGCTGCCCAATCATTCGCCGCTGGTCATCGCCGAGCAGTTCGGTACGCTTAACGCTCTGCATCCTGGCCGCATCGATCTCGGCCTCGGCCGGGCGCCCGGCACCGACATGGCCACGGCACGGGCGCTGCGCCGTAACCTCGACGCTGGCGCCGACAATTTCCCGCAGGACGTCGTCGAGCTGATGGGTTACTTGCAGCCGGCCGAAGACGGCCAACGCATCCGCGCGGTGCCCGGCGAAGGCGAAAAGGTGCCGATCTGGATTCTCGGTTCCAGCCTCTACGGCGCGCAGCTTGCCGCCATGCTCGGCCTGCCCTACGCCTTCGCTTCGCATTTTGCGCCGGCCGAGCTCGACCATGCTCTGGAGATCTACCGCTCGCGTTTCCAGCCTTCGGAGCAGCTCGACAAGCCTTATGTGATGCTCGGCCTCAACGTCTTCGCCGCTCCTTCCGATGCCGAGGCGCGGCTGTTGTTCACCTCGCTGCAGCAGGCCTTCGTCAATCTGCGCACCGGCCGGCCCGGCCGATTGCCGCCGCCGGTCGAAGGATATGAGCGCGACCTCGATCCAATGGCCAAGACCATGCTCGGCCAGGCGCTTTCCTGCGCCGCCGTCGGCTCCCCGGAAACGGTCAGGCAAGGCATCGAGGCGTTTGTGCGCCGCACAGGGGCCGACGAGCTGATGGTCACAGCGCAGATTTTCGACCATGCGGCGCGGGTGCGCTCGTTCGAGATCCTGGCCGACGCTCACAAATCGCTGTCGGAAGCTGCCTGAGAGTTGGTTCGCCACTTGCCACTGTTGCGGGCAAGGCCGGCCTTAGGCAGGGAACATCGCGAACAGGTGTGCGAAGACATAGCGAACATTTCGCGCGTTTTAGGCGGAGGTTTTCGATCCGTCATGCTCGTCCGTTAGCGGGAAACGCGGCGTCCACTAAATAACGATCACCTTGGTGCCGATTGTGGAGCGGTCATAGAGATCGATGATGTCCTGGTTCATGAGGCGAATGCAGCCCGCAGACACGGCTTTGCCGATGGACCACCATTCGGGGCTACCGTGCAGGCGATATCCAGTGTCACCCTTCTCGTTGAAAAGATAAAGCGCCCGCGCACCGAGCGGGTTCACGAGTCCGCCCTCCATATGGGCCGGTATGATGCGGCCTCGCTTCTGCTCGCGCACGATCATCGCGGACGGCGCGCTCCAATCCGGCCATTCGCGCTTCCTCGCAACGTGAGCAGTGCCATGCCACTCGAAGCCCGCCTTGCCGACGCCGATGCCGTAGCGCAGTGCCTGACCGTCTCCCAGCACGTAGTAGAGAAACTTCGCTCCTGTATCGACAATGATGGTGCCAGGCTCCTCGTCAGTTGCATAAGGCACTGTCTGCCGACGGAACTTTGGGTCGACCTTGTAGATCGGAACCGGCGGAATGCGGAAACCGGCGTCGGTGAGGCCGCCATAGGCCTGGGGAAAGGTCTGTAATGCTCCGCCGGTGGTGCAGCCGGAGAATGCGACCATCCCAGCAAGTCCCAGCCCAATTAGGATCGATTTCACGCGCATGACTCAAGCCGGCGCCCGTGTGAACGATCAGCCGCATCTCGTCATATTCCTAATCCGACATGCTTCGATTGCCAAGATTTTCCTGACTGTCGGCTGGCTGATTGTTGGCCACTTGGCTCGATCGGCGCCGCGTCCTTCAATTGCTCGGTTTTCGAACGACGAACGCCCGTAGTGGCTGCGAAGGCCCGGGGTCGGCAGGACAGAGGGAGCGCTGTCCGTCCGGCATTGCAAAGTTTCTGAACAGAGCCCAAGCGCTACGCGCTGACGCTCTGCGCAGTCGCACCTAGCGGACGGCATGAATTGCGGATCATCAGGCGTCCCTTGAGCGTCAGCTTGCGCGGCGGCGCATCCCTGTTTCCGGCGAGCCGGTCGAGCAGCAGATTGGCCGCCTGTTCGCCAATCGCCTGCACCGGCTGTGCGACCGTGGTCAATTGCGGCCGGAACACATCCGACCACGGAAAGTCGTCGAAGCAGGCGACCGAAATATCCTCCGGACAGGACAGGCCGATATCGCGAATGGCCTTCATGGTGCCGATCACCATCGGGTTGTTGGCCGAAAAGATGGCGCTCGGCCGGTCGTGCAGCGAAAGCAGCTGCATGGTGGCATTGTAGCCGTCGACTTCATGGAAGTTGCCGAAGCGGACGAGTTCGGCCTCGGCCGGCAGGCCGGCGGCCTGGAGGGCCTCGCGGTATCCCGCCATGCGGTCATGCATCGGCGAGATATCGAACGAGCCGGAGATGTAGCCGATGCGCCGATGGCCGAGATCGATCAGGTAAGTGATGGCGTCGAACACCGCGCGCTGATTGTCGAGAACGACGGCATCGGTGTCGACACCCTGGCAAACACGGTCGAGCAGCACGACCGGCACATTGGCGTCGTCGACAATCCGTTTGAGGATCGCGCCGTCACCGACACGCGCGACGATCAGTCCGTCGACCATGCGGTCGAGCAGCAGCCTGATCTGGTCGTCCTGCGTGTTCAGGTGCTCGTCGGTGCAGCACAGCATGACGGCGTAGCCGGCCCTGTCGAAAGCCTGCTGGATGACCGAAACCACGTCGGTAAAGAACGGATTGGTGATGTGTGGGACGGTGAGCCCGATGGTGCGTGTGGTGCCCATCTTCAGGCTGCGGGCAATGGCGTTGCGCTTGTAGCCGATGTCGCGGATCGCCTGTTCGATGCGCTGACTGAGCTCGGGGCTGACGGTCGCGGTGCCGTTGATCAGCGCCGATACGGTGGCCACGGAAACACGCGCGGCCTCGGCCACATGAAGCATGGTCGGAGCCGTGAATTTGCGCTGCTTTTTTCGTCCTGACGCTGTCATTTTCGAAACGTTTCACCACTCCACGGTAGCAATACGTACGGAATCTTATGATTTTGCGCAAGAATTGAAATGGAACAATCTCAGGCTCCAGATATTGCCTTGACATGATCGAAACGTTTAGATTAGCGTTTGAGGTGTTCGGTGACGACGGAGGGAGGCCGTCCTTGTCATGCAGCACGGCAATTCCATCCCTGCGCAAGGCGCTACGGCGGACGGCTCGGCTATCGTAGTGAGCGCCGAGCACATCTCCAAGTCCTTCGGCGGTATCGCCGCGCTCGTCGATGTCGGCTTCGAACTGCGGCGCGGCGAGGTCCATGCGCTGATGGGCGAGAACGGCGCCGGCAAGTCAACGCTGATGAAGATCCTGTCCGGCGTCTATACGGACTATAACGGAACGGTCAGTATCGATGGCTATCCGGTGCGCTTTGCCGGCGTCCGCGAAGCCGAGCGCGCCGGCATCGCCATCATCCACCAGGAGCTGAACCTCGTTCCCGAACTTAGCGTCGCCGACAATATCTTTCTCGGCCGCGAGAAGCTGATCGCCGGGCTGATCGTCGACCGCAAGGCGAGCAGCCGCGCTGCCGGCGCGCTCTTGCAAAGGCTCGGCATCGAGCTCGACCCGGATGCGCGCGTCGGTGCCTTGCGCGTCGGCGAACAGCAGCTGGTCGAGATCGCCAAGGCGCTGTCGATGTCGGCGCGCATTCTGATCATGGACGAGCCGACCTCGGCGCTTTCGCCGGCCGAATGCCAGCGGCTGTTCCGCATCATCCGCCAGCTCGCCGACAGCGGCGTGGCGATCGTCTACATTTCGCACCGCATCGACGAGGTCATGCATCTGGCCAGCCGCGTCACCGTGTTTCGCGATGGACGCCACGTCCTGACGCGGGCGATGGACAAGCTCGACGAAGACGCCATAATTTCGGCGATGGTCGGGCGAAACCTGCTTGCTTCCTCCCAGGAGCACCGCATCCCCGGTGGCAACACGGTCCTGTCCGTAAGCGAGCTGTCGCTGTCGAAGCCCAATCGCCATGGTTGGCGCACCGTGCTCGATGGCGTCAGCTTCGATCTTGCCGCAGGAGAAATCCTCGGTATCGGCGGGCTGCTGGGCTCGGGCCGTACTGAAATCCTGGAAACCATCTTCGGGTCCAGCGGCGGACGTGCCGGCGGTGAGATCAGGCTCGATGGCGAGGCAGTAGAAATCCGTTCGCCGCGCGATGCGCGCCGGCTCGGCATCGCTCTGGTCACGGAAGACCGCAAGACGCAAGGCCTGCATCTCGAGGCCTCGATCACCGACAATGTCGCGCTGCCGCTGGTCGGCGCGCTGGCGCGGTTCGGCGTGCGCTCGCTGGCCGGTGAGCAAGGGCTGGCACGGGACGCCGTCAAGGCGCTCGGCATTCGCTGCGAGACCGTCGAGCAGCCGGCGGGCACGCTGTCCGGCGGCAACCAGCAGAAGGTCGTCATCGGCAAATGGCTAGCGACGAGGCCGCGGGTGCTGCTGCTCGACGAGCCGACACGCGGCATCGATGTCGGTGCCAAGCGGGAAATCTACGATCTCATCTTCAAGCTGGCGCGAGACGGGCTGGCGATCGCCGTGATCAGCTCGGAATTGCCGGAGCTGCTGCATCTTTCCGACCGTATCCTGGTCATGGCCGACGGCCGCCAGACGGGAATCCTGTCCCGCGCGCAAGCCAGCGAGGAGGCCATCATGCGGCTTGCGGCGCCGCGACGGACGATGACGAGGCCTGCCGCATGAGCATTTTGCATATCCTGTCCCGGACGAAGCTCTATTGGGGCCTGATCGCCATCTTCCTGATCGGCGTGCTCGGCTCGCCGATCAGCTCCAAGGGCAACAACATCTTCCTGTCCTACGGCAACCTGCTCGATGTGCTGCGCCAGGTGTCGACCACCGGGCTGATTGCCACCGGCATGACTGCGGTGATCATCACCGGCGGTATCGACCTTTCCGTCGGCTCGCTGATGGCTATCTGCACGGTCGTCTGTGCCATGCTGCTGACGGTCCCCGGCGTGACGCCGGCGGTGGTGCTGGGGGTGCCGACAGTTGCCCTGGCAGCCCTTTGCCTCGGCATTCTCGTCACTCGTTTCATCCTGCTGAACATCGAAAAATCCCGCGCCGGCGCGCAGGCCACGCACGACATCAGGTTGGACAGCGTTCGCGGGCTGGTGACGCCCGGCATTGTCGGGGTGATCCTGTGCAGTCTGGTGCTGTGGTTCCTGCTGCCGCAGGTGGGCTCAAAATTCGGCGTGCTCGGCGTGCTGCTGGTGGCGCCTTGCGTCGGCCTGCTGTTCGGCGCGCTCAACGGCTTCATCATCGTCGCCGGGCGGCTGCAGCCCTTCATCGTGACGCTGGCGATGATGGTCACTGCGCTCGGCATCGCCCGGCTGACAGCCGGCCAGAACAATGCGGTGCTGCCGGTCTACACCGGCTCGAATGCCACCGCCGATTTCGAAATGCTGCGCACTCTGGTATTCGGCGTGATCCCGATGCCGGGCCTGTTCTTCCTCGGCGCCATCCTGATCTACGGCGCCGTGCTGCGCTTCACCCCGTTCGGCCGCTATGTCTATGCGATCGGCGGCAATGAGGAGGCGGCGCGGCTGTCGGGCATCGCCGCCGGCCGCGTGAAGATCGCCACCTATGCCGTGTCAGGGCTGCTGGCCGGCATCGCGGCGGTGCTCTATGTCGCGCAGTACCGGCAAGGCAAGCCGGACGCCGGCGCCGGGCTGGAGCTCGACGCGATTGCCGCCGTGGTCATCGGTGGCACCAGCCTGATGGGCGGACGCGGCAGCCTGACCGGGACGTTCTGCGGCGTGCTGATCTTCGGGCTGCTCTCGAACATCCTGCAGCTGCACAACATCAATTCGAACCTTCAGCTGGTGCTGAAGGGGATGATCATCATCGGTACCGTGCTCGTACAGGAGCGCAGTGCCGGTGATCTTCTCTTCTATCTGCGACTGCCCGGTGGGCAAGCGCACAAGGAAACGGCCGCGGCAAAGCGGCCGTCGCAAGAGACCGCGTCTCTGAATATTGGAGGAAACAAGAAATGAAACGACGTGAATTGTTGAAGCTCGCCGGGCTGACAGCGGCACTCCTGACCACGACCGCCATGCTTGCCGGCGGCGCCCATGCGCAGGACAAGAAGTGGAAGATCGGCTTCTCGCAGGTGACGACCATCGAACCCTGGCGGGCTCAGTTCAACAAGGACATCCTGGCCGAAGCGGCCAAGCATCCGGAAGTCGAGCTGATCATCACCGACGGCGAGGACAAGACCGAGAAGCAGGTCGCCGATGTCGAAAACCTTATCCGTCAGGAGGTCGATGCGCTCTTGGTATCACCGAAAGAATCCGCCGGCCTGACCGGTGTCGTGCAGCAGGCGATCGATGCCAAGATCCCCGTCTTCGTGCTCGACCGCAACGTCGAAACCAACGACTACACGCAGTTCGTCGGCGGCGACAACAAGCTGATCGGCCGGGCTGCCGGTGAATATGCCGTCGAGCTGCTTGGCGGCAAGGGCAAGGCCGCCGGCAACGTCGTCGAGATCTGGGGCGGCATGGGCACCCAGCCGGCACACGACCGCCATGACGGCTTCCATGAATTCACCGACAAGGAGCCGGGCATAAAATACCTGCTCGACCAGCAGTCGGGCGATTGGAAGCAGGACCAGGCCTACAACATCATGGCGACGGCGTTGCGCAACAACGAGAAAATCGATCTCGTCTACGGCCACAATGATCCGATGGCCTATGGCGCCTATCTTGCCGCCAAGGACGTCGGACGTGAGAAGGACATCAAGTTCATCGGCATCGACGGCCTGCCCAATGAAGGCGTGCAGCTGGTCGCCAATGGCGAGCTGACGGCGACGTTCACTTATGTGACGCCGGGCGCCGAAGGGCTGCGGCAGGCGATCAAGTTCCTGAACGGGGAGAAGGTGGAAAAGACCATCACCCTGCCGACGCAGAAGATCACCAAGGAAAATGCCGCCCAGATCCTGAAGGACAACGGCCTCTGAGACGAGGCTTTCCTGCCGGGCGTTCAGCGCCCGGCAGGAACAACAACCAAATGCCGGCAGGCAGCAGCTCAAGCCAGCTTGGCCAGTAGCTTCATGAAAATGGCCGCTTCCTTGGCGGAAAGCGGCGCCAGCGTTTCCTGCGTAATCTCACGGGCAAGCGGAATCAGCCGCTCGATCGCGTCGCGCCCCTCGGCGGTCAGATTGACCAGCAGGCGCCGTTTGTCGACTTCGTGTTTGCTAAGTTCGACAAAGCCACGCGCTTTCAGCCGGTCGATGACGCCCTTCACGGTCGCCGCATCCATGGCGATCAGGCTGCCAAGCTGGTTCTGCGAGGTCTCGCCGACGTCGTGCAATTTGGCCAAAGCGGCAAATTGCGGCGGCGTCAGATCGGCGATGTGTGCGGCGAAGATCGAGACATGGCGCTGATGCGCCTTGCGCAGGATGAAGCCGACCTGCTCCTGCAAGCGATAGTCGTTTTCGTCAGGCTCCTCGGCCTCGACCAGCTTGAGCAGATTGTCCTCGGCGCTCACCGCAGCCCATCCCATGCCTTAATGTCCTTGGCCGCCAGCCCACCCATGCGGTCGTGCACGCGCGGGCCGCAGGTCATGGCGAGGCAAAACAGGATCTCGTCGGGACGGGGGCCATCGCTGATGCCGATTTCCATGGCATCGAAATGGCTGCGCACATAGGCGGCGTTGATGTGGCCGAGCGGCACATCGAGCCGCGCGCCGAAGCCGCCGACCTTCTTCGCCGAGGGCACGATCGCCTTGGCGTCGCCGAGCCGTTCGCGCATGGCATAGCCGCCCGGCACATGCCACAGCGCGCCATGCTCCAGCTCGCCCGCCATGCCGACGATGGCGCCCTTGCCGTAACCGTCGATCTGTTTGACGTCGCCGCCCAATGCGGCAACAAGCCTGTCGGAGAGCAGCAGCCCGAGCGGCTTCAAATCCTCCATGGCGCTCTGCAGTTCCTCGACGTAACGGCCGGCGAACGGGTTCTTGACCACGGCCATGGCCGCCGCGCGGCGTCGCGGCACCTTCGCCACCGGCCCGCCTTCGTGAAAAATCTCTTCGGTCAGCACGGCGATCTTGCGGATCGGAAACTCAGGCATGAGCAATTTCCCTCTCTAAAACCTTATTGGCGAGTGCCATCGGACCTGCGATGCGTGCCTGACCGCCGAGGAAAAGCGCCGCGGCGGCAATCAGGCCGCGCCGCCGAAACTCCTCGGCACCGGCAAATCCACCTTCCAGTGCAATATCGATTTCAAGGGCGGAAAGCGGCCCCACGCCCTGCGTCACCAAACGGTCGCCGAGATCGCTGTCAGGTGCGAGATCGCGCGCCCGAACGCGCCTAACGGCCGGATGACCGGGCAGGTCGACGGCGTTGGCGATCAAGGTCGCGGCGGCATCGGCTTCAGCACCCGTTCGCGCCAGCACCGTGACCGCGTCGGCGATGCCCAGCGAAAAGGAGCGGCCGCGCCAGCCGCTTGTCGCGACACCGCGGATCCCGTCTTCGGGGCGGATCGTGAGACGATCTGCCAACCCATGACCTGTCCCGGCAATGGCAAGCGTCATCGACTGCCCGTGGCCGAGATAGATCGCGCTGTCGCCGCCATTGTTGACATAGGCGCGCTCGAGCCGGCGGCCGGCAAGCAGCGCGCCAAGCACTTCGTCGGCTACCGAGCCGGCGACGGCCGCCATCGGTGTGATGAATTGTTTCGCTAGCGGAACGACTGCCGCTTCCATGCGGCGCGCCGTCGGGCCAGCGAAAGCACGTGGCCGCGAGGCGGCCGGGCGCCGCAGTTCCGGCAACTCTTCGACCAGTTCGGGCAGGATTGTCTGGAAGCGCGCCACTGCCTGGCGATATGCGGCGCTGCATTCACTCGCCTCGCCGAATGCCTCGACGATCAGGTCGATCGGCCCATGATTGAGGTGAAGCCTCCGGCCGTCCTCGAGCCAATGCGCCTGCGGGCCGTTCATCGCCCGGCCCCGTTTGCGGCCGCGCGACGCAACTGCGCCAGCGGCGGCCAGGGATTGTCACGGGGTGCGGCCGTGCCGCGGCGCGGATTGAGATATTCGCCGCCCTTGGCCAGGATATCGTCGACGCTGCGGATTTCGCCTTCGTAGCCGCCAAGCCTGACATAATCGTCGCGGCGCATGGTGAACTCGATCGGCGCCACCAGCGCCGGGGTCGGCACATAGCCGAAGGCGCCTTCCGGGACGCGGGTGACGTCGACCATCAGCGTGATGCCGCCGCCCGGCCAGACATAGACCGGCGCGCCGCCGACCGTCACATAGGTCGTCAAGCCCTGCACCGAGCGGGTCAGATTGACCGGGTTCTCGGTGACGCCGGCGCGCAGCGAGCCGCCGGCGCCGCCGACGAAAAGCACGGTGCAGAGCGCCGGCTCGCAATTGTCCTCGATCAGTTCGACCGACTTCCGCAGCCGCTCCGGGAACGGTTTCTGGACCGGCTTCAGTTCGTCGTCGAGCTCGTAATAGGCGAATTGCTCGCCGGTGGTCGAGACCATCAGCAGCGACATGCCGGGGCGCGCACCCTTTTTGGCGTTCCATTCACCAAGGATCGACAGCGGGTCGGAAATGCTGGTGCCGCCCCAGCCGAGGCCGGGCTCCGACACCTTGAAATAACGGCCCGGCGTCGAACGGCGGCCGATGATCTTGATGCCGGTATCCTGCCAGCCAAGCACCTTGCCGGCCTGATGCTCGGAGACGACGCCGGTGATGTGGTCATCGACCACCACCACCTCGTCGACAAGGCCGCGCCATTGGGTCGCGAACATGCCTATGGTAGCCGAACCGCAGCCGACGCGCATGCGCTGCTCGAGCTTGCCGTCGATGACCGGCGGCTTGCCGGCTTCGACGATGACGGTGGCGCCGCCGTCGATGACGAGTTCAACCGGTTTGCGGTTGCACAGGGCGAGCATGGCGTCGCAGGTGGCGCGCCCTTCAGCCTTCGAGCCGCCGGTCAAATGATGTACGCCGCCCAGCGACAGCATCTGCGAGCCGTATTCGCCGGTCGTGACATGGCCGATCGCCTCGCCTTGGGCACGGACCGTCGCCGTTTCGGGGCCGATATGACGGTCGGTGTCGATCTTCACCTTGACGCCGCAATAGGAGAAGATGCCCTCGGTGACGACGGTGACCAGATCGACGCCCTCGACCTCCTGGCTGACGATGAAGGGCGCCGGCTTGTAATCGGGATAGGTGGTGCCGGCGCCGATGGCGGTGACGAAGCGGCGGCCGGTGTTGACCAGTTCGCCGTCCCATGTCTCGCCTTCTTCGGCAAAGGGTACGATTGCGGCGCCGGTCTCGGCCGCGTGGTCGAGGATGGTCAGTGGATCCATCCGCACGATCCTGCCGCCAACATTGCCGTAGCGGTCGCAGGCGCCGGTGCGGCTTTCGGCGATGTAGCACATGACCGGACAGGCATCGCAGCGGATCTTCTCGGCCACCAGCTTCTCGCCGGGATCGTGTGTCTCGAAGCGTTCGGCAAGCTCGCTCATCGGCGCGCCTCCTTGTCGAGGATGGCGGCGCGAATGCGGGTCGGCGTCGCCGGAATTTTGGTGACCAGCACACCGGTGGCGTGGCGGATGGCGTTGAGGATCGCCGGCGCCGTCGGGATCAGCACATGCTCGCCCAAACCCTTGGCGCCGAAGGGTCCTTCCGGATCCGGAACTTCTATCAGGATGGTCTCGATCGGTGGCACGTCGCCGATCGTCGGGATCAGATAGTCGTGCAGGTTTTCGGTGCGGCCGGGGATATATTCTTCCATCAGCGCCATGCCGATGCCCTGGGCGATGCCACCCTCGATCTGGCCCTCTGCCAGTAAAGGGTTGATGGCCTTGCCGATATCGTGCGCGGCGGTGATTTTTATAAGCTTCACGGTGCCGAGCCTGAGGTCGACCTCCAGTTCGGCGATCTGGGCGCCATAGCCATAGACGGCATAAGGCTTGCCTTGGCCCTTGGCATCGAGCGGCAGCGTCGGCGGGTCATAGCTTTCCTCGGCACGGAAGACAAAGCCTTCGGCGTCTGCCTTCAGCGAGGAAAGATCGATGCGGCGCGTCGCTTCGCCTTCCCCGATGCTCAGACTTGTGCCGTCCAGCGCAATCGCCGCCTTTTCCGAGACATTGGCGAAACGCAAGATCTCATCGCGCAAGGCGCGGCCGGCCTTTTCGGCGGCCTTGCCGGTGACGAAGGTCTGGCGCGAGGCCGACGTCTTGCCGGCGTCGGGGGTGATCGCCGTGTCGGCGCCTTTCAGCCGCAGCTTTTCAAGCGGAAGACCCAACGCGTCGGCGCAGATCTGCGCGATGACAGTGTTCGAACCTTGCCCGATATCGACCGCCCCCTGATGCAGGACGACTTCGCCCGATGCCGAGATGCCGACCTTGATGGTCGACGGATTGGGCAGCGAGGTGTTGCCGCAACCGTACCAGCAAGAGGCGACGCCGACGCCGCGTTTTTTTTCGCCGCTGCTACGGGCGTTGAACGCGTCGGCGTCAGTTAGGGCACGCCGCCAATGTGAGCGCAGGGCCTCGAGGCAGTCGGCGATGCCGACGCCCGACTCGAGCCGCTGGCCGGTGACTGTTTCGGATCCGTTCCGAAGGCAGTTCTTCAGGCGAAAGTCGAGCCGATCCATGCCGAGCTTGTCGGCCAGGTCGTCATAGAGGGTCTCCTGCATGATCGTCGCCTGCGGCACGCCGAAACCGCGAAAGGCGCCGGCAATCGGGCCATTGGTGTGGATGGCGCGGCCTTCGGCCCGATAGTTCGGCGTCGCATAGGGGCCGGAGGCGTGCACCGGCACGCGGTTGGCGACCGTCGGCCCCCAACTGGCATAGGCGCCGGTGTTGAAATCGCCGGCGAAGACCATGCCGGTGATGCGGCCGTCGGCATCGGCGCCGATGCTCGCTCTCATCTGAGCGGGATGGCGCTTGGTGGTCGAGATCATCGATTCGGTGCGGCTGTAGGCGAGCGCCGCCGGCCGGCCGGTTTTCATGGCGACGAGGCCGATGAGCGGTTGCAGCGAGACGTCGAGCTTGGAGCCGAAGCCGCCGCCGGTGGCGGTCGGCACGATGCGCACCTGTTCCGGGGCAAGGCCGAGCACTTTTGCCGTGTCGTCACGGTCCATATAGGGCGCCTGCGTGCAGGCGACGACGACCAGCGTGTCGCCGTCCATGAAGGCATAGCCGGCTTCCGGTTCGATATAGGCGTGCTCGACATAGGAAGTGTGGATGGCGCCGGAAACGGCGAAAGCCGCACCGGCGAGCGCGGCTTCGGGGTCGCCACGCTCCACGAAGCCGGAGGTGAGCAGGTTCGAGGGCCGGTTTTCATGGACTAGTTGCGCACCGCCGGCCTGCGCTTCGCCAGTTTCCAGAAAATGCGGCAACTCGGTCCAACTGACAGGGAAATCGGCTAGGTCGAGATCGAGGATAGCCTCGCGTTCGCCGGCGACCAGCGCCACCGCCTCACCGCGAAAGCGCGAAACCCCTTCGGCCAGCGCCGGCTGGTCGGCGAAGGGCGCGATGACGCCGAAACAATTCTTTCCCAGAATGTCGGCGGCGGTGAAGACGCCGGCAATGCCAGGACGGGATTTCACCCAGCTGCCGAGATCGCCAAAAGTGAAAGCGGCATGATAATGCGGCGAGCGGACCACCAACACCGACAATGCGTCGGCCGGGAATGAATCACCGCCGAATTTTTCGCCGCCAGTGACTTTCGGAAGGCCATCGAGGCGGATCGGGGAGGAGCCGACGGCATGGCCAGAGGATGGCATGCGCTGATCGAGACCGTCGGCGTGGCGCCAAGCATCCATCACCGCGGCGACGATCTTGCGGTAGCCGGTACAGCGGCAGAGCACGCCGCCCAGTGCATCCTGCGTTTCGGCCTCGCTCGGGCAAGGCGTCCTGTCCAGGAGTGCCGTTGCCGCGACCAGCAGGCCGGGCGTGCAGGCGCCGCATTGCGCTGCGCCATGGCTGAGGAACGAAGCCTGCAGCGCCGACAACCGGCCATTGGCGAGGCCTTCGACGGTCGTCACCACGGTGCCGGAGGCGGAAGCCGCGGGCATCAGGCAGGCGCAGACCGGCTCGCCGTCGACCAGCACCGTGCAGGCGCCGCAATCGCCGGCATCGCAGCCGATCTTGGTGCCGGTCAGCCGCAGTTCGTCGCGCAACACCGCGGACAGCCGCCGCACCGGCGGCACGCAAACGCTGACGGCGGCGCCGTTGACTTCGAAGGCGATGTCGGCGCGCTCCATGTCCATCAGGCCGCCGCCCTTTCGTCGGGAACAGCGCCCATCGCACCAAGCACGGCGCGGGCGACGATCTCGCGCGCAGCGTCCAGCCGATATTCGGCGCTGCCGCGCACGTCGCCGATCGGCGACAGCTCGTCCATCGGTGCGGATTGGATCGCAGTGGCCAGCGCGTGGCCGACGGGCCGGCCGCGTAGCGCCGCCTCGACACCCGCCAGGCGCCTGGCGACAACCGAGCAGGAACCGACGGCGACGGCCGCGTTCCTGACCCTACCATCTTCGACGGCCAGGCGTGCGGCGGCCATGGCGATGGAGATGACGAGATAACGCCGCGCGCCGAGTTTCACGAAGGCGGAGCTGCCGGCGGTCGCGGGTTTGGGAATGCGGATTGCCATGACCATTTCGCCGGGCTGCAGTGCGGTGCGACGGTTGCCGAGGATGAATTCTGCAAGGGGCAGATGCCGGGTCGCCACAGCGGAACGCAGTTCGACTTCGGCATCGAGCACCAGCAGCGGCGGCACGCCGTCGGCGGCCGGCGAGGCGTTGCAGAGATTGCCGGCAATCGAGGCAACGTTCTGGATCTGCACCGAGCCGACTTCCCGCGCCGCCTGCTTCAGCGCGTCGAAAGCCGCCGGCAGAGGATGGCGGACGAGATCGGTCCAGGTGGTGCGCGCGCCGACGAGCCAATGGTTTTCGGCTTCGGCAATGCCGCGCAATGCCACCAGGCCATTGATATCGAGGACATTGTCGCGGAAAGGCTTGCTGCCCTGTGCCGGATAGAAGTCGGTGCCGCCGGCGAGGATGCGCCATTGCCCTTCGCCCAGCAAAGCGAGGGCGTCGTCGACCGTGGTGGGTTTTGCGTAACGGATCACGCTTTGCCTTCCCAGAATGGGCTTCCCGAGAGGGGATCCTGCCGAAAGATTTTCCCGAGCATTCAAGGCAGGAAATTCATTCGTATGCAAATGATATCAAGCCGGCAGGAATTGTCAAAGCCAGAGTTTGCACGGCTGTTGGCACCGGTGCACCCGGAACGCATTTGTTATGCCATGAGAGGTTGACGCAGCCGGCCATCTGGTCAAGTTTCTGCGTCCGGTCGCGTTTTCATTGGAGCCTAAGCTCAAGACCAAGAAAATAAGGAGGCTCCATGGCCGACGAAGCGCTTGTCGTTATCGACCTGCAGAACGATTTCTGCCCGGGTGGCGCCCTTGAAGTGGCCGGTGGCGACGAAATCGTGCCGTTGGTCAATGACCTGATCCGGCGGACCGAGCACGTCCTGCTGACGCAGGACTGGCACCCTGCCGGCCATTCGAGCTTTGCCTCCAGCCACCCCGGCAAGCACCCGTTCGAAACGATCGACGTGCCTTATGGCCACCAGACGCTGTGGCCGGATCACTGCATCCAGGGCAGCCTGGGATCGGATTTCCATTCGGGCCTCGCCTGGAGCAAGGCCGAGCTGGTGATCCGCAAGGGGTTCCGTCCTGCGATCGACAGCTATTCCGCATTCTTCGAGAACGACCGGACGACGCCGACCGGCCTTGCCGGCTATCTCCGGGATCGGAACATCGAGACGCTGACCCTGGTCGGCCTGGCGACGGATTTCTGCGTCGCCTTTTCGGCGCTCGACGCAGTCAAGCTCGGTTTTGAGACGTCCGTGCGGCTCGACGCCTGCCGCGGCATCGATCTCAACGGCTCCGTGGAGAGGATGCTGGGCCGGATGCGCGATGCCGGCGTGACACTGATTTGAACGTCATCCACCCGAACCTGACAGACTTTTGAGGGGCTTCATGCGGTTTGCGGCGTTGACGGCAAGTGCTGCACTTATTGCAGCAATCTTTTCTCCGAGAGCGGTTCTCGCGGCCGAAGCGCACGAATTGCCGGGCGCCGCCATGTCGCTTTGGTGGGTGCTGCCGTTTGCCGGGCTATTGCTTTGCATCGCGACCGGCCCGCTGCTGTTCCATCATGCTTGGGAGCACCATTACGGCAAGATCGCTGCCTTCTGGGCAGCGTTGGTGATCGGGCCGCTGGCCATCGCCTTCGGCATCCCGTCCGCCACGCAGGCGGTGCTGCATGCGCTGCTCACCGAATACATGTCGTTCATCATCCTGCTGTTTGCGCTGTTCACCATTTCGGGCGGTATCTTCGTTGCCGGCAACATACACGGCACGCCGCTGGTCAATGCCGGGCTGTTGCTGGGAGGGGCGCTGCTTGCCTCGATCATTGGCACAACCGGCGCCTCGATGATCCTGATCCGGCCGCTCATCCGCGCCAACGACAACCGGCGCTTCAACGCCCATGTCGTCATCTTTTTCATCTTCCTGGTTTCCAACATCGGCGGGTCGCTAACGCCGCTGGGCGATCCGCCGCTGTTCGTCGGCTTTCTGCGCGGCGTCGATTTCTTCTGGACGACAGTTCACCTGCTGCCCGAGACGCTGTTCGTCGCCGGCGTGGTGCTGGCTGTTTTCCTGGCGATCGACATCATCATGCATCGCCGGGAGGAAGGCGCGCCGAAGATCAAGGATCCGACGCCCGACAGCAAGGTGCGCATTCGCGGCCTGGCCAACATCCCGCTGCTGGCCGGCGTAATCGCCGCGATCCTGATTTCCGCTGCCTGGAAGCCGGGAGTGAGTTTCTCTTTTCAGGGCGTCAGCCTCGAGCTGCAGAATCTGGTGCGCGACGCCGCCATCCTGATACTGGCCTTCACTTCGCTTGTCGTCTCGCCGAAGGAGTTTCGCGGCGCAAACGCCTTCAACTGGGGGCCGATTGCCGAGGTGGCGAAGCTGTTCGCCAGCATCTTCATCTGCATCGTGCCGGTCGTCGCCATATTGCGGGCCGGGCTCGACGGCGCGCTGGCGCCGTTGGTGCTGCTGGTCAGTTCGCCGACCGGCGCGCCGGACAACCTTGCCTATTTCTGGCTGACCGGAGCGCTGTCGTCCTTCCTCGACAATGCGCCGACCTATCTGGTGTTCTTCGAGCTGGCTGGCGGCGATGCGCAGCATCTGATGACCGAGTTCGCCTCGACGCTGGCGGCGATCTCGGCAGGCGCGGTGTTCATGGGCGCCAACACCTATGTCGGCAATGCGCCGAATTTCATGGTCTATGCCATTGCCAGGCATCGCGGCATCAAGATGCCGAGCTTCTTTGGCTATATGGCATGGTCGGGCGCGGTGCTGATCCCGACATTCCTGCTTGCCGGCTTGCTGTTCTTTGCCTGATCATCCGACGCCGACATAGCGACGGACCGCCGAGGGATCGGCACGCAGCTCCTCAACGTCGACCGTCTCGCGGTTGCGGCCGTTTTCGATGAAACAAACGCGGTCTGCGACCGAGAGCACGGCATCGACGCGCTGCTCGACAAGAATTGTCGACACGCCAAGCGCACGCAGCTTCGACACCGTTTCGCGGATCTTGGCGATCATCGACGGCATCAGCCCTTCGGTCGGCTCGTCGAGCAGAAGCACCTGTGGTTCCAGGCACAGGGCGCGGGCCATGGCCAGCATCTGCTGCTCACCGCCGGACAGCGTGCCGGAACGCTGCCTGAGGCGCTGGCGCAGCAGCGGAAAAAGATCGAGCACGTTTTCGCGCGTCGCCTTGCCCTTGTTGCGGGCCATCAGGCCGATCTCGATGTTTTCAGCCACCGTCATCTCGGCGAACAGCCGCCGGCCCTGCGGCACGTAGGCGAGGCCGGCCTTGGGCACCTCGTGCGCCGGCAAGCCGGTCAATTCCCGCCCTTCGAGCCGGATCGAGCCTGAGCTTACCGGCACCAGGCCCATGATTGCCTTCAGCGTCGTCGTCTTGCCGGCGCCGTTGCGGCCGAACAGGCAGAGCACTTCGCCCTCGTTCAAGACAAGATCGAGGCCATAGAGCACCTGGACCTCGCCATAGAAGCAGTCGACCCCGGAGATCGTCAGTGCCTTGGACTGGGCCTCAGCCATGGGTCGTCCCCAGATAGGCGTCCTGCACCGCGGCATTGGCGCGGATCTGCTCGGGCGTGCCTTCAGCCAAAATCCTGCCGGCGTTGAAGACGGTGATGCGGTCGGCGAGCCGCATGACCACCGGCATGTTGTGCTCGATCAAAAGCACGGTGGCGCTATCGGCGATCTCGCGCACCAGCTCGATGAAATTATCGATCTCGCTGTCGGCCAGCCCTTGCGTCGGTTCGTCGAGGATCAGCAGCCGCGGCTTCAGTGCCAGTCCCATCGCCACTTCCAGCAACCGCTGGTGACCGTAGGACAGCTGCCCGGCCGGCATGTCGGCGCGGTCGGCAAGGCCGGTACGCTCGAGCGCGGCCATGACGCCGGTGTGAACCGCGCCCTTCGAGCGGCCGTCGGTCAGCGTGCGCTGCACCGGCAGGGCAACATTGTCGTAGGCGCTGAGATTGGCAAAGACGCTGGTGATCTGGAAAGTGTAGGCGACGCCAAGGCGAACCCTGGCGTAGGCCGGCAGATTGGTGATGTCCGCGCCGTCGAAGACGATCATGCCCGACGAGGGCTGGATACGGCCGCTGACCAGGCTGACGAAGGTGGTCTTGCCGGCACCGTTGGGGCCGATGACAGCGCGGATCTCGCCCGGCATCAGCGCGAAGTCGACGCCGTCGACGGCGCGCAAGCCGCCGAAACTGCGCGACAGGCCTTTGGTGGTGAGCAGCGGCATCATGGCAACCACCCGAGCCAGCGCTGGCGGATGCTGCCGAGAATGCCTCTCGGGAAGAACAGCACCAGCAGGATGAGCGCTATGCCGACGATCAGCAGATAGGCCGAGGTGTAGCCGCTGGCGACATCGATGACATAATACATGAACAGCGTGCCGATCAGCGGACCGAGCGTGGTAGCGGCACCGCCCAGCAGCACCCAGAGCAGCGGCAGGATGGAATATTGCACCGAAGCGAAGCTCGAGCCGACATAGCCGAACAGCAGCGCATAGGCCGCGCCGGAAGCCGCGCAGATGCTGCCTGAGATGACGACGGCGGCGAGCTTGTTGGAAAATGTATCATAGCCAAGCATTTTGGTCCGCTCTTCGTTCTCGCGGATGGCGACCAGCACGCGACCGTAGCCGGAGCGGACTATCGCCAGGCTTATGAGCAGCACGATCGAGAACAGTGCCAGCGCGCTCATATAGCGCACGGTCGGGTTGGTGAGGTCGAGCGACGTGCTGCCCAGGACAAGGACACGCATCGGCTGCGGCACGACCATGCCCTGGTCGCCACCGGTCCAGGCAGCGAAATAGAGGATGACGAGATAGAATACCTGCGCGAACATCATAGTGACGATCATGAAGGCGACGCCGGAGGTGCGCAGCGCCAGCAGCCCGATCACCAGCGCGAGAAGCGCGCCGCAGGCAAGCCCGGCTGCGAAGGCGGCCGGCACGCTCCAGCCGAGATGGATGACGGCAAGGCCGGCGCCATAGAGCCCGGCTGAAAAGAACATGGCATGGCCGAGGCTAAGCAGCCCGACATAGCCGAACAGCAGATTGTAGCCCATGGCGAAGACCGCCAGCACCATGATGCGGGCGAGCAGGCCGTGATGGTATTCCGGCAGGACGAAGCTAAGCCCGAAAAGCAGGGCGATGACGCCGAGGTGCAGCGCATATGGCTTTGCCGGCGAAGCATCCTTCATCGCGATGTCGTCCCGAACAGGCCCTGCGGCCGGAACACCAGCACCATGGCGACGAGCAAGGTGGCGATGATCTTGGCCAGCGTCGGTGAGAAGAACACCGAGATGATGCCGTCGGAAAGGCCGATCAGCACCGCGGCGACGACCGTGCCTCGCAGCGAGCCGAGGCCGCCGATGATGACGACGATGAACGACAGCAACAGCGGGTCCTGTCCCATCAGATAGTGGGCCTGGCTGATCGGCACGATCAGCACCGCGGCGACAGCAGCCAGCATGGCGCCGAGCGCGAAAACACCGGCATAGACTCTCGTCACCGGGATGCCGAAGGCCTGCGCCGTCTCGCTGTCATATTGCGTGGCGCGCATGACGAGGCCGATTTTCGTGCGCGTCAGCACCAGCCAGGTCGCGACCAGCAGCAGCGCCGACGCGGCGATGATCGACAGCTTGTAGCCGGAATAGCCGAACCACGGCAGGAGGATGCGGTAGCTGAACGGCGGCTCCACCGGCCGCGCCTCCGGGCCGTAGAAGGTCAGCGCCAATTGCTGGATGATGTAGAGCATGCCGATGGTGGCGACGATGGTGGCTTCCGGATTGTAGTTGAGCCGGCGCAGCACCAGCCGTTCGGCGACCAGCGCGATCAGGCCGACGATCAGCGGCGCCAGCACCAGGGCGGCCAGGAAGCCGAGCGCCGGATGGCCGGATATCGCCGTAGAGATCGCCCAGGCAAGCACCGCGCCGAGCATGAAAAACTCGCCATGCGCGACATTGACGACGCGCATGACGCCGAACACCAGCGACAGGCCAAGCGCCGTCAGCGCCAGCACGGCGGAGGTGACGAGGCCTTCGAGGGCGGCGAGGAGCAGGTGGGGTCCGAAGTGCATCGGTTACACACCCATCGCAGGTGCGAGGCGCACCCCCCTCTGTCCTGCCGGACATCTCCCCCTCAAGGGGGGAGATTGGCAGTTCCCGCGAAGGCGGCCACCTACCGGCCTTTGCGATTGGCGAAAGCGCTGGTGACAGCCAATCTCCCCCCTTGAGGGGGAGATGTCCGGCAGGACAGAGGGGGGTGGGCCGAAGCGCACTGTGCTTAATGAAACCAAGCTCACAGCGTCTGCGTCGTGTAATCCCCCTCAGGCTCATAGAGGCCGTCCTCGATCTTGGTCTTGTGGACGACATTCAGCCGGCCGCCTTCGACCTTGGAGATGTTCTGGATACCAAAGCACTGGTGGATCTTGCCGTTGAAGGTTTTCGGTCCCTGCGGATGCTCGGGCCCCTCGGCGAACTCGGTCAACGCCTCGGTCGCCTCGACCAGCTTGGCGCGGTCTTCCGGGCCCTTGTAGCCGGCATCCTCCATCGCCTTCTTGACGACGTAGAGCGTTTCCCAGCAGCCGAACATGTGCGCGGCGGTGGAGACGTCCTTGGGGTCGCCGACGGCGGCACCATTGTCATCGATGCCGACGGCGGCGCGGTAGGCCTTCTGTGCGGGGGAATCATCGGGCTGCGCGTAGCGCGGCGAGCCTTCCCAGAAATGGCTACCGTCGAGGAATTCGAGGCCGGGGCTGTTGATGTCGGTGGCTTCGAGCGAATCGATGAAGCCGAACAATTGCGGCCGATTGGAGCCGTAGAACTCGCCGAGCTCCTTGACGAAGGTGAGCACCGCCGGGCCGACCATGACGTGGTAGATCACCTCGGTCTCCGCGGGGATCTGCGGGAAATATTTGGTGAAGGAGGATTCCGTCGGCGGAATCGCGATCTGCGCAATGACCTCGGCGCCTTGCGCCTTCAGCGCCGGCGGCAGGTAGTCGCGATGGTCATAGCCGAAAGCGAAATCGGGGAAGATCTGCGTCACCTTCTTGCCGGCATTGGCGGCAATCCACGGTGCCATCGACTGGATCTGGCTCTTCACATCGGTGATGCCGGGCTGGAAGATGTAGCGGTTCAATTTGGTCGAGGCGACGTGGTGGCCTTCGCTGACAACGAAATAGGGCATCTTGGCCTCGCCGGCGGCCGGCGCCGAGCCGATGACGACATGCGAAAACAGCGTGCCGTAGACGATGTCGGTCTTGTGCTGGGAGGCGAACTTGCCGACGACTTCGGCGCCCCGGCCGGGATCGGTGCCGTCATCCTCGATGATCACGTCGACCGGCCGGCCGTTGATGCCGCCGGAATCGTTGATCGCCTTGACGGCAGCCGCTGTGGTCTTCTCGTACCAGCGGCCATAGGCGGCGCCGATGCCGGTGCGGTGCGACTGGAAGCCGATCTTGATCGGCGCCGAGCTCTGCGCCTGGCTGTAACGCACGAAACCCGGCGCGACGGCAAGACCGACGCCGGCGGCAAGGCCCTTCAGCGCCGTGCGGCGGGTGAGAGCGGATCTGGAGAGATCGAAAAACCCATTCTTGTCAGTCACGGCAGTTCCCCTTGTTTTTGAGCTTTGACCAATGGCTGTAGCAGGCAGGCCACTCTTGTTAAGAGGGGCGAAAATTGCATGTGTACAAACTAAATCACCAAAGCTCTGACGTGGCAAGCGAGCTTTCCCCAAGGTTCGATTGACGGGCATCGCACACCTCGTTCATCCGGCGCTCGGCGTCGCAAGCAGCCATAGGCCGAGGACGGTGTAGGCGATCATCAGCACGGTGAGCGGGAACTGGCTGAGCGCGGCGCGAGCCGGAATGGCGTGCAGCCGCCAGGCCAAGCCATGGGCGACAAGCACAGCAAGCATGTGGCCGGCTATGATGACGCCGGCCTGGAGGTTCCACAGCCACCACGCCGAACCGGCACCGGCGACGACGCCGGCTTCAATTGACATGTCGGCGGTACCGAACAGGTTCCAGCCCAGCGCAAACGGGTCGGAGAGAGCGGCAATCGCATATTGGCCGTCGACCAGCAGCGCCGTCAGATAATGCGCGAAGTGGTAGGCGAGCGCGATCGGTACGATCGACCAGACCAAAAGCCCGGCGGCGTGACCGAGCGAATGCTTGCTGCCGGCAAGGTTCTGGCCAAGAAAGACGGCGAGCTCGAACACGGCCGCAAGCACGGCAAAGGTCATCACAAGGCCGAAGCTGCCGATGCCGATCAAAGCGGTGCGTCCCGGAAATTCCACCGGATTGATGCCGAACCAGCCTAGCCAGAAGAAGGTTTTCGACAGGCCGTCGAAGGACACCGACGACAGCGCAAGCAGCAGGAAAGCGACGCCGCTGAGCGGTAGCGGCGCGGCAGCGAGCAGCTTGGCGCCCGGCCAGCAGAGTTTTAGCCGGCCGTCTGCAATACGTTCGACGATGGCGAAGCGCGCCACCATGGAAAAGAACACGGTCAGGAACTCACCGCGCAGGGTCCAGTCGCGGTAGCCGAAGACCTGCATGGCGGCGAAGCTCAGCAGCCAGTAGAGGCCGGCGGCCCAGGCCAGCCGCGCCGGATCGTCGGGCGCAGGGTCGATCAGCTCGAACCAGGCGAAGGCGAAGAACAGCAGGAAAGCCGGCCAATAGCCGAGCCGTTGGGGGAGCAGATACGGCTGCGTTCTGCCGGACAGGCGCGAGGCGACGCGGCATGGCCCGTACCAGGGGTTGAGCCACGACCAGAGATCGCCGGCGAGCCCCTGCAACAGAGCCAGGCCAACCCAGAGAAGCGTCCATACGGTCAGCGGCATCGGATTGGAAAGCGGATCGCGGCTGCCGAACAGGCCGGCGGCAATCAGAATTGCAAAGCCGGCAAAGGATACCAGGCTGACGGCAGTCCGCGCGGTGTCACCGAAGGTGAACAGCGGCAGGCGTTTGCGCCAGAAGCGGTCGAGGGAGTCCGGCGGCAGTAGCGCCAGGACAAGGAAACTGGCGGCAACCGCGAGCGCGCCGCCGGCAAGGTAGTAGCGGGTGGGAAGGAGCAGGACGTGGCCGCGGTCGGAGGCGTGGGCGAAGGCGGGCGTGGGCAAGAATGCAAAGGCAACAATGACGAGAGCTAAACTGTAACGACGGCGCTCTACGGCGCCCCCCTCTGTCCTGCCGGACATCTCCCCCACTTGGGGGGAGATCGGCGGTTCCGCCGTCGGCTCTCCTTCTGCAACTTTAGCGATTGGCGAAAGCAGCAATGAGGGCGCAATCTCCCCCCTCGTGGGGGAGATGTCCGGCAGGACAGAGGGGGGCGCGAAGGAACTCATACTACGCAAGAGTTCCCCTACCTCACACCTTCACCAACTGCTCCACGCGGTCCTTCTGGCCGAAGATGCGCAAATAGCGCTCGATCTCTTTCTCGTCGCCTGTCGACTTGGCCGGATTGTCGGAAAGTTTGACCGCCGGCCTGCCGTTGGCTTCGGTGACCTTGCAGACCAGCGAGATGGCGTCTAGCCGGTTGGTCTCGGTCGGCGCGCAGCCCTCGAAATCGTTGGTCAGGTTGGTGCCCCAGCCGAAGGACATGCGCACCTTGCCGCGGAAGTGGCGGTAGGTTTCCTCGATGGTCTCGACCTCCAGCCCATCCGAGAAGATGAGCAGCTTCTGCTTGGGGTCCTTGCCCTTTTCGCGCCACCAGGAAATGATTTTCTCACCGCCTTCGATCGGCGGCGCGCTATCGGGGCGGAAGCCGGTCCAGTCGGCGACCCAGTCCGGTGCATCGCGCAGGAACGCCGCGGTGCCGAAGGTGTCCGGCAGTACGATCAGCAGGTTGCCGCCGTAGTAGCGCTGCCAGTCCTGCAGCACGTTGTAGGGCGACTGTTTCAATTCCTTTTCCGAATTGGTGAGCGCGGCGAACACCATCGGCAGTTCATGCGCATTGGTGCCGAGCGCCTCGAGATCGTTGTCCATGGCGAGCAGCACGTTGGAGGTGCCAGTGAAGGCCTCGCCGATGCCCTCCTTCAACGCTTCGACGCACCAGCGCTGCCACAGGAAAGAATGACGGCGGCGGGTGCCGAAATCCGAGATGCGGATGCCGGGCAGCGCCTTCAGCCGCTCGGTCTTGGCCCACATCTTGGCCTTGGCGCGGGCATAGAGCACGTCGAGCGCGAACGGCCCGAACGCCCGCATGGCCGCGCGAGATCGAAGTTCATTGATAATTGCCAGCGCCGGGATCTCCCACAGCGTCGTGTACATCCACGGGCCGCTGAAGACGAGTTCGTATTGGCCGTCGCGCTTGGAAAGCTCGTATTCGGGCAGCCGGAAATTTTCCAGCCAGGCGAGGAATTCCGGTTCGAATATCTGCTTGCGGCCATAGAAGGTGTTGCCGCCGAGCCAGATCATCTCTTTCTTAGAGAAGCGCAAGGTGCGGGCATGGTCGAGCTGCTCGCGCAGCTCCGTCTCATCGATCTCCTCGGCAAGGCGGACCGAGGTGGTGCGGTTGATCAGCGAGAAGGTGGCGTCGACCTTGGGATACATGCCCCAGATCATCTGCAGCATCAGAAGCTTGTAGAAATCGGTGTCGAGCAAGCTGCGGACGATCGGGTCGAGCTTCCAGGTGTGATTGTAGACGCGCCGCGCTATATCGGTCTTTGCCATCGCTCAATGCGCCTTCGCTGCTCGCTCTAGCTTTTGTCTAGCGCAATTCCGGACGGAAAACCGCTGCGCACTTTTCCTGGAATTGCTCCAAATGCCTCTTAGCATCGAATTTTTGAACGCGCCTCCCGCTTTGCGGGCTGGCCCGACAAAAAGAAGCCGCTGCGGCAAGCGGCGCCTACGGCAGTTTCGGCCTCAGGATGCGGTCTTGGCGCCGACCACCTTGAGCGCTGGACGCTTGCGGCGAATGCCGATGCGGCCTGCCACCGGCGCGTCGGCGCGGCGGTCGGCCTGCTCTTTCTCGGCAAACAGCCAGTCGATGAACAATTGCACGATCGGCGCCGACCGCATCTCGTTGCGGCAGACGACGTAGAAATCGTCGACGGCCGGCACGGAAAGACTGAACGGGGCGACAAGCAGGCCCCTGGCGAGCAGTCCGCTTGCCGTCACCGTATCGCCGAGCGCCACGCCATGGCCGTGGACAGCCGCCTCGGTCGCCATGCGCGCATCGCCGAGATGATGGCGGCGGCCGCGCTCCAGGTCCAGCGCGTCGGCGGCGGCCAGCCAGGTATGCCATCCGCGGCCGTCGTCGCCATGCAGGAAGACGTGATCGGCGAGGTCGCGGACGGTGCGGATCGGGCGGTTGTTGATCAGCGTCGGGCTGACCACCGGGAACAGTTCGAGGCCCGACCATTTGCGCATCCAGCAGTCGGTCCAGCTGCCGTCACCATAGTGCACGCAGACATCGATATGCGGTGCGCGGACGTCCTTGGCATCATTGGATGGGATCAGCGTCAGCCTGATATCCGGATATTGCGAGGTGAAGCTGCCCAGCCGCGGGATCATCCACAGCAACAGTAGCGCCGGCACGCAGGATACAGAGAGAACGCCGGTGCTGGCCGGCCTCGTCATGCGCTGCGTGGCGGCGGCAATGCCGTCGAAGGCGGTCGACACCGCCGGAAGCAACTCGGCGCCGTGTGGCGTCAGCTTCACCCGCTGACCGGCACGCTCGAACAGCTTGACACCCAACGATTGCTCGAGCGCCTTGATCTGATGGCTGATGGCGCCGTGGGTGACGTTGAGCTCAGCCGCCGCCTTGCTCAGCGAGGCGTGGCGCGCCGTCGCCTCGAAGGCGCGCAGCGGGTTGAGCGGTGGCAAACGCTTGGCCATTTGGACCCTAGGCTCTGTGAGATTTTCTCACAGATAACACACTAACAATATCAATTGATTTTTCAATGCAGCTACGGGACACTTTGCCTAGGCATTGCATCACGACGTGAAATCTGCAGGCAGCCGACGGCTGCGGCTATCGGGGCCGCTGTCCGCGCGCCGCACCAGCCATGGAGGACCGACATGGGTTACGACCGCGGCAAGCTCGAAGCGTTGCGCCGCAAATACGGCGAGAGCCATGGCGGCGAAATGTTCGACCCGAAATTCCAGCGTGTCGCCGACAAGATCTTCTCCAAGACCGGCACGCGACTGGCGCCCTATTCCGGCATCCCGACCTTCCTCGCGGCGCCCTATCGTGAAATCGCCGCCGACAATCCGGATTTCGGCGATCTGCAGGTGGCGATGATCGGTGTGCCGATGGATCTGGGCGTCACCAACCGGCCGGGCGCCCGTTTCGGGCCAAGGGCGCTGCGCGCCATCGAGCGCATCGGCCCCTACAACCATGTGCTGGAATGCGCGCCGACGCATGAGCTGAAGGTCGCCGACATCGGCGACGTGCCGTTCCAGAGCCGCTACCGGCTGGAGACCAGCCATGACGACATCGAACGCCGCACCAACCAGATCGTCGACGCCGGCGTCCTGCCCTTGTCTGTCGGCGGCGACCATTCGATCAGCCACCCGATCCTGAAGGCTGTCGGCAAGAGGGCGCCGGTGGGCATGATCCATATCGACGCGCACTGCGATACCAGCGGCCTGTTCGACATGACCAAGTTCCACCATGGCGGGCCGTTCCGCAACGCGGTGCTGGACGGCGTGCTCGACCCGAGCCGCACTATCCAGATCGGCATTCGCGGCTCGGCCGAGTATCTGTGGGAGTTCACTTATGAGTCCGGCATGACCGTCGTGCATGCCGAAGAGGTGACCGGCCTCGGCATTCCCGCCATTATCGAGAAGGCGCGCAGGATAGTCGGCGACGGCCCGACCTATGTCTCCTTCGACATCGACAGCATCGATCCGGCCTTCGCACCGGGCACCGGCACGCCGGAGGTCGGCGGGCTGACGACGCGCGAAGTGCTCGAGCTGCTGCGCGGCCTGAAGGGACTCAACATCGTCGGCGGCGACGTGGTCGAGGTGGCACCGCAGTACGACGCGACCACCAACACGGCGCACGCCGGCGCGCAGGTGCTGTTCGAGATCCTCAGCCTGATGGTCTTCAGCCCGGCAATCACCGGCAAGGCGGGCTGACACGCTCGACCATGATCCCGAAAGTGGGAACCGGTTTTCGGAGAAGATCATGGTCCACTAGAGAATCCAAAGGCGACCGCCGCGCTGGAGCCGGCGGTTGCACTCAAACAAACAAGCTTCCAGCAGGGGAATGACAATGACACTTCACATGAAACTCAAATCGTCCATCGCCGCCGTGCTGATGCTCGGCGCGACCGGTTTTGCTTTCACGACGCAGGCCGTCAATGCCGACGCGATCGACGACATAGCCAAGGCCGGCGCCATCAATGTCGGCATCTTTTCCGACTTCCCGCCCTTCTCCTCGGCCAGCGCCGACATGAGCATCAAGGGCTACGACATCGACGTGGCGCAATCCATCGCCGACCAGCTCAAGGTCAAGCTCAATCTGGTCAGCGTGACCGGCCAGAACCGCATCCCGTACCTTACCGACAAGCGCGTCGACCTGCTGATGAGCGTCGGCTATTCCAAGGAGCGTGAGCAGGTGATCGATTTCGCCGCCGCCTACGCGCCCTATTACATCGCCGTCATCGGCCCGGCAGCTCTTGCGGTCAAAGGCAAGGAAGACCTCGCCGACAAGTCGATCGCCGTCAATCGCGGCACGCTGGAGGATACCTCGCTGACCGAGGCGGCACCGGCCTCGGCCGACATCCGCCGTTTCGACAACTACAATTCCGTCATCCAGGCCTTCATTTCGGGTCAGACCCAACTGATGGTGGTCGGCAACGATGTCGGCGCCCAGGTGCTCGCCCGGCAGGAGGAACTGAAGCCGGAGCAGAAATTCCAGCTTCTCACCTCGCCCTCGCATATCGGCCTCAACAAGAAGGAAGACCGCCTCAAACAAGCGGTCAACGATGCGGTTGCCAAGATGCTGGCCGACGGCAGACTGGACGAAAGCTCGAAAGCCTGGCTGAAGACGCCGCTCGATCCCGCCAATCTCAAGGATTGATGGCCGGTGAGCTATAGCCTCGACTTCGGCTGGCTTGCCGGGGCGACAGGGGCGATCGCGCGCGGCGCGGCCACGACGATCCTGTTGATCGCTGTCACCACGCTGGCGGGAACGTTGCTCAGCATCCTCGGCGCCGCAGGGCGGCGGAACGGTCCGCTCCTGCTCAAGCGGGCGATCGGCGTCTATGTCGAGGTGATCCGCAACACGCCGTTCCTGGTGCAGCTATTCTTCATCTTCTTCGGGCTGCCCAGCATCGGCGTCAAGCTCGATCCGGTGCTGGCAGCCATGCTGGCGATGACGCTCAACATGGCCGCCTATACGATCGAGATCGTTGGCGCCGGGCTCGACGCGGTGCCGCCCGGGCAGACGGAAGCGGCACTGGCGCTTGGGCTCAGGCCGCGCCAGGTCTTCATCAAGATCGTGCTGCCGCAGGCGCTCAAGGTAATCTATCCGGCGCTGACCAGCCAGATCGTCATCATGATGCTGGAATCCGCCGTGGTATCGCAGATCGCCGTTCGCGAGCTGACCTATGAAGCCGACATGCTGCAGGCGCGCACGTTCCGGGCTTTCGAGACCTATTTCATCGTGACGATGGTCTATCTCATCCTGTCGATTGGGCTGCGCCGGCTGCTGGTCGGCGGCGGGCGCCGGCTTCTCGGAGCCGGCGTGTCATGATCGAATTCACCTTCTGGGACATTCTGCGCAACCTGCTGCTGGCGGCGCGCTGGACGGTGCTCTTGTCGCTGGCCGCCTTTGTCGGCGGGGCCGTGGTCGGCATGATCGTGCTGTTCTTCCGGATCGCCAAGAATAAATGGGCGCGCCGGTTTGCCTCCGGCTATATCGCGCTTTTCCAGGGCACGCCGCTGCTGATGCAGCTCTTCCTGATGTTCTTCGGCTTGCCGATGCTGGGCCTGCGCATCGAGCCGTGGACCGCGGCGGTGCTTGGCCTGACCTTCTTTGCCAGCGCCTATCTCGCCGAGATCTGGCGCGGCGGCGTCGATGCACTGCCGCGCGGCCAGTGGGACGCCGGCGCCAGCCTCGGCCTGCACTATCTGCAGGAACTCCGGCTGATCATCTTGCCTCAGGCGTTTTCGATCACCCGCGCACCGACCGTCGGCTTTCTGGTGCAGCTGATCAAGTCGACCGCGCTGACGTCGATCATCGGTTTCGAGGAGCTGGTGAGGACATCCAACGCGATCAACAATGCGACCTTCGAACCGTTCAAAGTCTATGGGCTGGTAGCGCTGATCTTCTTCGTCATGTGCTTTCCGCTGACGCAATACGCACGTTCGCTCGAGCAGCGGGCGGCGGCCCGCTGAGCGGGCGACCAGCAATTCAACGCCCGAATACCAGCGGCGGCGCGATCCTGTCACGCCGCAGCCAGCGCCCTAGCAAGAGCGCCGCAACCACCGCCAGTCCCGACGACAGGCCGATCCAGATGCCGACGCCGTTGAAGCCGAAACGGAAGGCCAGCAGCACGCCGAGCGGCAGCCCGACGCCCCAATATCCGATCGCGGCATAGATCATCGGCACCTTGGTGTCGTGCAGGCCGCGCAGCATGCCGCTGGCGACCGCCTGCGCACCGTCAAAAACCTGGAACAGCGCGGCAAAGGCGAGGAACGACACGGCAAGCGCCACCACCTCGGCATTAGCCGGATTGCCCAGATCGATGAAGGCGCCGATCAAGAGATGCGGCCACAGGATCATCACTAGCCCCATCAGCGCCATGAAGGAGACACCGACGACATAGGCGGTCCAGCCAGCCCGGCAGACACCTTCCGGATTGCCGGCGCCGTGGGCAAGTCCGACGCGCACCGTCACCGCCTGGTTGAGGCCGAGCGGCACCATGAAGGTGATCGAGGCGATCTGGATGGCGATCGCATGGGCGGCAAGCGAAGCCGCATCGATCAGGCCCATGAGAAAGGCCGCCGCGTTGAAGATCGTCACCTCGAACGCCAGCAGGCCGGCGATCGGCAGGCCGAGCCGCAGCAGGCCCTTGAAGCGCGGCCAATCGGCGCGCCAGAAGCGTCCGAACAGACGATAGCGCCGGAATTTCTTCTCAAGCATCACCACCGCCGCCATGCCGGCGAACATCAACGTGCTGGACAGAGTGGTGGCGAGGCCGGAGCCGGCGATGCCCATCGATTGGATGCCGAGATTGCCGAACATGAACAGCCAGTTGAAGAAGGCGTTGCAGGCGACGGCAACGAAGACGATGATCAGCGCCCAGCCCGGCCGCTCCAGCGCCGAAATGAACGAGCGCAGGACGATGTAGCCGAAAAAGGGCAGCACCGCCCATTCGAGCCAGCGCAGATAGATGCCGGCCTGGTGCGCCAGCGCCGGTTCCTGACCCATGGCCAGCAACACGCTCTCGCCGTGCCAGAGAAGGGCCCATATCGGAATGCAAATGAGGATCGCCAGCCACAGACCCTGGCGCACGGTGCGGCGCAGGTCGCGCACCGAGTGCCGGCGACGGCCGAGCTCGGTCGCCATCATCGGCGAGGTCGCCAGCATCAGGCCGAGCCCGAAGATGAGCGGCATGAAGTAGAGATTGGCACCAAGCGCACCGCTGGCCAGCGTGTCCGGCCCCAGCCGCCCCATCATCATGACGTCGGTAGCGGTCATCGCGGTCTGGCCGAGATTGGTCAGCACCATCGGCCAGGCGAGCGCCAGCATCGCCCTGATTTCCCGACGCCAAAGGTTTTCCGGCGCGCGAGCGTCGGCTTCGATCGCAGACATTCTAGTTTTCCGCCTATCCGATTGCGGCACGTCGGCAAGAGCCGGAAGCCGCGTCTCAGCGCGGAAAATGGCCAAGATCGGCCGGATTCCGCATTACGACGGGTTTGTCTATCAAATGGGCACCGGTGGCAAGAGGCTGACTTGCGGAAGGGTTAAGCCAGTCGGTTCAATGCAGGCTATTGGAGAGGCTATGGAAGCCGCTATGGTCGCGGCAGAATCCATTTGAAAGGCAGCCTGATGAGCGCGTTTCCCGAAATCTATCTGGTTCGGCATGGCGAGACGGAATGGAGTGCGTCCGGAAAACATACCGGCCGAACCGACATACCGCTGACGCCGGCCGGCGAGGAAGCGGCAAGGCGGATCGCTGAGCGGCTCAAGGGCCTGTCCTTCTCGGCGGTGTGGTCGAGCCCGTCGCAGCGCGCCTTCAACACCTGTGCGCTGGCCGGCTTCGGCTCGTCAGGCGTGAAGAAGGACGATCTGGCGGAGTGGGATTATGGTGCCTATGAGGGATTGACCACCAAGCAAATCCTCGCCGAGCGCCCCGGCTGGCGTCTCTTTCGCGACGGCTGCCCGAGCGGCGAGTCCGCCACGGATGTCGGCTCGAGGGCGGACCGGATCGTCAGCCAGTTGCGCGAGGTCGGCAGCAATGTCCTGGTCTTCTCAAGCTCGCATTTCCTTAGGGTGCTGGCCGCACGCTGGCTCGGCCTGCCGCCGCAAGCCGGCGCGTTTTTCGTGCTGGATACCGCCAGCATAAGCGTGCTCGGTTATGAGCACGACCTTGACGAGCCGGTCATCCGGCGCTGGAACCAGAGATAGCAACCGATCCCGATTTATCGGATCGCGTCCAGCGCCTGCCTTTGCCTGTGCATTTCGAGAAACACGCGGTAGTCGCGATCGAACCGGCCGGCGGCAGCCGGATTGGGCTCTCGCGTCCTGCCGCCCTGTTGCATGGCGACGCAGGCAGCGTTCAAATCGGGAAAAAGCCTGGCCGCGGTGGCGGCAATCATGCCGGTGCCGAGCAGCACCGCCTCGTCCGCCAGCGGCTCGACCACCGTGCAGCCGGTTGCATCGGCATAGAGCTCCATCAACAGCGGGTTCTTGGTGTGGCCGCCGGTGACGTGCAGCGTGTCGATCAGATAGCCGTTCTCGTTCAGCGCTTCCAGCACATGACGGACGCCAAGCGCGATGCTGACGGCGGTGCGCCAGTAGAGCTTGCACAGACTGTCGAAGGAGGCATCCAGCGTCAGCCCGCTGATGACGCCGACGGCATGCGGGTCGGCGAGCGGCGAGCGGTTGCCGTGAAAATCGGGCAGTACGTGCAGCCTTGCGGCGAGGTTTTCGCCCTCGGCGGCACGCAACTCGGCGACGCGGTGGGCAATCCTGGCATGCATGGCGGCATCCGGCTCGCCGCCGGCGCCATGCCAGCGGATGATGTGGTCGAGCAGCGCGCCGGTGGCCGACTGGCCACCTTCCGACAGCCACAGGCCGGGAAGGGCTGCGCCATAATATGGGCCCCAGACACCGGCGAAAGGCTGCGGATCGGGCGACATCGCCATGACGCAACTCGACGTACCGGCAATCAGGGCCAGATGGCGGCCGATGTTCGTCGCGTCACCGGCGAAACCGCCGAGCACGCCAAGCGCGCCGGCATAGGCATCGATGACGCCGGCGCCGACCCGGCATTTTTCGGTGAGGCCAAGCTCCGTCGCGGCTTGCGCGCCGAGCGGGCCGATATCGGCACCGACCGGGCTTGCCTTTTCCGGCAGGTTGCCGTGCTCAAAGATATCGCCGAGCCCGACGGCTTCGAAGAAGTCGCGCCGCCAGCCGGTCGCTTCATGGGCTAGATAGGTCCATTTGGCGGTCAGCGTGCATTGTGAACGGGAGAGCGAGCCGCTTGCCTTCCAGGTGAGGAAGTCGGTGAGGTCGAATAGATAGCCGGCTTCGTTCCATGTTCCGGGCAGGTTGCGCTTCAGCCACATCAGCTTCGGCGTCTCCATTTCCGGCGACATGACGCCGCCGATATAGTCGAGCACAGCGTGGCCGCTTTCAGTGCATTCGTCGGCCTCGGCAATTGCGCGATGGTCGAGCCAGACAATGGTGTCCCAGCGCCTTTCACCAGTGACGGACACGCTGAGCTGGCCGCCATGCCGGTCTCGCACCACCAGCGAGCAGGTGGCATCAAAGGAGATGCCGACGATATCCTCGGCCCGCACGCCCGCCTTTTCGCGGGCAGCGCGGACGGCCATGCACACCGCCGACCATATATCCTGCGAATCGTGCTCGGCATGGTCGGCCTTCGGCTGTTGCATGGCGATCGGGTGCTCGGCGCGGCCGAGCAAGGCGCCACCGGTGTCGAGAATGCCGGCACGAGCGCTTCCGGTGCCGACATCGACCGCGCAAACGAAACTGTTGGTCAAGGTGTTCTTGCTCTCGCTCCCAGGCCTGCAATCAGATCGGGCAATTGCAGCATGTCAGCGAATATAAAGTCCGGCTCACTCGACGCAAGCCGCGCTTTCAATGCCGGGTTGCCGGTGTGCGAGCCGCCGGTGAAGGCAAGGACGCGCATGCCGGCCGCCCGCGCCGCTTCGATGCCGGCCGGGCTGTCCTCGACGACGAGGCAGTTTCGCGGGGCCGCTCTCATTTTATCTGCTGCATGGAGAAAGAGATCGGGCGCCGGTTTGCCCCGCGCCACCATGGCGGCGCTGAACAAATGCGGCTCCAGCAGCCCAAGCAACCCGGTGACGTCGAGCGCATAGCGGATGCGTTCCAGGGTGCCGGAGGAGGCGACGCAGCACGGTACGCCGAGCCTCGGCAGGACCTGTGCGATACCTGGCATCGGTTTCAGCTCCTCGCGGAATCTGCGCATCAGTTCGGAGCGCATCTCGGTCAGATGCTGGTCGGTGAGATCGAGCCCGAAGTCGCTTGCGAGGATTTCGCGGACGCTCTTCATGCTCTTGCCGAGGAAGTGCTCGTAGGCAATGTCCTCGCTGACGTTGCCGCCGGCAAGCGCGATCATCTCCAGCAATGCCGAGACGGACAGCATCTCACTGTCCACCAGCACGCCGTCACAGTCGAAAATGACCAGTTCAGGCGTCATCGCGCTGGATCGGCTTCAGAGGTCGCCGGCGAGATAGCGCGTCAGTGTCGCGCGCGCGCCGTCCGCCCACAGCAGTCTCAGCGCTTGGCCGAAGGCTTCAGCGAACGGCGGCGAGCGGCCGACATCGCCATAGATGTCCTCCATGGCAAGCCAGGCGGCAGGCATGTCCCTGGCCGCCTTGGCCGTCGCCTGCAACCGGCCCCAGTTCGGGTCGTTGGGCTCGGTGACGGCACCGGAATCCGTCGTGCCGAAGCAGTAGCGACACCAGAGCGCCGATTCCAGTGCAAGGCCGGTGACACTTTTGCCAGCCTTCAGCCGGTCGGCGATGGTCGGAATGATGAATTTCGGCTGGCGGTTGGAGCCGTCGAGGCAAAGCCGGCGTATGGTGTCGCCGATCTTCGGATTGGAGAAGCGGTGCTCGATGAGCTGGTAGTAATCTTCGAGGTCGGTGTCCGGAACCGGCGGCACGGTCGGGATGATTTCGTCATGCTCGAGCTTGTCGAGGAAGCCGCGTACCAGCGGCTCCTGCATCGCCTCATGGACGAAATGGATGTCCATCAGCCCGGCCGGATAGGCGATGGTCGCATGGCCGCCATTGAGGATGCGGATCTTCATCAGCTCATAGGGCGCGACGTCGCTGACGAACTGCACGCCGACCTTTTCCAGCGGCGGGCGGCCGTCGGTGAAACGGTCCTCCAGCACCCATTGCTTGAACGGTTCGCAAAACACCGGCCAATTGTCGTCGAGGCCGAACTCGCTGGAGAGAATGCCGCGCTCGCGGTCGGTGGTGGCCGGCGTGATGCGGTCGACCATGCCATTGGGAAAGGCAACGTTCTCGCTCACCCAGTTTGCCAAACCTTCGTCGATCAGCCGCGCAAGGCCGATGACGCCATCTGAGGTGACGTGGCCGTTATGGGGGATGTTGTCGCAGGACATGATTGTGAAGGGCACGATACCGTCGGCGCGGCGGCGCAGCAGCCCGGCGAGGACGAGGCCGAAGACGGTCTTCGGCGTCGCCCCCGGCTCAGCGTCGGCAACGATGTCGGGATGTGTCGGATTGAAGACGCCGGATGCCGGATCGATGAAATAGCCGCCCTCGGTAATGGTCAGGGAGACGATCTTGATCGCCGGATCGGCAAGCCGCTCGACGATTGCGGCCGCATCGCCCGGCACCAGGAAGTCGATCATGACGCCGGTGACGCGCGCGCTCATATGGCCGCTGTCCTGCTCGACCACGGTGGTCAGCCAGTCCTGCTCCTGCAACTTGCCGCGGCCGACCTTCTCGCCCTCGAAGACGCCGGCGCCAACAATGGCCCAGTCGTGGCCGACACCCGAATTGAACAGGTCGTCGAGATAGACGGCCTGGTGCGAGCGATGGAAATTGCCGACGCCGAAATGCACGATGCCGGCCTTGAGCGCGGCGCGATCATATTTCGGGCCGGCGACCTTGGGCGGCAGCTTGGCGAGGATGGAAGAAGAGAGTTTCACGGTCATCTGCTTTTACCCTTTAGCGGGACGGCTCTTCCCCCCGTGGAGGAGACGGGGGGAAGAGCGCCTTCGCCCCCTCAACTCATCCACTGGCCGCCATCGACATTGTAGGTCTGGGCGACGATGTACTCGGCCTCATCGCTGGCCAGGAACACCGCCATGCCGGTGAGGTCTTGCGCCGTGCCCATGCGGCCATAAGGCACGGCTTCGCCGACCAGCCTCTTCTTCTCGCCCCTCGGCCGGTTCTCGAACTTGGCGAACAAGGCATCGACATGGTCCCAATGCTCGCCGTCGACGACACCCGGGGCGATGGCATTGACGTTGATGCGGTGTTTGATCAGGTCGAGCCCTGCCGACTGGGTGAGCGAGATGACCGCCGCCTTGGTGGCGCAGTAGACGGTGACCAGCGCCTCGCCGCGGCGCCCGGCCTGGCTTGCCATGTTGATGATCTTGCCGCCCTTGCCCCGGGCAATCATCGAACGGGCGGCGGCCTGCAACGTAAACAGCGTGCCGGCGACGTTGACCGAAAACAATTTGTCGTAGCTTGTCTTGGTGATCTCGACGATCGGCGCCAGGTCGAACAAAGCAGCGTTGTTGATCAAGATATCCAGGCCGCCGGCCCTGGCTTCGACTGCCTTGACGGCCTCATCGATAGACGCGAGATCGGTGACGTCGAGCTTTACCGCGTAGGCGTTGCGGCCGATTTCCGAAGCCGTCTTCTCGGCGGCTTCGAGATTGATGTCGCCAATCGCGACCGTCGCCCCTTCGCGCATGTAGGCTTCGGCAAACGCCCTGCCGATGCCGCGCGCCGATCCGGTAATCAGCGCCGATTTACCCCGGAGCCTCATTGCAGCATCGCCTTCCCGTCGGCGCCGAAACGATGCAGCTTGGCCTTTTCCGGCGTCAGGTAGATCGTGTCGCCGTGATGGGCGGCCAACTCGCCGTCGGCACGCACCGTCAGCTGCCCGACACCATCCGCCTGGACGTGCAAAAACGTGTCGGAGCCGAGATGCTCGGCAACCCCGACCGTCGCCTTCCAGTCGCCTGACGTCTTCGAAATGTTCATATGCTCCGGGCGGATGCCGACCGTCTTGGCGCCATATTTGGCGGCCGGCGCGCCTTCGATCAGGTTCATCTTCGGCGAACCTATGAAGCCGGCGACGAACAGGTTCTTCGGCGTCTTATAGAGCTCCATCGGCGAGCCGACCTGCTCGATATTGCCGGCATTGAGCACGACGATCTTGTCGGCCATGGTCATCGCCTCGATCTGGTCGTGGGTGACGTAGACCATGGTTGTCTTGAGCTGGTGATGCAGCTCGCTGATCTCCAGCCGCATGGTGCCGCGCAGCGCCGCGTCGAGATTGGACAAAGGCTCGTCGAACAGGAAGGCCGACGGCTGGCGCACGATGGCGCGGCCGATGGCGACGCGCTGCCGTTGGCCGCCGGAGAGCTGGCCGGGGCGGCGGTCGAGGTAGTTGGTGAGGTTCAGGATCCGCGCGGCGTCCTTCACCTTCTTGTCGATGGTCGCCTGGTCCTCGCCCGCCATCTTCAGCGGGAAGGCGATGTTCTTGGCCACCGTCATGTGCGGGTAGAGCGCATAGGACTGGAACACCATAGCCAGCTTGCGCTTGGCCGGCGCCTCGCCGGTGACGTCGCGACCATCGATGATGATGGTGCCGCCGCTGGTATCCTCGAGACCGGCGATCAGACGCAACAGGGTGGATTTGCCGCAGCCCGACGGGCCGACGAAGACGACGAACTCTCCGTCCTCGATGACGAGATCGAGGCCGGGGATGATGGACGTCGCCCCGAAGGATTTGGAGACGTTCTTGAGCGTGATGTTTCCCATGGTTTCCTCCCCCGAAGGGCTATCTTTTCGTTTTGCGTCAGGCGATGCCCGCTACTTTACCGCACCGAATGTCAGGCCTCGGACCAGCTGCTTCTGGCTGAACCAGCCCATGATCAGTATCGGTGCGATCGCCAGCGTCGAGGCGGCCGAAAGCTTGGCCCAGAACAGCCCCTGCGGGCTGGAGAAGGAGCTGATGAAAGCGGTGAGCGGCGCGGCCTCGGTGGTGGTCAGCCGGATCGTCCAGAACGCCTCGTTCCAGGCGAGAATGATGTTGAGCAGCATGGTCGAGGCGATGCCGGGGACCGCCATCGGCGTCAGCACATAGATGATCTCGTTCCAGAGCGATGCGCCGTCCATGCGCGCCGCTTCCAGGATCTCGCCCGGGATCTCGCGAAAATAGGTGTAAAGCATCCAGACCACGATCGGCAGGTTGATCAGCATCAGCATGACCATCAGGCCGATGCGGCTGTCGAGCAGACCGGTATCGCGGAAGATCAGATAGATCGGAAACAGCACGGCGACGGCCGGCATCATCTTGGTGGAAAGCATCCACATCAGGATGTCCTTGGTGCGTTTGCCCGGCGAAAACGCCATCGACCATGCCGCCGGTATGGCGACGAGCAGAGCCAGGATGGTCGAGCCGACCGACAGGAACACCGAGTTCAGGAAGAATTTGAAATAGCCGTTCTGCGCCTGGACCTCGGAATAGCTCTCCGTGGTTCCCGACGGGAACAGGTTGAAGCCCTGGATAGCCTCCTGCTCCGACTTGAACGAAGTGATGATCGTATAGAGGATCGGGAAGAAGATCAGCAGCGCGACGATCCAGGCGGCCGCGGTAGCAATCGTCTTGTGCTGGGTGGTGACTGCACGTGCCATGGTCAGGTCCTCCCTATCGGCGATGTTGGCGGCAGGGTCGACCCCCACTCCGGTTTGCTGCGCAACCCACCTCTCCCCCGATCGAGGGGGTGGAGGAAGGGCGCGGTTTCGATGCAGGCCTTTCCTCTACCCCGGGCAGGGGGAGAGGTGTCCCGCGCAGCGGGACGGAGTGGGGGTGGTTCAGCGCACGTGCCATCTTATCCTCCCTTATTTATCCAGGTTCTTGCCGACAGCGCGCATGGCGAAGAAGGCAACGATGTTGGCGAGAATGACGGCAATGATACCGCCGGCGGACGCCTGGCCGATTTTGAACTCCAGCAATGCCTTCTGATAGACGAGGAAGGGCAGGTTGGTGGAGGCGTAACCCGGGCCGCCATTGGTGGTGACGAGGATCTCGGCATAGACCGACAGCAGGAAGATCGTCTGGATCAGGATGACGACGGTTATGGCGCGCGACATATGAGGCAGCGTCAAATAGATGAAGCGGCTGATGAAGCCGGCGCCGTCCATTTCGGCGGCTTCCTTCTGCTCGCCGTCGAGCGACTGAAGCGCGGTCAACAGGATCAGCGTAGCAAACGGCAGCCATTGCCAGGCAACGATGATGATGATCGCCAGGAGCGGATGCTGCCCGAACCAATCGATCGGCTGCCCGCCGAAGAAGCGCGCAATATCGGCGAAAACCCCGTACTGCGGATGCATGATCATGTTCTTCCAGACCAGTGCTGCCACCGGTGGCATGACGAAGAACGGCGAGATGACAAGGATGCGGACGATGCCCTGTCCCCACATCGGCTGATCGAGCAGAAGGGCGAGCAGAATACCGCCGATCACCGTGATCAAAAGCACGCTGACGACGATGGTGAGCGTGTTGAGGATCGACTGCAGGAATGCCGGGTTGGAATAGAACAGCGCGTAGTTCGAAAACCCGACGAAGCCGTCGCGCATCGGATTGAGCGGGTTGTATTGCTGGAAGGAAAACCACAGCGTGAATGCCAGCGGCACAATCATCCAGACCAGCAGCAGCACCACGGATGGCGCCATCATGAAACGGGCAAGCGAACGGGTCTGCTGAGTAGCCATGACGGTCACCCTTCGAGGTCGGCCAAGTTTTTCAGCGGTGTGAAAGCTGGCCGCCCGAACTGGGATTCGGGCGGCCGTTGCCGGTCGCCATTGGCAACCGGCACCCGGAGGAGCTTACTTGATGTAACCGCCCTCGGTCATCGTCGCGGTGGCGGCGTCCTGCGCCTGCTTCAAGGCATCGTCGACGCTCGACTGGCCGGCAAGTGCCGCCGAGAAGAGCTGGCCGACGGTGGTGCCGAGACCCTGGAACTCAGGAATGGCGACGAACTGGACGCCGACATAAGGCACCGGCTTGACGGTCGGGTGCGTCGGATCGGCGGAGTTGATCGAGTCCAGCGTCATCTTGGCGAAAGGTGCTGCCTTCTGGTATTCGGGATTGGCATAGAGCGACGAGCGCGTTCCCGGCGGAACGTTGGCCCAGCCTTCCTTCGAGGCGACGAGCTCGGCATAGTGCTTGCTGGTTGCCCAGGCTACGAACTTTTGAGCGGCGTCGGCCTTCTGAGTGCCGGCGGGGATGGCTAGCGACCATGCCCACAGCCAATTGCCGCGCTTGCCGAGGCCATTGTCCGGCGCCAGCGCATAGCCGACCTTGTCGGCGACGGTGGAGTTCTTCGGGTCGGAAACGAAGGAGGCAGCGACGGTAGCGTCGATCCACATGCCGCATTTGCCCTGCTGGAACAGCGCCAGGTTTTCGTTGAAGCCGTTGGACGACGCGCCCTCGGGGCCGTCGGCCTTCATCAGGTCGACATAGAACTGCAGCGTGTTCTTCCATTCGGGCTGGTCGAATTGCGGCTTCCAGTTCTCGTCGAACCAGCGCGCGCCGAACGAGTTCGACATGGCGGTCAGGAAGGCCATGTTCTCGCCCCAGCCGGCCTTGCCGCGCAGGCAGACGCCGTTCACGCCGTTGGCGCGGTCGGTCATCTTGTCGGCGGCCTGCTTGATGAAGTCCCAGGTCGGTGCATCGGGCATCTTGAGCCCGGCCTTTTCCATCAGGTCCTTGCGGTACATGACGAAGGAGCTTTCGCCGTAGAACGGGGCTGCGTAGAGCTTGCCGTCGACCGACAGGCCGCCGGCTATGGCCGGGATGATGTCCTTGACGTCGTAATCGTCGCCGAGTTTGTCGAGCGGCAAAAGCCAGTTCTGCTTGGCCCAGATCGGCACTTCATAGGTGCCGATAGTCATCACGTCGTACTGGCCACCCTTGGTGGCGATGTCGGTGGTGACGCGCTCGCGCAGAACGTTTTCCTCGAGCGTGACCCACTGCAGCTGGACGTCGGGATTCTTGGCGGTGAAGTCGTCGGTCAGCTTCTGCATGCGGACCATATCGCCATTGTTGACCGTGGCGATGGTGATGGATTCGGCATGCGCGGCGAAAGCGAGCGCGCTGGCCGAGAACAGGCCTAGGGTGAACGTGCGAAGTTTCATCAAAATTCCTCCCATAAACCAAGATGAGCATTTGCCTTGGCTGTGAGCAATTACTCACTTGCGATGAATTATGTCAAGACGGATTCGTTGCTGCAGCGCAGCACGCCGGGTCTTGTGCAGCGGCAAGCCTGGGACGTTTGCGGCATGTCTGACGAAGGATTCGGCCGGGCTGATTGGGCCCGGCGCTTTGCTATCGGGCTTGCTGGGATTCAGCCTACTGGCAAGCGATTTCACTCAGGATCCAATCGCGGAAGGCGCGGATCTTCGGCACGTTGCGTCGTGCCGTCGGATAGACCAGCCAATAGGCGTGGCCGTCGTCACCGACCAGATCAAAGGGCTGGATCAGGCGGCCGTCGGCAAGTTCGGTCTTGAACAGCGCCTTGGTAACGATCGCCACGCCGTGGCCGGCAATCGCGGCATTGGCCTCGTAGGCCTGCGCGCCCATGCTGGTGCCGGGACGCCTGGCCAGATCCTCGACCGGCAGGCCGGCGGCGGCAAACCAGTCCCGCCACCAGATGTCACCCGGGTCGAGGATCGGCAGCCGCAGCAGGTCGGCCGGCTCCTTGACTCCGCCGATGCTTGCCGCGAGCTTTGGACTAAGGACCGGCGTGAAATCGGCCCTGAAAAGCATATGGGTCTCGACGCCCGGCCAGTTGCCACCGCCGGAGCGGATGGCGATGTCGATATCCTCTCTGGCAAAGTCGACAACCCTGTTCGAAGTATCGACGCGCACCGCCAGCGACGGATGCGCGACCTGGAACGAACCGAGATGCTGCGCCAGCCAATTGGAGGCAAATGTCAGCAGCGTCGAAACGCAAAGCAAGCCGTCGGCGCCGGTGCGCGCGGCGGCATAGGCGCCGCTCAACAGCGCGAACGCCTCGCTGACCGCGGGCGCCAGGCGCTGGCCGGGTTCGGTCAGCACGATCTGTTTTGGCTGGCGCAAGAACAGGGGCGCGCCGATGCGCTCCTCCAGAAGCTTGATCTGATAGCTTGCCGCCGCCTGCGTCATGCCAAGCTCCTGGGCGGCCTTGGTGAACGAGAGATGCCGCGCCACCGCCTCGAACACCCGGATCGCCTGAAGCGGAGGAAGCTGCGAAACCAGCTGTCGTGAATTGAGCTCCGGCATAAGCCCTCCTTATGGGCAGTGATCGACGTTTGATTGGCGGCACCGGCCGGTCCTACCGATATTCCGTATTGAAGATCAATTACGCCTAGGGATAGCGAAGGCTGACGATCATGACCACAATACAGGAAAAGCTGCTTCTTGCTCCAGCCCATGGCTGGTTTTCACGGTTGGCGCGGGGATTGGCAAGGCACGCGGCGCGGAAACGGGCCTATCTCGACGTCCGGGAGCTGCCGCCGCATCTGCAGCGCGACATGGGCTTTCTCGACGGCAACGATCCTTGCGGCCGGCACCAGTAGTGACGCTCGTTTTATCGGGGATTCAGATGCGTTTCGATTTCACATGATCGTTTCCGACCGCCAGCGGCTCGGAGATCATGCGCCCGCCAGCAAGGCGGCGGCGGTCCGCTCATCGGTGATGAGGCCGTTGACCAACCGCCGGTTGACGGCGGCGAAGATGCCCGGCAGCTTGCGGTCGCCCATGGCAAGCGCGATCACCAGCGACTTTTCGCGCGACGGCAGCGGCGCCGACGACACCCGATCATTGGTGATGCCCTCGATCATGCGGCCGTCACGATCGAATACCCAGCCGACGATCTCGGCGACGCCGCCGGCCTTCTGCAGCGCCTTTAATTCGCCCTCCGAAATGAAGCCGTCTTCGTAAAGCGGCGCTTTCGGGCCGAGATCGCCGATGCCGACAAAGGTGACGTCGGCCTCGGCCGCAAGCGCCAGCGTCGGCTGGATCATCGGCTGGCTGAGCAGCATCTCGCGCTCCTCGGGCGAGGAAGCGATGACCGGCAAAGGCATCGGAAACGAACGCGCCTTGACCCTGTCGGCCATGGTGAAGATGACGTTGTAGAAGGCCGCCGAGCCGTCCGGCGAGATGTTGCCGGTCAGCGACACCACTTTGTGCTGCGGGCATTCCATCGGCGGCAGTTGCTCGATCGCGGCCTTCAGCGTGCGGCCGGTGCCGATCGCCATGACGATCGGCACCGGCGACCGCAGCCGCCGTTCGATCTCGGCCGCCGCCGCCTCGGCGACGCCGATGACGGTGGAGGAAGAAGAAGGGTCGCTCGGCACCACCTCGACCAGATCGAGCGCAAAGCGCGATTTCAGCCGTGCCGCAAGGTCGAGGCAATTGGCGATCGGATGGTCGACGCGCACCTTGATCAGCCCTTCGGAGACTGCGAGCGACACCAGCCGCTGCGCCGTCTGCCGCGAGATGCCAAGCGTGGCGGCGATCTGGTCCTGGGTGTTGCCTGCGACATAATAGAGCCAGCCGGCACGCGCCGCGTCGTCCAGCCTGTTGCCGCCGCTGTCCTGCCGCGAATTCAAGTTCCTGCCTCCCAACCCCGCCGAGCATAAGAGGCGGAGCGCAGTAGTTTCGCAGGGAATGAACTTGCGCGCAATTGCCTATTGTAAGAGCAATTGCTTAGTGATGAAACTTGGGTGTTTGGAGCGAAGTGACAGGTCGACCCAGTCTCGTTGCAACAGCAAGGCTGTCGAGGTCGCACCAATCACGGTTCTAAAGCGCGTTGCGTTCGATCGACCTCATGCGACGCGTTTTAGGTTCCTTTTTATGCATGTCGTCATCGCAAAACCGCTGCACACTTTGCGCGACATGCATTAGCGGGGACGCGGCGGTTTATCTCGCGCGCTAAACGCTTTAAGGAATTTTTTGAGAATGGAGCCTTGCATGACGCCGAAAGCGGTTTTCTGGGATATGGACGGCACGCTGGTCGACAGCGAGCCGCTGCACGAGGCGGCGCTGATTGCGGCGCTGCACAGCGTCGGCATCGCGCCGCCGGCCGACCTGCATGAGCGCGTGCTCGGCATCGCCGCATGGCCGGTCTACGAAATGCTGCGCGACGAGTTCGGCCTCGACCTGCCTTTCGACGACTGGATCGTGCGCAAGTACGATCACTATCTGCCGATGGCCGAAACGCTGACGCCACGCACCGGCGCGATCGAGATTTTCAATGAGCTGCTCGCGCTTGGCGTGCCGCAAGCGGTGGTGTCCAACTCCGACAGGCTGATCGTCGATGCCAATCTGCGCGCCGTAGGCCTCGTATATCCCGGCATGAAGACGGTCAGCCGCAACGACGTGCGTGAAGGCAAGCCGCATGCCGAACCTTTCCTGCGCGCCGCCTGGTTGGCCGACGTCGATCCCGCCGAGGCCGTGGCGGTCGACGACAGCGTGACCGGCGCCACGGCGGGGCTGGCAGCTGGAATGAAGACGATTTTCTGGCCAGAGGTGCCCATGGAGGGGCCGCCGGGGGCGATTGTCATCAACAGCGCCGGCGAATTGCGGGCCGAACTCGGGCTTTAAGCCAGGCCCGGCGGGACCGCGCTCAACTCCGGTAGGCAGGCTCCTGCTCGTCGAGGATCGCCTTCAGTTCGGAAAGGTGGCGCTCGGCCTGGCCGGGATAGTCTTCCTGTTCCCTTGCCGCTTTCTCCGCGATCTCATCCGACAGTACCCGCAGCGGCCGGCCGGTCCACAGCGCCTTGATATAGGTTTCGGCGGCGCGCTCGAAATAGAACATGCGGTTGAAGGTGTCGGCGACGCTGTCGCCGATGACCAGCACGCCATGGTTGCCCATCACCATCACCTTGACCTTCGGGTCGACAAGAAGCTGCGAGCAGCGCTCGCCCTCTTCCTCGAAGGCCAGCCCGCCATAATGAGCGTCGACGACATGGCGGTTGAAGAAGATCGCCGAGTTCTGGTCGATCGGCGGCAACGTCGAGTCAGCGAGCGAGGCAAGCACGGTGGCGTGGATCGAGTGGACATGCATGACGCAGCGTGCATGACGCACGTTGCGATGGATGGCACCATGCAGGCCCCACGCCGTCGGGTCGGGCGCATTCGGGCCGACCAGCGTGTCGGGATCATTGGCGTCGATCAGAAGCAGATCGCTCGCCTTGATACGCGAGAAATGCACCTGGTTAGGGTTCATCAGGAATTGCGAGCCATCGTCGTTGACCGCCAGCGAAAAATGATTGGCCACCGCCTCATGCATGTTAAGCCGCGCCGTCCAGCGGAAGGCGCAAGCCAGATCGACGCGCTCCTCATAGAACGGCAGGTTGGTCAGCACTTCCTTCTGCAGGCGCGTGATGCTCATCGTAACCTCCGTGAAAGAAGCAAGGATGCCGCGCGGCTGGAACACGCGCAACCGGTTTCGTTTGGTACAGGCGAGCGCCGTTATGCCGCCGTGCTGGTGGCCGCGCCGACCCGAAGCCCGCCATGCTCGACGATGAAATCGATCACCTCCTGCAGGCCCTTGCCGCGCGACAGGTCGGTGAAGCCAAACGGCCGTTTGCCGCGCATGCGGGCAGCGTCGCGTTCCATGATGTCGAGATTGACGTTCACATAGGGCGCAAGGTCGCTCTTGTTGATGACCAGGAAATCGGACCGGGTGATCGCCGGTCCGCCCTTGCGCGGAATCTCCTCGCCCTGGCAAACCGAGATGACATAGAGCGTCAGGTCGGCAAGGTCCGGCGAGAAGGTGGCGGCGAGGTTGTCGCCGCCCGATTCGATGAAGACGATGTCGAGATCCGGGAATTTTTTGGTCATCTCGGCGATCGCCTGCAGATTGATCGAGGCGTCCTCGCGAATGGCGGTGTGCGGGCAGCCGCCGGTCTCGACGCCGATGATGCGATCCTCGGGCAGCGCCTGAAGCCGGGCCAGCATCATGGCATCTTCCTTGGTGTAGATGTCGTTGGTGACGACGGCGATCGAGAACTCGTCACGCAGCGCCTTGCAGAGCTTTTCGGTGAGCGTCGTCTTGCCGGAGCCGACCGGGCCGCCGATGCCGATGCGAAGAGGACCGTTGGCTTGTGTCATCTAGGGAACTCCGTGATGGCAAGAATGGCGAAGCCGAGCCCGATCAACAGACAGAGCGGCGAATAGTAGCTGACATCAAGCCGCGCGAAAGGCTGTTCGGGCGCCAGCCGGCGCCACCACGGCGTGAAGCCGGCAATGCCGCGCGCCAGGAAGACCAGCGCGATGAGCAGCGCCGTGGCGGCCAGCCCGGCCTTGGGAAAGGGCGTGGCGAACACGCCTTCGAGCGCCATCGGCCACAGCGTCGCCAGGCCGAGGCAGGCGGCAACGGCGAAGCTGGCGAAGGGTGCCGGCATCTCGTCGACGCCGCGAAAGCCGATGACCGCGCGAGCGCAGGAGGCGGCGTCCCTGCCCGGCCAGATGCCGCCAATGCCCCAATAGACATGCAGTGCTGTGATCAACAGCAGGACCAGCGAGAGCGCGAAAGCGAGGACGATCATGAGCGGAACAGCCGCGAATACTGGGCTTCGTGCTTCATCGCCGTGACGTCGGAGATGAAAGCGCAGCCGCCGAGATCATCGAGGGTCGAGCCGGCAGCGCGGTCGGCCGTGGCCAGGGCAAGCGGTTCGAAGGCGGCCAGTAGCGTCATCGCGGCACTCTGGCCAACGATGCCGAGCCGGATCGCGGCCTGGACGAGATTGGAGAAGAAGGCCTGCAGAAAGGCCGCCAGGGCGTCCCGCAGCGCAATGCCGTGATCGCCGGCAACGGCGCCGACGGCAACGCAATAGGCACATTCGGCCGGCAGGCGATCCAGCACCTGGCACGGCCAGGCGAAGGCCGCCTTCAGGAAAGCAGCGCCCTGCAGCATGGTCTCGGCATGGCGCTCGCGCGAGCCTGCCAGAGCTTCGGCAAGGGCGACGATTTCATCGAGATCGCCGGTTTCGCGCCCCCTGCGCCAGCTTTCGGCAAACAGCACCGCATCATTCCAGCCCGAACCCATCTCGACCAGCGTTTCCAGCCACGCGGCGAGCTCTTTGCTGTCGGCAACCAGCCCGGCATGCACGGCTTGCTCGAGACCATGGCTGTAGGAAAAGCCGCCGACCGGGAAGGAAGGCGACAGCCACGCCATCAGCCGCAACAAAGCAATATTGGAAGGCTGGGCAACGTTGGAAGGCTGGTCAGTCATGGTCATGGTCATGCGAATGGCTGTGGGAATGCGATTCGCTATGGGTATGGGAATGCGCTTCGGCGTGGCTGTGCGCATGCGCCTCGGCATGAGCGTGGCCGTGGCCGCCATGCCCGGAATAGGCGCCGCGCACCGGCTTGAACGGCTCGGAGACGTCGCTAACGGTGGCGCCCAATCCCTCCAGCATCGCCTTGATGACATGGTCGCGCAGAATGAGGATGCGCCCAGCTTCGATGGCGGCTGCGAGATGGCGGTTGCCGATGTGCCAGGCAAGCTCTGCCAGATGGACAGGGTCGCTGGCCCGGACGTCGTAGAGCGCCTCCTCGGCCGCGATGATCTCGATGTGGCGGCCATCCTCCAGCACCAGCCGGTCACTATGGTTCAAGGTCACCGGTTCGGGCAGGTCGACCAGCACCTTGTCGCTACGGGCCGTTTCGATGGCGCGACGGCGCAGATGCCGCTCGTCATGGGCAAGCACCGCACTGTCGTATGGCGTGGTGGTTCCGGCTTCGCCCGCGGCCAGGACGGAGACGGCGCGCGGGAATTTGGTGAAGTCGGTGCGAATATCGAGCTTCATGTAAAAACTGCCTCTCCCAAAAAGCCTAGCCTATCGCGTCCGCCGCCCCAATGGGGCTCAGACGATCGTGTCGAAGAGCCGCAGGATGAACGATATCTGATAGACGAGCGCGCCGGCGACAAAGGCGATGTGAAAGCGGCGGTCGCGCAGCAGGATCGCAATGACGCAAAGCGCGACGAAAACCGGCGTGCGGATCAGATATTCGACGCCAAAATGGGCGAAATGCTCCGGCCCTTTCAGCAGCGTATCGATCACGTCGAGCAGATAGGTCGCCGCCAGCAGGCCGAAGAACCAGGCCCGGCGCGAATAAAAGAAATCCTCATAGCTGGTGTAGTCCAGCATCGAATCCGGAAACAGCAGTGCGCAGAGCAGGAACAGCGTGACGGCGTAGAAGATGATGAACAGGTATTTGCCGAAGGTCCAATTCTCGATCTGGAACAGGCCGAACTCCCACCACCAGAAATGCACCAGCATTAAAAGCACCGACGCAACCCAGGCGAGGTGCACGGGATAGAGCCGGTATTGGCCGGGATGCTGGACGATGCGGGCGACCCCCGACAGCAGGCGGGTGACGCCGAGGCCGATCACCATGCCCAGGACGATGCGGATATGCGGGAAAATGTCGTGGGCGTAGGGGAGTTGCGGGTCCATAAGCCTGGCGCGGCATGTTCTACATCGGTCGTTCTAACGCCTATGGTTCAGAACAGGAAGTAGCGTTGCGCCATCGGCAGCACGGTAGCCGGCTCGCAGGTCAGGAGTTCGCCGTCGGCGCGGACCTCATAGGTTTCGGGGTCGACCTCGACATGCGGCGTGGCGTCATTGAGCACCATCGAATGCTTGCCGATGCCGCCGCGGGTGTTTTCGACCGCGACCATCTGCTTGTCGACGCCGAGCCTGCCGCGCAGGCCTGCGTCGAGCGCGGCCTTCGAAACGAAGGTCACCGACGAATTGGTCATCGCCTTGCCGTAGGCCCCGAACATCGGCCGGTAATGCATCGGCTGCGGCGTCGGGATCGAGGCGTTGGGATCGCCCATCGGGGCGGCGGCGATCATGCCGCCGATCAGCACCATGTCCGGCTTGACGCCGAAAAAGGCCGGATTCCACAGCACGAGGTCGGCGCGTTTTCCCACCGCCACCGAGCCGATGTCCTTCGACAGGCCATGCGCGATGGCCGGATTGATGGTGTATTTGGCGATGTAGCGGCGGACGCGGAAATTGTCGTTGTCGCCGGTCTCCTGCGGCAGCGAACCGCGCTGGCGCTTCATCTTGTCGGCGGTCTGCCAGCAGCGGATCGCCACTTCGCCGACACGGCCCATGGCCTGGCTGTCCGACGAGATGATCGAGAAGGCGCCGATGTCGTGCAGAATGTCTTCGGCGGCGATGGTTTCCTTGCGGATGCGGCTTTCGGCAAAGGCGATATCTTCGGGGATCGACGGCGACAGATGGTGACAGACCATCAGCATGTCGAGGTGTTCGGCCAGCGTGTTGATCGTGTAGGGGCGTGTCGGGTTGGTCGAGGACGGAATGACGTTAGGCAGGCCGCAGACCTTGATGATATCAGGCGCGTGGCCGCCGCCGGCGCCTTCGGTGTGGAAGGCATGGATGGTGCGGCCCTTGATCGCCGCGACCGTGTTTTCGACGAAGCCGGACTCGTTCAGCGTGTCGGTGTGGATCATCACCTGCACGTCGTAATCGTCGGCGACCGACAGGCAGCAGTCGATTGCAGCCGGCGTCGTGCCCCAGTCCTCGTGCAGCTTCAGCGAGCAGGCGCCGGCGAGCACCATCTCCTCGAGCGCGGCAGGCAGCGACGCGTTGCCCTTGCCCGACAGGCCGATATTCATCGGGAAGGCGTCGAAAGACTGGATCATGCGCGCCAGATGCCACGGCCCAGGCGTGCAGGTGGTGGCCAGCGTGCCGTGCGCCGGGCCGGTGCCGCCGCCGAGCATGGTGGTGATGCCCGACATCAGCGCTTCCTCGATCTGCTGCGGGCAGATGAAATGGATATGCGCGTCGAAGCCGCCGGCGGTCAGGATCTTCCCCTCGCCGGCGATGATCTCGGTGCCGGGACCGATGATGATGGTGACGCCGCCTTGGGTATCCGGATTGCCGGCCTTGCCGATCGCGGCGATACGGCCGTCCCTGAGGCCGATATCTGCCTTGACGATACCGGCGGTGGCATCGACGACCAACGCATTGGTGATGACGGTGTCGACCGCGCCTTGCGCGCGCGACACCTGGCTCTGGCCCATGCCGTCGCGGATGACCTTGCCGCCGCCGAACTTCACCTCCTCGCCGTGAAGAGTGAGATCCCTTTCGACCTCGATGAACAGCTCGGTGTCGGCGAGCCGGACCTTGTCGCCGACGGTCGGGCCGTACATCTGCGCGTAGGCGGCGCGGGTGATTTTAGCCATCAGCAATTGCTCCCGAAATACAGCCCGGAAATACCGCTTGTCGAAGCCGGGCCCCACATTGCCGCCATCCTATGGTCACGCAATGACCCGCTGAGCGACACTTTCCGATCCCATTTAGCGTTTGAGGTGGCCGGGCCACCCCAAAACGACCATTTGCCAATCGATGGAAAGGAACATCCATGCGCAAAACGACCCTTCTGGCAGCCGCCGCCACGCTGGTGCTCGCAACCGCCGCCAGCGCCCAGCAACAGCCTGCGCAGCAGCCCAGTCCGGCGCCGGCTGCGCCTGCTCCTGCCGCGCCCGGGGCGCAGCCGCAGGCGCCCACCATCCAGGCGATCAACGTCGTCGATATCAAGGATCTGCCCGCGGACACTCAAGCCAAGGTCAACGAGGTGATCGCCAAGCGCAGCGATGCCGACCTGCAGAAACTGCGCGGCTCGATCGACGCGACACCGCAGGTCAAATCCGCGCTCGAAGCCAAGGGGCTCACCTCGGCGCAGGTGATCGCCGCCAGCATGAGCACCAATGGCGCGCTGACGCTGATCACCAAGAAAGCGAGCTGACGAGGCGAGGCGGCGGGCCGGCGCCCGGCCAGCCCGCCGCATCGCAAAGGGAACCTTCACGGGGGACGTTACGTTTCGGTCCTGTCGCCCTGACACGAGCCTCGAAAAGGACCCTGAGAACGAGCGATGGCGATCACCACCTTCTCCGACACCAGATGGCTGCATGGGATTGCCGCGACCGCGTTTCTGGCAGCCAGCATTCCGCACGCCGCGCTGAACGCGCAGAGCCTCGACAGCGCCGAGACCGTCAACCGGATCGTCGGCTCGGAGGTCGGCCAGGAAGAGACCCAGACAAATGCGGAAGCCGGCAAGGTCAGTTCGGCGATCGACCGCACGCGTGAAAACATCGCCGCCGTGCGCAAGACATCCAAGCTCGACAAGGTCGATATCGTGTTTCTTACCGATGCCGCGCGCACCGAAGGCGGCCCGCCGCCGGCGATCGAAAACAAGGTCAGGCAGCATCGGGACGACATCGCCGAGCTGCGCAAGGAGATCGAGGCGAACGCATTGCTGTTCAACGCCATCGATTCGCGGCGAGTGCAAACCGAGGACGTTCTGGCGGTGGAATTCGACGATCCGGGAAAGGTCGTCATCTATGCGGCGGCCAAGCCGCCCGGCTGAGCCGAAACTGCTCGACGCCTTCGATCTCACAGCGCGCCCATGATCTTCTGCTGAAATCCGTAGACCTCGCGCTTGCCGCCGAACGGCACCAGGGTAACGTCGCGCTCTTGGCCGGGCTCGAAGCGCATGGCGGTGCCGGCAGCGATGTCGAGGCGCATGCCGCGGGCCTTGTCGCGATCGAATCTCAGTCCCTCATTGGTCTCGAAGAAATGATAATGGCTGCCTACCTGGATCGGCCGGTCGCCGCTGTTGGCTACCTTCAAGGTGACCGTCGCCAGACCCTTGTTCAGTTCGATCTCGCCGCTTGCCGTGATGATTTCGCCGGGGATCATCGCGGCCTCACACGACGCCGAAAGCGAGGCCGGCGCCAATCGCGGCACAAGCGGCGCCAGCGGCGCGGGCAAGCCCGCGGAAGCGCCAGCCGAGGCCGAGACCGGCCGCGATGCCGACGGCGTGGAGCAATGCCGTGGCAACGGCAAAGCCCGCCATATAGCCGAGTCCGCCGACATTCTCAGGCACCTCGGCGCCATGGGCATAGCCGTGGAACAGCGCGAACAGGCCGATGACGGCGACGCCGGCCGAGACAGGAAGATCGACGGCGAGCGCAACCAGCAGCCCGAGTGCCACGACGGACGCCAGTATCGCCGGCTCGACGAAAGGCATCGGCACATGCAGCATGCCGAGCACGCCGCCGGCCAGCATGACGCTTACGAAGGCCAGCGGCCATGCCCAGGTCGCTTTGTCGCCCTTGAGCGCGGCCCATAGCCCGACGGCAATCATCGCCGTCATGTGATCGAGGCCGGAGAGCGGGTGGGAGAAGCCGGCGGTGAAGGACCAAACCGTGCCGGCGCCGACATGGGCATAGGCTGGCATTGCTGCCGCCAGCAGCAGGACCGCCGACAGCGTTGAGCGTTTCATCGTAGCGGGGATCATCGGCGTAGCTTCCATCTTCGACTACCTCTCACGCCGCCTTGCGGGCCGGAGCGCAGCTCTCTGCCTTGAGGACGCGCTTGGTGGAGGCCGGATATTTCTTCAGCAGCGCTGCCGGACGGATCGGGCGGGCCGAGAAGTTGCCGCCGCAATTCGGACAGGCGCCGCCGAGCACGTTTTGTGCGCAGTCGGCGCAAAAGGTGCATTCGAAGGTGCAGATCACCGCATCCGTCGCATCGGGCGGCAGATCCTTGTCGCAGCACTCGCAGTTGGGACGCAGCTCAAGCATTTTCCTCTCCTTGGCGGTGTTATCTGATCGGCTCGTGCACGGTCACCAGCTTGGTGCCGTCTGGAAACGTCGCCTCGACCTGCACATCGTGGATCATTTCTGCAATGCCTTCCATCACCTGGGCCCGGGTGACGACATGGGCGCCGGCCTCCATCAGCTCGGCGACCGCGCGGCCGTCGCGGGCACCCTCGACGACGAAATCGGTGATCAGCGCGATCGCTTCCGGATGATTGAGCTTGACGCCGCGTTCGAGCCGCTTGCGGGCCACGATCGCCGCCATGGCGATCAGCAGCTTGTCTTTCTCCCTCGGCGTCAGATTCATGCTTTTTCCTGCGGTGGCACAATCGAAATCAGAGTGACCATAATTTGGGCAGGCCCGCCCGTCCGTTGAGCAATTCGACAAGCGGCACCAGCCGCTTGCGGAGCTGGTAGCCGTCCTCAGCGAACAGCCTCGCAAGAAGCTTGCCAGATTTCCGCACGCTCCAGAAACTGACGCCGCCCTGGCCGCCGACTATGCCCCGGGCCGGCTCGAGCAAAGCCTCTGCCCGTGGCGACACCATCAGCAGCGTCGCCACGGCGACGGCACCGCCGGCCGCTGCGGGACGGTTCAAGGTGGCCGCAATGTCCGGCCCGATGCGGAACTCCTCTGCATGGACCAGCGCCCCGTCCTGGCGGACGCGCCAGCGGTCGTGGAAATGGCCTTGCGAAGCCCGTTCACCCATGGCCAGGCGGCCGAAGACGGTAGCCTCCAGGATCAGCGCCTCGGCTCCGGTGGCAAGCTCCACGTCAAGGCTGCGGGCAAAGGCCGAGCGGTCGAAGACGATGGTTTCCTGTGGCAGCCAGGCAATGTGGCCGTCTTCTCCGACAGTCAGCTGCACCCGCACTTCGGCGCGGTCGGATGCGGCGCGATAGATTTTCTCGCAGGCCTGCGTTGTTATGGTTGCGGAGGCGCCGGCACCGACATCGACCTCCCAGGCGAGACGGTCGCCACCGGTCAGCCCACCGGCGGTGTTGATCAGGACGGCTTCGAGCGGATCGGCCGAGACCGCCGGCATGCGGATCTTGGCCGAACCGTCCTGGTACAGACGCCGAAGACGCGTGCGGCCTCCGTTCCAGTCGCAGCCAAGCCGCGCGACGCCGGCAACACGCTGGGCCGGCGGCACTGAAGTCAAGCTATATGCGATCGTATCCACGACACCAACGTTAAGCACTGCGGCGGCTTTGTCGATATATAGCTTGTTGCTTGACAGCGTTTCGGTTTCTATAGAGGGAGCCACCTTGGTACGGTCACCGGCGCCTGGCGGGGGTAAAAGGCGACGATGACGACGTAATCGAGGACAAAAGGGGCGCTGATCAGTTGGCGTCGGGAAACGACAGAGTTGGGGAAGAAACCGAATGGCTGACCAGCTGGCAAACGATATCATCGCCAAGATCAAGGCTCATGCCGAGCCGGGCGGCGAGGAAATCACCACCAGTACCGAACTGACCGCCCTCGGCATCCATTCGCTGGAACTGACGGAGATCATCTTCGATCTCGAGGAAGAGTATGGCATCGAAATCGAGATGAACACTGTCGATGCCTGGAGCAATCTGAAGAATGTCGGCGACATGGTCGAGGCGGTTCGCGCGCTGATCGCGAAAAAAGCCTGACTGAATGCACAAGCGCGTCGTCATCACGGGCATCGGCGGATTATGCGGGCTCGGCACCAATGCACCGGCAATCTGGAATGAAATGCGCGCCGGCCGTTCGGCAATCGGCGCGATCGACAATCCGCTGCTGCATGATCTGAAGGTCAAGGTCGGCTGCGAAATCAAGGCGCTTCCCGAGCACGGCATCGACCGCAAGCAGGTCGTGTCGATGGACCGCTTCAGCCTTCTGGCGACGATCGCCGCGCGGGAGGCGGCACAGCAGGCGGGATTGAACCCGCACGCGGCCAACACCTACCGGATGGGCACCATCGTCGGCGTCGGCGTCTGCGGCTGGGAGGCAATCGAAGAGAACTATCGCGCCATCCTGCTCGAAGGCAAGAACCGCGCCGGCATCTTCACCGTCCCGAAAGTAATGCCGGGCGCTGCAGCCGGCCATGTCAGCATGAATCTTGGTCTGCGCGGGCCGGTGTTCGGCATCACCTCTGCCTGCTCGTCATCCAACCACGCCATTGCCTCGGCGGTCGATCAGATCAGGCTCGGCCGGGCCGACGTCATGGTCGCCGGCGGCACCGATGCGCCGCTGGTCTGGGGCATCCTCAAGGGCTGGGAGGCCCTGCGGGTGCTGTCGCCGGACACCTGCCGGCCGTTTTCGGCCGACCGCCAGGGGCTCGTGCTCGGCGAAGGCGCCGGCATGGTGGTGCTGGAAACATATGAGCATGCCATGGCGCGCGGCGCCGCCATCCTTGCCGAAATCGCCGGCGTCGGCCTTTCCGCCGACGCCTCCGATATCGTCGCGCCAACCATCGAAGGGCCTGAGGCGGCGATGCGCTTCTGCCTCGTCGATGCCGGGCTCAATCCCGAGGACGTCGACTATCTCAACGCGCATGGCACCGGCACCAAGGCCAACGATCAGATCGAGACGGCGGCGATCAAACGCGTGTTCGGCGACCATGCCTACAAGCTTTCGGTGTCCTCGACCAAATCGATGCACGCCCACTGCCTCGGCGCCTCCGGCGCGCTGGAAATGATCGCCTGCGTGATGGCGATCCGCGAAGGCATCGTGCCGCCGACCGCCAATTATCGGGAAGCCGACGCCGACTGCGATCTCGACATCACGCCGAACGTGGCGCGCGAACGCACCGTGCGCACCGCGATCAGCAACAGCTTCGCCTTCGGCGGCACCAATGCGGTGCTGGCGGTCAGGGCCGTGTGACCGCACCCCTTGCGGGTCCTTCACCGGGGCCGGCGAAACTTTCCATGCGCATATTGATCGCGCCAGGCGTCGCGCCTAACTCTCTGCGACCCGCCATGACCGTGCCGCTCGGCGCGGTCTCCTACCAGGAGTTTCGATGACCGATCTGTCCGCGTTTCCGATTGCTAGGCGCTGGCCGGCGAGCCACCCCGACCGCATCCAGCTTTATTCGTTTCCGACGCCGAACGGGGTGAAGATATCGATCGCGCTGGAGGAACTTGGCCTGCCTTACGAGCCGCATGCCGTCGATATCGGCAAGAACGAGAGCTGGACCCCGGAATTCCTGTCTTTGAACCCGAACGGCAAGATACCGGCGATGATCGATCCGGACGGCCCGGGTGGCAAGCCGATCGGCTTGTTCGAATCCGGCGCCATCCTGCTTTACCTCAGCGACAAGACCGGCAAGCTGGTCCCGGCAGACGCGACGCTGCGTTATGAGACGATCCAGTGGGTGTTCTTCCAGATGGCTTCGATCGGGCCGATGTTCGGCCAAGTCGGATTCTTCCACAAATTCGCTGGGCGCGAAATCGCCGACAAGCGCCCGCTGGAACGTTATCGCGACGAGTCGCGACGGCTGATCGGCGTCCTCGAAACGAGGCTCAAGGGCCGCAGCTGGATCATGGGCGACGATTACACCATCGCCGATATTTCGATGCTTGGGTGGGTGCGCAATCTGATCGGCTTCTACGAGGCGCGGGAACTCGTCGGTTTCGACGATTTCCCCAGCGTGGGCGCATGGCTGGAGCGTGGCCTCGCCCGGCCGGCGGTGCAGAGGGGCCTCACCATTCCGGCCAGAAGCTGATCTTACGTCGATTCCGCTCGGCTATTTTGCCTTGGTGCGGGGTTTTGAGCCGCCCTTGCCGACTACGGAAGCAGCAAGCGACGCCGCACCTTTGGCGGTGGCAAGCACGGCACCGGCGGCGACATTGGCCGTTGCTTTAACAGTGCGCATTGCGCTGCCTGCGATCGATCCTCTGCTGCTTGCCGATCTTTTGGGCTTGGGTGCAGCGGCTTTGGCCGCGGCAGGCATCACCTTTTTCGGCGCCGCCTTGCCAAAGCTGGGCTTTGCCGCATCCTTGGAGCGGGCCGCCGCTGCCGGGCCGGCGCTGGTTTTCGCTCGAGTTGCTTTTGATCGTGTTGCCCTGCCCTTGGCGGGCGCAGGCTTTCTTGCCATGGTTTCCATCGAACGGTTCCCTCATGGGCACAATTGCCGTGTCCGGGATAACGGCCTGAAACTGTCAAGGTTCCGGCCGGGCGGTTCCTTGCAAGTCAGGCCAGGTCGCCGACCACCAGGTCGGCGGGCCGCCGACGGGCAAGCACGCGGTCGATGTTCGGCATATCGTTAGAGGCGATCCAGGCGCGCGCGTCCTCGTCGGAGCGGCCGTGCTCGTGCCATCGCGCCAGCAGTCGGCGCTCGAGCTCGGCGCGCGGCACATCGACGAAGATCGAGAAGTCGAACAGCGGCGCCAGCCGCGTCCAGGGTTCCTCGTCGAGCAGGAGATAATTGCCTTCGACCAGGATGAATTTGGTGTCGGCGGCGACAATCGCAGCGGCGGCGCGCGACAGCTCCATGCTGCGGTCGAAGACCGGGATGGCGATATCCGGCTCGCCGGCGCGGATGCGCTTCAGCAGCGCTTCGAAGCCGGCAAAATCAAAGGTTTCCGGAGCACCTTTTCGCGCGCGAAGGCCGCGTCGATCGAGAACGGCGTCATCGTAATGGAAGCCATCCATCGGCACGACTTCCGCCGTGCCTTCCGGCAGCAGGTCGTGCAAGCCTGCCGACAATGTCGACTTGCCGGCGCCGGGCGGACCGGCAATGGCAACGATGAAGCGCGGCGCCTTGCCGGCGCGCTTGAAAATGGCAGCAGCGATATGGGCGATTTCTGACATTGGCCCCCTTACGGTGGTTCTGGCGCATTTTGGCGGCAGTTTTCGAAAATTTCAAACGCCGGATTGTGCCAAGCCTTCAATCGGGCCTGGATTGACCGGTCCGCAGGAAATCGCTGTCGAAGGCGATGTCGCGCACGGCACCGTCAGCCGCCAGGATGCGCATGCGGCCCGGCGAGGTCGTGACGTCGTGCGGCGGCTCGCCGGATGGCCATGGCAGTGCGCCGATGACATGGCGGAACGAAAAGCGGCGCCCTTCGGAAAGGGCAAAGGCGGTCGCCACGCCTTCGCGCTTCAGCCAATTGTCGCCGAGCGATGCGGCGTGGCCGACGGCCGTGCGGCCGTCCTCGATGCCGAGCACGCCGCGGTGGCGGCCACTCCATGGCGCATAATCGCGCCCGCCATTGCTGACCCACAGCATGGTGACCGGCAGTTCGGCCGGGTTCTTCAGCACCAGCACGAGATCGGCTTCCGCCTGGCGCGCCAGCGCGGTCCAGCCCGGCCCGCCATGATCGGCCTCGACCAGCGTCACGAAGTCCTCACGCAGCTGGTCCATGCGATAGGTGGTCAGGTCGATCGTGCCGCCGTTGGCGGCGGGAAAGCGCGTCAGGTCGGCGGTTCGCGCCGGGTAGGCGAGCAACGAGCGGCCGCGGGCGGGATTGGGCTCCGGCGCCTCGTTGGGCGTCGCGGCAAAGCGCTTGGGCGAGAAGGCCAGCCTGCCGCCGGCCGTCATCACCGTCATCGGGTGGTGGGCGACGGGAATGGCGCCGGCGCCGCCGGAAAAGACGTGCTCCTGATAGAGAAAGGGATGATCGTCGCGCAAGGTCAGGATCTTGTCGACGGTTGCGCCCATGACCGGGCGCTGCAGGCGGAAGACGGCGCGCCAGCCGTCGGCCGTTGCCGCGCTGTCGACGACGTCCCAGCGGCTATTTGCCGGCCAGCCATGCAAAGGTGCCGCTTCGACGTCGCTGATCGAGAACGGCGCGCAGAGGAAATCGCCGGACAGGTGGACCGTCCCTTCAGGCAGGTCTTTCGGCAGCATCTCGCGCGGCTCGCCGACCCAGGGTGCGCGATGCAGCGGCTTCAGCCGGCGGCCATCGATATCGACCGTCATGTCGGCGAGATGGCCGACGGCAAGATCGACCGATACCGAAATGCCCTTCGCCGTGATCGTGACCGTATCCATGTGCACCTACCGATTCTGCCAGCCCGATTCTGGCGGCCCGATTCTGCCGGCGCCAGCAAAGCCCACTCGCCGCCGGTTGCGCAAGCGCGGTGGCCGGCAATTCACCTCAGGCGGCGCCACGTCGGCCTGTGGACAGGGCACCGTTCGAGGGGCAGACCGATATTAACCAAATGGACTGTGCCTTTGCGTTAAGATAGCTTCGCCTCGTCTCAGAAACTGCCTGCCTTCGGAACTGACTTGTCCGCCTTCCGGTTCTTTTCGTCCATCCACAAATGCGTCGCTGTGCTGGCGCTGCTGCTGTTTGCTGCCGGCTGCACGACTGTCACGCCGCCCGACAGCGTGCTGGCGGTACCGGCGCCGCCGCAGAAATATGCCGCCATGGTCATCGATGCCGGCACCGGCAAGACGCTGTTCGAGGTCAATTCGACGGCGCCGCGTTATCCGGCGTCGCTGACCAAGATGATGACGCTCTACCTTCTGTTCGAGGCGCTGGACCAGGGCCGCATCAGCAAGGAGACGCAAATCCCGGTGTCGGACAACGCCGCCCGGCAGCCGCCGACCAAGCTGCGGTTCAGGCGCGGCGAGACCATCGACGTCGATTCGGCGATCCGCGCCGTCGTCGTCAAATCGGCCAATGACGTGGCGGTCGCCGTTGCCGAATATCTCGGCGGCAGCGAAGAGGCGTTCGCCGGCATGATGACTGCCAAGGCGCGCCAGATCGGCATGAGCAGCACCGTTTTCCGCAATGCCTCGGGCCTGCCGGACGGCGACCAGCACACCAGCGCGCGCGACATGGCGGTGCTCGGCATGGCGCTGCACGCCCGCTTCCCGCAGCATTTCCACTATTTCTCTGAAAGCGACTTCATGTTCCGCGGCAGGCTGGTGCGCGGCCACAATGACATGCTCGGCCGGGTGCGCGGGGTCGACGGCATCAAGACCGGCTACATCAGGGCTTCGGGCTTCAACATCGTCACCTCCTATAATGCGGACGGGCACAGGCTGATCATCGTGGTGATGGGCGCCGACAGCGCGCGCCAGCGCAACGACCACGTCGAGGCGCTGATCCAGCGCAGCCTGTTGCCGACCTCCGAGGCAAAGACGCGGCTGCTGTATGCCGAGGAGCAGTGACAGTTGAAGTCCGAGTGTTGACCGCGTGCGGGTTCAGGCGACAAACGCAGAGCCGCCGTTTTGCGCGACACTGCTGAGATACTTTGCCGGCGGCTTGCCAAGCGCTTTCTTGAACATGGTGATGAAGGCGGTGACCGATTCGTAACCGAGATCGGCCGAAACCTGCTGCACGCTGGCGCCGGAGGCCAGCTCGCGCATTGCGACGATCAGGTGCAGTTGCTGGCGCCAGCGCCCGAAGGTCAGCCCTGTCTCCTTCACCACGAGACGTGCGAGACTGCTCTCGCTGAGTGCGACGCGACTGGCCCATTCCGCCAGGGTGCTGCGATCGGCAGGATCTTGCGCCAACGCCGCCGCGATGCGCCTCAAGCGCGGCTCGGACGAGATCGGCAAATGCAGCTGCTGGACAGGCATGCGCGGCAGTTCGGTGAGCAGAGCCCTGGTCAGGAGCTCGCCCCTGGCGTCATCGTCCTCAACGCGATCCGTCAGCTCTATGATCAGCTCGCGCAGCAACGGCGTGATCGAAAGCGTGCAGCACCGGTCCGGCAGGTCGGTAGCTCCCGGTTCGATATAGACGAAGAAAATCCGGGCATTGGCGGTCGCGATATTGCTGTGCTCCATGTCGCCGGGAATCCACACCGCGCAATGCGGCGGCACCATCCACAGGCCGCTGGGGACGCGACATGTGACGCCGCCGCCCAGCGCGAAGACGAGTTGCCCCTTGCGGTGGTGGCGGTCCGGCACCTCCGCCCTGGTCTCGGGAACGTCGACGCGCACGGCGATTGCCGGGACGAGGACATCATCCGGATCGAAAGGCCAGGGGTAGCGGAGAGGCTGTCTCATCTTGACTGATTTTAGCGATCGACTGCCAAGATATCTAAATTACTCAAACAGGAAAGTCGATAGTTTAGGGATGAGTAACTCAGAAGCCGACAGGCGGGCTTCCATCTAGTCATGCCCTGCTTGCGTTCTGAACGTCGGACCAACAAGCCCGGCGCACGAAAACAGGCTGGCGTCCGCCACGCAGCAAGAAGGGACGATACCAATGCTCGCCTTGGTCACATCTTCCGACAGCGCCACCGGGTTGCGGCTCGCCGAGCTTGGCGAGCCCGAGCCCGCCCCGCATGAGGCGCTGGTCTCGGTCCGGGCAGTCTCGCTGAACCGCGGCGAACTGCGCCTGCTCAACATCCGTCCGAACGGCTGGGTGCCTGGCCAGGACGTCGCCGGAATTGTCGAGCGCGCCGCGGCCGACGGCTCCGGGCCGGCCGTCGGCGCCCGGGTTGCGGCTCTGGTCGACGAGGCCGGGTGGGCCGAACGGGTCGCCGTTCCGACCGACCACCTCGCCGTCCTGCCGGACGACGTCAGCTTCGTCTCCGCCGCCACTGTTCCGGTCGCGGGCACGACCGCGCTGCGGACCCTGCGCCTCGGCGGCGACCTGGCCGGCCAGCGGGTCCTGATTACCGGCGCAAGCGGCGCGGTCGGCCGTTTCCAGATCCAGATCGCCCGCCAGCAGGGCGCGTCGGTGGTGGCGGTCGCCGCTGCCCGTCATGCCGACGATCTCCGCGGCCTCGGAGCCGAGCGGGTCGTCGAAACGATCGAGCTGGCCGAAGGACTGTTCTCGCTGATTACCGAATCGGTGGGCGGCGATAGCCTCGCCCACGCGATCGAACGGATCGCGCCCGGCGGGACCGTCGTCATGTTCGGCTTGAGCAGCGGCGAACTCACGCCCATCGGCTTCCGCCAGTTCGTTCCGGGGCACGAAGGCGCGCGGCTGCAGACCTTCGCCTACTACGCTTCCGGTCCGGAGGTTGGCGCCGACATCGCCTCGCTGCTGGCGCTGATCGCAGCCGGCCGGCTCGAAACGCGCGTAGTCCTCACCCTGCCGTGGCGGGACGTCGCCCAGGCCCTAGACGCGCTGCGGCAGCGCAGCATCAGCGGCAAGGCAGTGCTTACCATGACAGAATGAGCAGGCGCGGCCGCCGGACGGGACGATGTCTGTCTCCCCCGGGCTGCTACGGCAACTTGAGCCCGCTGGCGATTGCCCGTTGAAGCCGGCGCCTGCTTCCGCTAAGAAGCCGTGGCTGGCCGGTTTACCGGCTGGTTCGTTTTTGGGATCACCGATCCTGAAGGCACCCGTAGCTCAGCTGGATAGAGCGCTGCCCTCCGAAGGCAGAGGTCACAGGTTCGAATCCTGTCGGGTGCGCCAGATTCTATATATATTACAAATGGTTAGGTCGGCTATGGGTTCGGCAGTTCGATGTTGGGCAATTTGCACGTAAGCGGCAGAGCCGGGTTTTCCACTCATTGTACTGGCGCCAATCGATGCGAGTTCGCTCGGAATACGGCAAAAGCAGCCCATTTTCTTTGGGAAAGTCGACATCGAACAAACGGCAGACTGGTGGCTGCTGCCCATAAAGGCAGCAGTCAAAGTCGTGCGTCCCGTAGTGGATTTGGACACGTGGTTGTTAGAGGTGCCCATCATCGGAGGTCGGCAGGAATGGGGCCGCAAGCGGCCTGACAACTCACAGGACGAGGTCATTGAAAGCGGCCATTCCGCTTTCAATCTTTTGGAGGCCATCCAACGGATTCGCGGACTGACTGATCGACCGAGCCAAAACTCGGGGGCGAAGGCCTGCAAGTTTGCGACGCCAATGAACCAGACCCCCAAGGCCGTCTTCTCACGACGGGGGCCGGCCATCCTGGGGAACGGGAACACCCCGCTGGCGCTCGACGAGGCCTGCGCTCGTCAAAACGGGTACCAGAGCCATCATTTCCCGCTAGCCGTGGTGGAGTTTGTCTCGGAGACGCCCACAAATACCAGTGATGGTGCCAACCACCGTGCTGCGGTTATTGTCGGCACGATAGTTGTCCGAACAGATGACCATGGCGATTTGGCTGAATGGCTCAGTAAAAAGACGGTGTCCCTGTCCAGCGCCCATAAATGTGTCGGCACTCAAACCCGACCAGTGGAAAAGCCGAGCCAGGTTCTCGACATCTGGCCTCTGTCCCTGCGCCATGAGGATCAGTGTTGAAGCGCTGACTCCCGAAAGGTCCGCGACTTGCTTCCAGTTCAGTTTTCTATCTGACTTCTTTCGATCCAGCTCCTTCAAAAACGCCTGTGTGTTGAACTCAGATCGCGTCATCCAGTCCACTCTTTCAAACAAGATATGAATCTATATCGACTTTCGAGCTCGACTTGCGAAGACGAGCCGTATTAAAGAAAAGCACGCCCATACCGACGGGTCTCCCGTTCGGCTATTTAACGTCGAGCAGTGGACCGCGCTACATCTTCACCCGATCCGACTTCGGATCGTACATCGACTTCAGCGATGCTTCGGCGGCAAAGCGCTCGCCTGCGATCTCGATCTCGTAAGAAGAAGCCAGCACATCCGCCTCGCTCTCGCCCTGGCATGGCACATAGCCCAGCCCGATGGCGCCGCCGAGGTGATGGCCGTAATTGCCTGAGGTGATCGGGCCGACGATCTTGCCGTCGCGCAGGATCGCCTCGTTGTGGAAGAGCAAGGGCTCGGGGTCTTTCAGCCGGAACTGGACCAGCCGGCGGTTCAATCCGGCTTCCTTCTTCTTCAGCACCGCGTCGCGGCCGATGAAGTCGCCCTTTGCCGTCTTGACCGCAAAGCCGAGGCCGGCTTCCAGCACATTGTCCTCGTCGGTGATGTCGTGGCCGAAATGCCGAAAGGCTTTTTCGATGCGGCAGCTGTCCAGCGTGTGCAGGCCGCAGAGTTTCAGGCCGACATCGGCGCCGGCCTCATCGATCGCCTCGAAGACGTGCGCCGCCTGGTCGCTTGAGACATAAAGCTCCCAGCCGAGTTCACCGACATAGGTGACGCGGTGGGCACGGGCGAGACCCATGCCGATTTCTATCTCCTGAAACGTCCCGAACGGATTATTCTCATTGGAGAAATCGTTGGGGCTGACCTTCTGGATCAGCTTTCGTGCGTCGGGACCCATCAGGCAGAGCACGGCCTCAGCAGCCGTGACATCGGTGATGACGACGAATTCATCGCCGACATGCCGGCGCAGCCAGGCGAGGTCGCGCTGCAGCGTCGCACCGGGGACGACGAGGAAGTAGGCGGTGTCCGACAGGCGCGACACGGTGAGGTCGCTCTCGATGCCGCCGCGCTGGTTGAGCATCTGGGTGTAGACGATCTTGCCCGGCGCCACGTCCATGTCGTTGGCGCACAGCCTTTGCAGGAAGACGCAGGCGTCGCGGCCCTCGACGCGGATCTTGCCGAACGAGGTCATGTCGAACAGGCCGACCTTGCTGCGGACCGCAAGATGCTCCTCGCGCTGGTTGTCGAACCAGTTCTGCCGCTTCCAGGAATAGCGGTATTCGCGCTCCTGTCCGTCACGGGCGAACCAGTTGGCGCGCTCCCAGCCGGCGACCTCGCCGAACACCGCGCCGCGCGCCTTCAGATCTTCGTGCAGCGGCGAGCGCCTGACATTCCTAGACGTTGCCATCTGCCGGTAAGGAAAATGGTCGGCATAGAGCAGGCCGAGTGTTTCGGAGACGCGCTCCTTGAGGTAGCGGCGGTTCTTCTGGAACGGCTGGGCGCGGCGGATGTCGACTTCCCAGAGATCGAAGGGTGCCTCGCCGTCGTTGATCCACTGCGCCAGCGCCATGCCGGCGCCGCCGGAGGAGACGATGCCGATCGAGTTGTAGCCGGTCGCCATCCAGTAGCCGCGCAGTTCCGGCGCCTCACCGAGATAGTAGCGGTCGTCCGGGGTAAAACTCTCAGGGCCGTTGAAGAAGGTGTGGATGCCGGCAGTGGCCAGCATCGGCATGCGGTTGACGCCCATTTCGAGGATCGGCTCGAAATGCTCCATGTCCTCGGGCAACTGGTCGAAGCAGAAATCCTCGCGGATGCCATCCATGCCCCAGGGCTTTGCCACCGGCTCGAAAGCGCCGAGCATCATCTTGCCGGCGTCTTCCTTGTAGTAGGCACATTCGTCGGGGACGCGCAGCACCGGCAGGCGGGTGAGGCCGGGGATCGGCTCGGTGACGAGGTAAAAATGCTCGCAGGCGTGCAGCGGAATGGTGACGCCGTTTTGGGCCCCAAGCTCACGGGCCCACATGCCGGCGCAGTTGACGACGAGGTCGGCCTCGATCGTGCCTTGTTCGCCGCCTTGCGCCCACGACACGCCGGTGACGCGGCCGTCCCTGGTGTGGACCTTGGTGACCTTGACGTTCTCGACGATGGTGGCGCCGCGCTGGCGCGCGCCCTTGGCCAGCGCCATGGCGATGTTGGCGGGGTCGCACTGGCCGTCGAGCGGCAAATGGACGGCGCCGACCACATCCGAAATGTTGAGATGCGGGTACATCTCACTAACTTCGTTGGGCGAAATCTCGCGCACATCGACATCGAAAGCGCGGGCGAGCGACGCCTGTCTATAGATTTCGTGTTTGCGCTCTTCGGTCAGCGCCACGGTGATCGAGCCGACTTGGCGCATGCCGGTGCCGATTTCGGTCTCGGCTTCCAGCTTGACGTAGAGGTCGGCCGAATATTTTGCCAGTCGTGTCATGTTCTGCGAGCCGCGCAGCTGGCCGATCAGGCCGGCGGCGTGCCATGTCGTTCCCGACGTCAGCTGCTTGCGTTCGAGCAGCACAATGTCGGTCCAGCCGAGCTTGGCCAAGTGATAGGCGACCGAACAGCCCGAGACGCCGCCACCTATGATCACGGCGCGAGCTTTGGACGGAATAATCAAGCGGTCTTACTCCCGTTACTAGACCAATCCATGCCGGATAAGCTGATGCCAGTGCGGCCAACCAAGCGGCGACCGATGCAGTCAGGTCAGCGATCTCGTGACCATCCAATCCTGTAAACGCATCCAGTTTGCTTGCCCTCGACACTTTTAACGTAACCAAGCACCACGTCGTTCGTCGCGACAGCCTTCGAACCCCGGAAGTAAGGACTGTACAGCGGAGAGGACTCCTCGAGCATAGTCGGACTCACCAGATTGATCCGACGATCTTGGCGAAGCTCAATTGCAGCACTTCGGATAAATCCTTCGAGCGCGCCATTGACCATCGCGGACGATGTCCCGAGCGATATCGGATCGTCGTTCGTTGGACCGGAAGTCAACGTGAACGATCCTTCCTCACGAAGGAATCCAAGTCCAAGTCTGACAAGGTTCACCTGCCCCATGAGTTTGCTTTGCAAGCCGATCGCATATTGCTCGATGGTGAACTCCGCGAGCGGGGCGAAATGAACGGTGCCGGCTGTGCATATCAGGGCATCGAACTCGCCGATCTGACTGAACATTCGGCTTATGGACGAGGGATTGTCGATATCGACCTGGAAATCGCCGGCGCTTCGGCCAACAGCGATCAGATCATGGCGCCTGGCGAGTTCGGCCGACACGGCCTTGCCGATCACGCCGCTCGCACCAACATGAACGATTCTCACGAAGCCCCGCCTCTCTGCGCCTTACACGCCCAACGGTTCAAGCGAACGGCGAAGCTGCGTTTCCTGATCTGCGGAGAGCTTTCTCAATGGGCTGCGAACATTACCTGTTCCGTAGCCGCGCAGTTGCGCCGCTCGAAGTACTGACGGCGTATAGGGCGACCTCCAGATAAAGAGCAACGAGGGCAACATGCGTTGCCAGAGCGCTAGCGCCTGTTCATATTCCTTACGGTCCACCAATCTATATAGGTCGACCGCTTCAGAAGGCATGTAATTGGCACCGCCCCATATGACGCCGCGTGCCCCGGCCATCAACGCGTAGAGTGTGGTGGTGTCGCAGCCATTGAGGACCGTCCCGCTTGTCTGCAGGTATTCCTGATGGACAGTGAAGTCCCCTGCACTGTCCTTGATGTAGTTGAAGTTCTTCAACTGGGTCAGGCGCTCAAACAGCTGTGGTGAAACCGAAATGCCGGTGGCCTGTGGGATGTTGTAGCCGACCAGGTCGATACCTAGTTCAGCATCGATTGCTTTGTAGAAGTCGAAGATTCCCTGCTCATCACTCGGGCCCTCCAGGTAGGGTGGCAGCACCATCAATGCGTCGGCGCCGACGGACTCCGCGTGACGCGACCTTCTGATGACTTCGTCCATATTCAAAGCGGAGGTCTGGCAAATGACGTTGCAGCGACCAGCTATTCGCTTTGCGCCTACTTCGTAGAGGCGGTTGCACTCGGCCTCGGTAAGATAGGGATGTTGCCCGGTCCCTGCGCCAAGCACCAGCCCGTGAACACCTGCGGCGACGTACTTGTCGATCAGATCCTCGAAAATCGAATAGTTGATCGCACCATTCTCATCGAACGGTGTTTGCATTGCCAGATTTATGCCCTTCAGGTCCGCCATGATCTCTCTCGTTGTATCTAGACTTCAGCGCCGGCCTGTCGGAAACGGACCGCGGTTACGATTCGAACGCCCATCGCTGTGACGGGTCTGGGATAGGGCTTGCTGGGACTAGCGCGCGTCTTGAGGATGTCGACTACCGGCGACGATCGCCCTGACGCCAGGTCGGCTATGGCCTTGCCGAAGGCAGCTCCTCGCGCGACGCCTGTACCGTTGCAGAATGCGGCGCCATAGACCTTCTCCGCCAACTCGCCGAAGACCATTCCGCCATTTTGCGCGAGAGTAAGAAGGCCACCCCAACTGGCCTCGAAGCCGATCGAGGAGAGCTCCGGCCACCGCCGATCGAACGCGATCTGCTGCTGCACCCGAGCCTTCATCACGTCCTGCGTGGTGGTCTTGAAGTCCGTCGCATAGGAATAGACGTTGCGAAGGAACAGCCGGTTGTCGATCGTGCGACGAACCGTCGTGCCGAAGCTGTTGGCTGGGATTAGTCCGTAGGCTCTCTTGTTCCCCACCTGCGAAAGCTCGCTCTCGGTGAGCTGTCGTGTCATGCTCGCAAATGTGTACAGCGGTATGGCGCGGTTGTCGAAGAAACCGAACTTCGTCAGATAGCCTGACGCGCAGATGATGACCTTCGAAGCCCTGATTGTTCCGGCGGGCGTCTCGCAGATGTGCTTCGGCGCCCCGAACTGCACCGCCACGATGGGGGTGTTTTCGTGAACGGTGACGTTCGCGGGCAGGCGCCTTGTCGCATTCTGGAGATACTTCGCAGGCTGGACCAAGACGGTGCCGGGATGATGCAGGGCTTTGATGTAGTGCTTGCTTCCTGTGATCGCCTGGATTTCGGGGGTCTCGACCCAGCTGTAGTTCTGCCCAAGCTTATCCAGTGCCTGCGAAAAGCGGTGCAGATCCTCCACACCATGAGCGGTGGCCGCACTGTGGTATTTTCCCTGCGCGTCCCAGTCGCAATCGACCCCATGCTCTTCGACAGCGCTTCGGATATAGGCGATCCCGTCCAGGTTAACGAACAGCTCTTCCTTGTTCCCCTTGATGTCTTCGACGAAATCGCGCTTCCGAGGATTGTGCGCGAGATCGATGACGAAACCCATGCACCGTCCGGATGCATTGTTCCCAATACGGCCGGCGTCTACCAGGACAACCGAAGACTGCGGGTTGAGTTCGGCAAATCGGCGGGCCGCGTGCAGCCCCATCCAGCCGCCGCCAATCACGAAGCAATCACAAGCAACATCGCCTTCCTGTGGAAGCAGCGCCAACTCCGGTCCGGCAGCAGTGTACCAGCCGGACACAGTCGGTTCGGGATGGGGTGGCTGAACGACTTTGCGCTCTTTCGTCATGGTTTGGTTGAACGAATTCACTGCCAACTCGCTGAGTTAAGGCGACCGATGACGAAGGCTTGGCAACAATCCGCGGTCGCGTTGTTTCCTGTTCAAATAGATCAGTTGGCTGGCGTCTCGTAGACGGAAAAGATAGCGTCTGATATAGACCTGCTTCATGTCAAAGCTTCGTAGCATGGTGCCCTCGACGCATTCGCTTTTTGTCTTCGAAGCGGCTGCCCGCACCCTAAGTTTCAAAAGCGCAGCCAGCGAGCTCAACGTGACGCAACCGAGCGTCTCGCACTCGATCAAGTCGTTCGAAAAGCATTGCGGGACCGCGCTCTTTGCCCGTGATAATCGAGGGGTAGAGCTGACGGAGGCAGGCAGGCAACTCTACGATGAGGTGCGCACGAGTTTCCGCCGTCTGGAACAGCGACTTGAGACCATCTCAGATCGCGGAACGAAGTACATCACTTTTGCTGCGTCGACTTCTCTGGCAGCACATTGGCTTGCGCCTCAGCTCTATCATTTCCAGGAAGAGCATCCCGACGTTAAGATCAAGGTTGTCGCCACCGATCGGGATATCGAGCCCGATCACGAAGTGGACGTCACCGTATGGGTGCGGCCACGGGATTTTGACAGAACCAACAGTTGGTTCGTATGCGACGAGATCATTTTTCCCGTCTGCTCCCCCGCATATCTTCTGGCGCATCCCGCCCCCCAGAGCGTCGATGAGCTGGTTCGACATCAGCTTATTCATTCGTCCGATGCCTTTCGCCGGCGCATGAGCTGGCCCGAATGGGTCGCGCTTGCAGGCGGAGATCCCAGCGAGACGAAACCGAACATTGTATTCAATGACTATCAGCTGACGCTTCAAGCAGCTCTTGCCGGCGAAGGAATCTCGCTGGGATGGTCCCTGACCGCCCAACACCTGCTCAAAAACCGCCTGCTGGTTCGGCCCATCGCGACCGAGATCAAGACCGACCGCGCCTTCTTCCTGTTGTCTAATGGCGATGCAGGCAAAAACAAGAGGTGCAAGGTACTTGTAGACTGGTTCCTCGCGCAGTCGCAGGAATTGCGCCCTTAGACGGCTACCGGCACCGCTGCCCAGGTTCCCGTACCCACCCCAGCCGCCTCGCCTTTCGGGTGTCCTAACTAGGCAACGAGTGCCTGCGCAGTCGATCCAGGTATAAACTGAGTTTAACGCCAGCGAAACCTTTTACGAGTCCTCAGGGCGCTCACAGAACCCTATTGTCAACGTCAATGAGCAGGGCCGCGTTCCGTAAGCGGACCGAGGAAAGCTCTGTTGACGGGGACCTTAGCGCCCCTCTGGGAAAACGCGATGATGGACACTGATACTCCCGTAATCCGACGCCGCGGAGGACGCGCGTCGGTCGTAGCCGCCCGGGAAGCAGAGAAGAGGCCTCGCGTCTCGACGATCAAGTACGGCATTCGACCCGTGGAGGCCGTCACTGCTGAGCAGCTTGAGCGCCTTCACCAGGCTTCGTTGGCGATCTTGCGCGAGATCGGAATCGAATTCCGCGATGAGACAGCGATCCGGCAATGGAAGGAGGCGGGCGCCGACGTCCAAGGCCAACGTGTGCGCCTCGATGGCGAGATGCTGATGCATCTCATCTCCAAGGCGCCATCCCGTTTTGAGATGACATCTCGCGATCCGTCACAGCGTTTCGAGATCGCGCCAGACACAATGACCTTCGGCGCCATGCAAGGCGCGCCAAACGTCCGGGACCTTCAGGGTGTGCGACGCGCATCCACGATCGAGGATCTACGGGACATGAACCGGCTGACCCAGATGCTGCCGGGGTTCCATATCGCCGGCGGGTTCACCTGTGAGCCGACCGACATCGCTGTTCCATGGCGCCATCTGCACATCAACCATTCGAGCCTTGTGGAAACGAACATGCCCTTCTTCGGTCTGACGACCGGGAAACAGCGAGCCGAGGACTCGATCGCCATGGGGCAGATCGTCCACGGCAAGGCCTTTATGGATCAGAATGCGGTGATGCTCGGTCACGTATCGGGAAACTCGCCGCTGGTCTGGGATTCGACCATGCTGGAAGGGCTCCGCGCTTTCGTCGAGGCAAACCAAGTCGTCCTGCTGTCGCCTTTTGTGCTCGGCGCCGCAAACACCCCTGCTGACATCCCGGCCACAATCGCCCAGTTGAACGCCGAGGCACTCGCAGCCCTCGCCTACACCCAGTTGGTCAGGCCCGGCGCCAAAATGATCTATGGGCAATATTCAGTCTCGGTGTCGATGCGGAGCGGCGCCCCGATGTCCGGCATGCCCGAAGTCACGTTGATCAACGCCGTCATCGGCCAGATGGCAAGGCGGTATGGTTTGCCGTGGCGCACGACTGCATCCCAGTCGTCCGCCAAGACCTTTGATGCTCAGTCCGGATACGAGTCGGCGATCGCTTACATGTCGGGGGCGAGCGCAGGCGCGAACCTGATGATGCACGCGGGCGGCTGGGATGAGGCCGGCCTCGTATGCTGCATGGCGAAGTTTGTCGCCGATGCCGAACAGAACCTACTGATCGAAAAATACGCGCGGGGGATTTCGTTCGAGCATTTCGACGACGCTCTCGAGGCAGTGCGGCGCATCGGTCCCGGCGGCCACTATCTCGGAGATTCCTTCACGCTCAAGCGCTTCAAGGACGCATTCTTCGCGCCGGAGATCCTCGATTACCTCAGCTATGAGCAGTGGAAGGTCAAAGGCTCAAAGGACATGGCGCAGCGCTGCCGTGAGAAGGCGAAATCGATCGTCGCGAGCTACGAGCAGCCGCAGATGGATCCAGCCGTGCGCGAGGAACTCGATGCATTCGTGGCGCATCGCCAGGAGGAAATCTCGCCAAGCCTCGCCTAGGCATCCGCCCAATAACCCACGCGATCAATATCCGGGAACCACTAGCAAGGGAGAAGAAAATGGGACTGTTCAGAAGCAATGGGAATCACGTTCCGGCTGCCATCGAAAAAATGGCGAGCGACGTCAAAGCCGGACAAATGGACCGACGCGAGTTTCTCGCGCTTGCAAGCACGTTCGGCGCCTCGGCTGCGATGGCCTACGGCTTGATTGGCGTGGCATTGCCGCAGCCCGCACGCGCGGCCGAGCCGAAGAAGGGCGGGACTCTGCGCGTGTCCATGCCCGTCAAGGCGCAGAAAGACCCACGTACCTATGACTGGGTTGAGCTTGCCAACATTTCTCGGTGCTGGCTCGAACCGCTGGTTCGCTACACACATGAATTCACATTTGAACCTGTCCTGCTGGAAAGCTGGGAGGTCAATGAGGATGCCACCGAATATGTCTTCCATGTCCGGAAGGGCGTGACCTGGAACAATGGCGACGCTTTCGACGCCGATGACGTAGTCCTCAACATCACCCGCTGGTGCGAGAAGGGCGTCTCCGGCAATTCGATGGCCGCGCGCGTCGGGGGACTGATCGATACCAAGACCGGCAAGGCGAGAGATGGAGCGATCGTCAAGGTCGATGACCATACCGTCAAGCTCAAGCTGAGCGACCCGGACATCGCTATCATCGCGAATTTCACCGACTACCCTGGACTGATCGTCCATCGCAGTTTCGATGCCGGCGGCGCTGATCCGGTCGCAAAGCCGATCGGAACGGGCGCCTTCGAACTGGTATCCTACGCGGTCGGCAGCAAGGCTGAAGTCAAACGCCGGGAGAATGGCAAATGGTGGGGCGGCGAAGCTCTGCTGGATGGAGTGCAATTCATCGATTATGGCACCGACTTCCAGGCAACGGTGGCTGCCTTCGACTCCGGTGAGATCGATGTGAACATGGAGACACCGGCGGACTTCATCGACATCCTGGACAAGATGGACGTGGTCAAATCGGAGGTCGCCACCGCAACGACACTGGTGTGCCGCACCAACACGGCCAACAAACCCTATGACGACAAGAAGGTCCGCAATGCGCTGCAGATGGCGGTAGACAACAAAACCATCCTTCAACTCGGCTATGCAGGGCGCGGAACGGTCGGCGAAAACCACCACGTCGCCCCGATCCATCCGGAATATTTTGCATTGCCTAAGAAGAGCCGGGACGTCGATGGCGCGAAGAAACTCATTGCTGAATCCGGTCATGCCGAGTTCGAGCATGAACTGATTTCGATCGACGAAGACTGGCAGAAGAATACCGGTGACGCCATTGCGGCGCAGCTTCGAGAGGCCGGCATCAAGGTCAAGCGCACGGTGCTTCCGGGTTCGACTTTCTGGAACGACTGGGCGAAGTATCCCTATTCGCTGACCGTCTGGTACATGCGGCCGCTCGGGGTTCAGGTCCTGGCGCTGGCTTATCGCACTGGCGAGGCTTGGAATGAGACTGCTTACGCAAACGCCGACTTCGATGCCAAGCTCAAAAAGGCGTTCTCGGTCAGCGACGCCGCCAAGCGGAAGGAACTGATGAAGGACATCGAAGATGTGCTTCAGGATTCTGGGGTCATCATACAGCCGTTCTGGCAAAGCCTCTTTGGTCACATGAACAAAAAAGTTCAGAACTATGCAATCCACCAGACTTTCCAGATGGATTTGCAGAAAGTCTGGCTGGCAGCCTAGCAGACTCCCGAGGCTCCAACCGGAAGCCTGGTCGGTGCCCCATCGAGCATGGGGTACCGACCTCCTTTGAACTATGCGTGAGGCGACCCGACATGGCCGACGACGAGATCATCCTTTCCGAGCTTTCCGACGACGAGTTGGTGCAGCAGATGCACGACGACCTCTATGACGGGTTGAAGGAAGAGATCGAGGAAGGCACCAACATCCTGATCAAGCGTGGCTGGGTGCCGTACAATGTGCTGACCGAGGCGCTGGTCGAAGGCATGCGTATCGTCGGCGAGGATTTTCGCGACGGCATCTTGTTCGTTCCCGAGGTGCTGCTGTCGGCCAACGCCATGAAGGCCGGCATGTTCATCCTGCGTCCGCTGCTCGCCGCCACCGGCGCGCCCAAGCAGGGCAAGATGGTGATCGGCACCGTCAAGGGCGACATCCACGACATCGGCAAGAACCTGGTCGGCATGATGATGGAAGGCGCCGGCTTTGACGTCATCGACCTCGGCATCAACAATGCGGTCGAGAAATACATGGCAGCGATTGAAGAGCACCAGCCCGACATCATCGGCATGTCGGCACTGCTGACCACGACCATGCCCTACATGAAGGTCGTCATCGACACGATGAAGGAAAAGGGCATTCGCGACGACTATGTCGTGCTGGTTGGCGGCGCGCCGCTCAACGAGGAATTCGGCAAGGCCGTCGGCGCCGATGCCTATTGCCGCGATGCGGCCGTGGCAGTCGAAACCGCCAAGGACTTCATGAAGCGCAAGCACAACGTCCGCGGCTGATGGCGGCGGTATCCATCCTGCAAGACGCTGGTGCCAACGCCCGCTCGATGTTGATGACCGTCAACGAGGATGTATGACCTTATGAATGCGCCATTTTCAGCAGGAGACAGTTCGAGGATCGTGGGGTGGGATCCCAGCCGGCAGGTGATCGACACCCACGACGTGTACCGACTGGTCATTCTTGCACTTCCGGGATTTTCTCAGCTCGGCCTTTCTTCCTTCGTGGATCCGCTTCGCCTTGCCAATTCGATCTCCGGACGATCCGCCTTCGAGTGGACGATTGCGAGCCCGGATGGCCAGCCAGTCGAATGCGCCAGCGGGTTTATCCTTTCGGTCGGCGGTAATTTTGCCGGCATTGGAGAATGCATTCAGTCCGGCAGGGGACCAAGCATGGTCATCGTCTGCGCGGGCGAGCCGGTCCAAAAGCAGATGTCGACTTCCCTCACGAAGATTCTTCGGCTTTGCAAGCGGCAAGGGGTTCCAATCGCGGCGTTGGGTACCGCCACATGGCTGCTGGCGGAAAGCGGATTACTCGACGATACCGCTTGCACAATCCATTGGAACCAGAGGGCCGCCCTCTCGGAAAAGTTCGGCCGCCTCCAGGTTACCGACCAACTGTTCGTTCGCGATCCTCACCTCCTGACTTGCGCAGGAGAATTCGCGTCCTTCGACCTCGTTATGGAGGTGATCAGCGAGCGCCTTGGCAGAGACATCGCGTTGGCTGTCTGCCGACATACGACTGCCGGCCATTGGCGTCCCGCTTCAGATAGACAATCGACCGTCAATGCTGGTGAAACCGGCATCTGCAAGTCGCTTGCAGACGTCATTCAAATCATGGAGGAGCATATTGAGGATCCACTGCCGCTCCGCTACATCGCAAAATGCGTCGGCCGCTCCCAGCGTCAGATCGAACGGCTTTTCCAGCAGTCAACGACGTGGTCTCCCATGCGATTCTATCTGCATTTGAGACTTAGCCGCGCCAAGCGTCTCATTGAACAGACAGAGTTGCCCGTTGTCGAGATCGCAATCGCATGCGGTTTCGCGTCGGCCTCGCATTTTTCGAAATGCTTCCGCCAGGCCTTCGGCCTCAATCCAAGTGCTTGTCGAGGCTGATAGCGTACAAGTCCAGGATGAATGGACCGTATGCCGGGCAATATTTTCCGCCTTCAGCAGCGCGGAGTCCCGAGCGAAATCCGTCAACTCGGCAGTACACCGACACATCTTCAGCAGTAGGAATCATCAAGAATGTCCTCGTTTTCGGTCGCGAAGAACAAAATTGATCCGACGCGCCGGGCGACGGCGCTGAAGCCGGATGGAACCATAGACGAAAACGATCGGGTGGAGATCGGACCGACAGATGTCGCTTTCGCCGAGTGGGCAGCGCTAGGCCTCACTCCTCCAAACCTGGAACGGATGAGGAAAACCCGTCTAGACCGTATCGTGCAGCAACTGCGCCAACGGGATTACGCCGGCGTGCTGTGCTTCGATCCACTGAACATCCGATATGCAACTGACTCCTCGAACATGCATCTTTGGATCATGCACAATCCATCACGTGCTGTTTTTGTTTCAGCCGATGGATACGTTGTTCTTTGGGACTTCCATCGTTGCGGGCACCTTTCGGAGCATCTGCCATTGGTGAACGAGATTCGCGCGGGCGGTGCGGGCTTTTACTATTTCGTGTCTGGCGATCAAGAGGAAGCCGTTGCCAAGGATTTTGCAGGGCAAATTGATGAGCTGTTACGAACCCATGGAGGCAAGAACCGCCGACTTGCGGTCGACAAGATCGAGATCCCCGGCTTGCGCGCGCTGGACGCCGCCGGCATCGAAATCTGCAACGGTATGCAACTCATGGAGCATGCAAGGGCTGTAAAGGGTATCGACGAGATCAATGCCATGCGCTGCTCCCTGGCAACGTGCGAAATTGCGGTTGCGAAAATGCGCCAGCTTTTGCGACCAGGTATTGCAGAAACTGAATTGTGGTCAGTTCTCCATGCTGAAAACATTGCGCGCGGAGGTGAATGGATCGAGACACGAATACTCACTTCTGGCCCGAGGACAAATCCCTGGATGCAGGAAGCAGGACCGCGAAGGATAGCAGCAGGAGATCTGGTGGCCTTCGATACCGATATGGTGGGACCATACGGTATGTGCGCGGACTTTTCGCGAACCTGGTTTTGCGGTGATGGGCGCCCGAGCGATGAACAACGCAGACTCCACGCCATCGCTCTCGAGCACATTACGACCAACATGGAACTCTTGCAGCCGGGCATCTCATTCACTGAACTCACCCAGCGGGGCCATAAATTGCCGAAAGAATTCGTTGATCAGCGATACGGCATAATGATCCATGGCATCGGGCTGTGCGACGAATATCCTGCAATCTACTACCCTGAAGACTTTATTCCAGGAGCGTTTGACTATGCTCTTGAGCCTGGCATGACTTTGTGTGTCGAGGCTTACGTTGGTGCCGTTGGAGGCCGTGAAGGGGTAAAACTTGAAGAGCAGGTCCTGATAACAGAAGACGGCTATGAGAAGCTTACGAAGTGTCCTTTCGACGCTGCGTTGATGAGTTGAGCTGCGGCCATGAGCCGGGGAGGCCGGAGGCGGTTAATGCGTAAGCGCGATTTTCCCTGCACGTTGACGCCGGCGCTTTCGACGGATGGCCTTCGAATCGGGAACGGTATCTGGTCTGATCAGACTGCTGTTGCTTTGGCGAAGTTGAAGGGCAGCAGATCGTAGATATCAGCGTCCTCGTTGCGTTGAGGCAATTCGGTGAGGACGTGGCGCAGCCAGGCTAACGGCTCGACGCCACAAGCGCGGCAGGTCAACATCAGGCTGTAGATGACGGCGCTGGCCCTGGCTCCGTCGACGGTATCGCTGAACAGCCAACTTTTCCGGC